>NZ_SMCL01000004.1:0-380178 GCF_004343065.1 Neorhizobium sp. S3-V5DH
CCCTTCCGCAGTTGCGCTTCACTTCGCTCGCCATGACCAGCTTACGGTGGGACTTCCACCCACAAGAATGCGCCCATGCTGGGCGCACAACGAAAGCGGCCGGGTTTTGAAGCCCGGCCGCTTTTTTGTCTCGTGAAGACGAACCGTCAGTCGACGTCGGCCACTTCCACATCCGCCTTGCCGCTGATGCGGTGTGCGAGCGCTGCCTCCATGAACTCGTTCAAATCGCCATCCAGCACATCGCCGGGCGCCGTGCTTTCCACGCCGGTGCGCAGATCCTTCACCAGCTGATAGGGCTGAAGCACGTAAGAGCGAATCTGATGCCCCCAGCCGATATCCGTCTTTGACGCGGCTTCCGCGTTCGCAGCCTCTTCCCGCTTCTTCAGCTCCGCTTCGTAGAGGCGGGCCCGCAGCATGTCCCAGGCCTTGGCACGGTTCTTGTGCTGTGACCGCTCCTGCTGGCACTGAACGACGATGCCGGAGGGAATATGCGTGATGCGCACGGCGGAGTCGGTGGTGTTGACGTGCTGGCCGCCTGCACCGGAGGAACGATAGGTATCGATGCGGCAATCGCTCTCGTTGATATCGATGTTGATCGAGTCGTCGACCACCGGGTAAACCCAGATCGACGAGAAGGATGTGTGGCGGCGCGCATTGCTGTCATAGGGCGAAATGCGGACCAGGCGGTGGACGCCCGATTCGGTCTTCAGCCAGCCATAGGCATTGTGGCCCTTGACGAGGATCGTCGCGGACTTGATGCCGGCCTCTTCGCCGTCATGCACTTCCAGAAGTTCGACCTTGAAGCGCTGACGTTCGGCCCAGCGGGTGTACATACGAAGCAGCATGTTCGCCCAATCCTGGCTCTCGGTGCCGCCGGCGCCGGAATGGACTTCGAGATAGGTGTCGTTGCCGTCCGCCTCGCCGGAAAGCATTGCCTCCACCTGACGGCGTCCGGCTTCGACTTTCAATGCCTTCAGCGCATCTTCGGCTTCCTTGACGATCGCCTCGTCGCCCTCTTCCTCGCCGAGTTCGATGAGTCCGATGTTGTCGTTAAGCTGCTGGTCGAGAGCCTTCACCCCGTTGATGCCGTCATCGAGCTGCTGACGCTCGCGCATCAGCTTCTGCGCTTCCGCCGCATCGTTCCAGAGGTTGGGATCCTCAGCCTTGTTGTTCAACCAGTCCAGTCGTCTTACCGCCTGATCCCAGTCAAAGATGCCTCCTCAGCAGGCTTATGGCCTGCTTGATTTCGTCGACTATATTGATGATTTCCGCACGCATGGCGCTTGCTTTTCACTCTTCATTTTGGGTGTTTCTCGGTGCCGAGGACATAGTTGCACCGGACCGGGATGTAAAGCCCAGGCCCGATGGCTATCCGTCATCGACGGGTCAGAAGAGACCCGGCATGCCCGAAGTCACGGCCTGCTGAGCCTGGGGCGAGTTGTTGAAGATCTGGTCCTGGGTCAGGTATTCCCCTTCGCCGATGACCTGGAAGACGTCAGCCGGGCCGGTGCCGGGTTTGAAGCCTTCGACGATCGTATCGGGTTCGCCTTCCATTGCAGCCATGCCGGTCTTGCGGTTCACGGCGACGAACTGCATGCCTTCCGGAACATGGAACTTTTCGGCCGGCGTCAGCTTGGCGGCTTCGGCCAGGAACTTGCCGAAGATCGGAGCGGATAGAGACCCGCCGGTGCCGCCTCTGCCGAGAGGGGCAGGCGTGTCGAAGCCGAGATAGAGGCCGGCGACCAGGTTCGGCGTGTAACCGACGAACCAGGCGTCCTTCTCGTCATTGGTGGTGCCGGTCTTGCCGGCGACCGGGCGATCCTTGACCGGGATCTTGCCGGCGGCCGTACCACGTGTAACCACGCCCTCCATCATCGAAGTGATCTGATAGGCGGTCATCGGGTCGAGAACCTGTTCGCGGTTATCGACAACAGTCGGCTCTTCCTGGTTCGCCCAATCATTGGCGTTGCAACCTTCGCAGGTCCGTTCCTCGTGGCGGAAGATCGTCTTGCCGTACCGATCCTGAATGCGGTCGATAACGGTCGGCTTGATCTGCTTTCCACCATTGGCGAACACGGCATAGGCGGAAACCATCCGCATGACCGTCGTTTCGCCGGACCCGAGGGACATGGCCAGGACGGGCATCATCTTGTCATAAATGCCGAAGCGCTCGGCATATTCAGCGACGAGCTCCATGCCCATGTCCTGCGCCAGGCGCACCGTCATCTGGTTTCGCGACTTTTCGATACCCGTGCGCAGCGTCGAGGGGCCGGCGGATTCGCCGCCGTAGTTTTCCGGCCGCCAGACCTGGCCGCCAGAGACGATTTCAATTGGAGCGTCCATGATGACCGACGCGGGCGTATAGCCGTTGTCGAGCGCTGCGGCATAAACGAAAGGCTTGAACGAGGAGCCCGGCTGGCGCATCGCCTGGGTGGCGCGGTTGAACTCGGATTGCGAATAGGAAAATCCGCCCACCATGGCGAGCACGCGGCCCGTATTCGGGTCCATCGCGACCAGACCGCCCTGCACTTTCGGCGGCTGACGCAACCGGTAGGTCTTAGATGCCTCGTTGATCGGTTCGACGTAAACGACATCCCCCGGCTTCAGCACACCGTCCGGCGACTTCGCCGTCTTGCGGGTGCCGGAGGCATCACGGAACGCCCACTTCATATCGTCTGCCGCGATCACGCCGGTCTCGCGGGCAGGATCAACCTTGCCGCCCGCGTCGGTCGAAGGCTGTAGCCCGATCGAAACCGATTTGGCTGAAACCTCGGTGACGACGGCAAGCTTCCACTCCGGCACATCGCGCAGCGGGGGCAGCTTGGCGAGTTCAGGTCCCCAGTCACCCGTCACGCTGATCTGAGCGGCAGGGCCATGGAAACCGCGACGTTCGTCATAATCCAGGAGACCCTCCTGGAGGACCCGACGCGCGATGACCTGGAGATCGGGATCAAGCGAGGTGCGCACCGACAGGCCACCTTCGTAGAGCGACTTGTCGCCGTAACGCTCAATGATTTGGCGGCGAACCTCTTCAGAGAAATAATCGGATGCAAAGAGATGCGTGCCCGTACGGCGCTGCTTGACGCCAAGCGGCTGCTTCTTGGCATCGTCCGCATCGGCCTGGGTGATGTAACCATTCTCCGCCATACGATCGATGACCCAGTTGCGGCGCTCGAGCGCCTGCTTTTCGCGACGGAACGGGTGATAGTTGGCAGGTCCTTTGGGAAGCGCGGCAAGATAGGCCGCCTCCGCCGTGGTCAATTCCGTTACCGATTTGTCGAAATAGGTCAGTGCGGCGCCGGCAATGCCGTATGAGTTAAGGCCGAAGAAGATTTCGTTCAAATAAAGCTCGAGAATCTTGTCCTTCGAATAGGTCTGCTCGATGCGGAACGATAGTATGGCTTCCTTGACCTTGCGGTCGATGGTCTGGTCGGCAGTCAGAAGAAAGTTCTTCGCGACCTGCTGGGTGATCGTGGAAGCACCCTCTGGGCGCCTGCCCGAACCGAAATTCTGGAGGTTGGTCAGGATCGCACGGCCGAGGCCGGTAATATCGATGCCCGGGTGGTTGTAAAAATTCTTGTCTTCCGCCGAGAGAAACGCCGCCTTCACGCGATCGGGAACCGCCTGGATGGGCAAAAACAGCCGCCGCTCTCGTGCATATTCTGCCATCAACGCGCCATTGCCGGCGTGAACACGCGTTGCAACCGGCGGCTCGTAGGACGCCAGCACCTCGTAATTCGGCAATCCCTTGGTCATCCCTGTGAGGTAGATACCCACACCGGCGGCTACGACCAAAAACAGGACGCAAGCCAATCCAAAGAGATAACCAATCAATCTGATCATATCGAAGCTACCGTTCAGCTTTCATTCGGCGCACGAAACGCACCATCGCATGGTTTGACGCGTTTTGCACGGTGATTGCGGCAACGCAAGGTGGAAGCGGATCAAACGTCCGTCATAAATTGCATCTCACACCCACTGAGTAATCGCTGGAATGTGAGTAAAATAGGGCTCCGACATCCGTTTTGGATCAGGCCGTGCGGTTCCGCAGACATTCCAAGGGTCCTGTGGCAGGCAGGCCACGGAACAGCCTGTCTCAACCGCCGTTAGCCAGCGCCCGGTCCCGATAGCGTCGCACGGCGTCAGCTAGCCGATCGGTGACCTTTGTACGCCAGGCCTCATCGAGCAGGAGCTTCTCGTCTTCGGTATTGGAAAGGAAGCCCAACTCGAGCAGGACGGAGGGGATGTCAGGGGCGCGCAAAACCTGAAAACCGGCATAGCGATGCGGGTTGTTGATCAAACCGATCTGACCTTCGAAGGATTCAACGACATTCGAGGCGAGCGCGACGGAAAAGGCCTGCGTCTCGCGCCGCGCCAGATCGAGCAGAATGTCGGCCACTTCCGGCGGACCGCTGTGGATGCTGAAACCTGCGAGTTCGTCCGAGAGGTTTTCGCGCGCCGCGAGATTTTCGGCCATGCGGTCGGAGGCCCGGTCGGACAAAGTATATATGGTTGCGCCGCGGATATCCTTCTGCGCCAGCGTATCGGCATGCAGTGAAACAAAAAGGTCCGCATGTCCCTGGCGAGCGAGCGTAACGCGCTCGGACAACGACAGGAAGGTGTCGTCGTCGCGGGTCAGGAATGCCTTGATGCCCGCGATCTTGTTCAGCCGCTCGGAAAGCATCCTGGCGAAAGCCAGCGTGATCGTCTTTTCCGACGTCTTGGTCGCCGCACCGGTCGCGCCGGCGTCGATTCCGCCATGTCCGGCATCGACTGCGACCGTGAAAACATTGTCCTGTTCACCCGTGGCCAAGGCGTTCGGTGCGGGTTCGACCGGCATCTGCCAATCCTGCGTCTTCACGAGGTCGCTGAAGATCTCCTTCGAGGTCATCTCCGCGTCCAGCACCAGACGGAAGGTGCCGTTTTCATTCGGCTGCGTTTCGGCGAGCACCAGCTTAACCGGCTTCTTCGCCGTCAGCACGATGCGGGCGCTCGATTCGTCCATCGTACCGTAGCGAATGTCCCTGAAGAGCCCACGGGCCGAAAGATCCTCGGCGGGAAAGCCGAACGCTGTTGCGGGCAACTCGACGACCACCCGCTCGGGTGCAGCGACATAATGAACGGAAAATTCCGGTTTCTTCTCGAAATCGATTACGATGCGGGTGCGCGCGTCGTCACCTGCGACCCGTGCGCTGAATGCCAGAAGGGTCTGCGTCGAGGCATGCGCCGGCAGCAACGGCAAGGCGACTGCAACGACCATTAGAAAGAGCAGTGCAGGAATGATTCGCGTCAACGCCAGCTTCGGCCGACCGTTATGGGCTACGACCGCCCTTGCCTTCACACTCGCCCTCAACTCGAAACCCGCATCAAAGACCCGCCACCTGCCTATAAGATCCGCCGCCAAGCGCCCGCTTCGGAAGGCGTTTACCCCTCCGGACACGCGAATCATTCACCCGTTCCATGCCACTCATAAGAGCGCTAATTCCATCCAGAATATGGCAAACTTGGCTTTTCCCTTGCTATTGTGACAGATAAACCATACAACGCGAATGAGGGTTAAAGTGTTGACGGGATAGTCTGTCGATAGGCCGCCAGCCACAGTGGAAACTGGCGCCGAAGACCGGCAGTCATCCGCCGTCGTTACACTTTGTCCTGATACTCGATCCATCCGGCGGTGGCCGGAACAATCCCGGGTGGCATGCCACCCACCGCTCATACGGAGCACATTCATCGGGCCTTTTCAGGGCCTATAGTATCGTCATTCTCGTTTGGTCTTTGATGTCACGGCACAAATTTCAGAACCTGGAAGGACTGAGGGAGCGAGGAGCCCCGTCATCTTTCCGGTTGCCGTCACAGCCGCGCCTGACGGGAGCATATTTATCCGGCGCAACGACCGTACTGCATGACGGCCCAGTCCTCGCGGCAGGCTCTACTGCACCCTCCCGGCGGCGCCGAGGAGCAGAATTTCAATGGCAGACAAAATGCTTATCGATGCGTCTCACGAAGAGGAGACGCGCGTAGTCGTCGTTCGCGGCAACCGGATCGAGGAATTCGATTTCGAATCGCAGCATAAGAAGCAGATACGCGGCAACATCTATCTGGCAAAGGTAACGAGGGTCGAGCCCTCATTGCAGGCCGCCTTTGTCGATTATGGCGGCAATCGCCACGGCTTCCTGGCCTTCGCGGAAATCCATCCGGACTATTACCAGATCCCGCTTGCCGACCGTCAGGCCCTGATGCAGCAGGAAGCGGAAGACCAGCGCAAGATTGCAGAAGCCGAGGCAGCCGACCCGGCGACCGATCCCGCCCAACAGGAGCAGCCGGATATCGGCATTGCTTCCGTTCCGCCCCCGGCGGATGAACCTGTCAGCGAAGCCGGATCGGAAGCAACCGAAGCCAGCCCGAACGAAGCGGCCGCGGAACAAGAGAGCGAAAAGCCGAAAGCCAAGCCGAAGCGCAGTCGCTCCCGCAAAAAGCCGGTCGAAGCCGCTGCGGAGGAAACTCCAACAGCCTCCGAGGATGCGCCGAGCGAAGGTGACGTCCCCTCGTCCAGCGAGACCAGCGGCGACGACGAAGGATCCACGCCTGGCGAAATGGCTGCGATGGTCGATACCGATTCGATTTCGGAAGATGTCGATATCCGTCGCGGCCGCGACGACGTGGACGACGACGATGACGACGACCACGGTGAGAAGGAAGTTATTGAATCGGTCGGCGCCGAAGACGCGATGGAAGAAGTTCCGGACCGGATCGTCCGCAAGCCGCGCAAGCAGTACCGCATCCAGGAAGTCATCAAGCGCCGCCAGATCCTGCTTGTGCAGGTCGCCAAGGAAGAACGCGGCAACAAGGGTGCCGCCCTCACGACTTATCTTTCGCTTGCCGGCCGCTATTCGGTGCTGATGCCGAACACGGCGCGCGGCGGCGGCATTTCCCGCAAGATCACCCAGCCGCAGGACCGCAAGCGCCTCAAGGAAATCGCCCGCGAACTGGACGTGCCGCAGGGCATGGGCGTCATCCTGCGCACCGCCGGCGCCAACCGCACCCGCGTCGAGGTCAAGCGCGACTTCGAGTACCTGATGCGCCTGTGGGAAAACGTCCGCACGCTGACATTGAACTCGACCGCACCCTGCCTCGTTTATGAAGAAGGTTCGCTGATCAAGCGCTCGATCCGCGACCTCTACAACAAGGATATCTCTGAGATCATCGTGTCGGGCGAGGAAGGCTATCGTGAAGCGAAAGACTTCATGAAGATGCTGATGCCGAGCCATGCCAAGGTGGTCCAGCCCTATCGCGACCTGCATCCGATCTTCTCGCGTTCCGGCATCGAGGCGCAGCTTGATCGCATGCTGCAGCCGCAGGTGACGCTGAAGTCCGGCGGCTACCTGATCATGAACCAGACGGAAGCGCTCGTCGCCATCGACGTCAACTCCGGCCGCTCGACCCGCGAACATTCCATCGAGGAAACGGCGCTCCAGACGAACCTCGAAGCCGCCGAAGAGGTGGCGCGCCAGCTTCGCCTGCGCGACCTTGCCGGCCTGATCGTCATCGACTTCATCGACATGGAAGAGAAGCGCAACAACCGCGCTGTCGAGAAGAAGCTGAAAGATTGCCTGAAGAACGACCGCGCCCGCATCCAGGTCGGCCGCATCTCGCATTTCGGCCTGCTCGAAATGTCGCGCCAGCGCATCCGCGCCTCGGTTTTGGAATCGACGACCCAGATCTGCTCGCACTGCGGCGGCACCGGCCACGTGCGCTCACAGTCGTCGGTCGCGCTGCATGTGCTGCGTGGCGTCGAGGAATATCTGCTCAAGAATACCACGCATGACATCAACGTCCGCACGACGCCGGACATCGCGCTCTATCTCCTGAACCACAAGCGCGGCACAGTCGTCGATTACGAGAACCGCTTCGGCGTCTCGATCTTCATCGAGTCGGATGTCAGCATCGGCTCGAACCATTTCGCGATCGACCGCGGCGAGCCCGTGGAGAACCCGGTCAAGATCGAAAGCCTGATGCAGTTCGCCGCCATCCCCGTCGAAGAGGATGATGACGACGTCATCATCGAAGCCGATGAGGACGAAGAGGAAGAGATCGCGGCCTCGGCCTCGCAGCCAGCTGCCGCCAGCGCCGAGCGTACTCCGCAGGGCGACGACCAGAATGGCCGCAAGCGCAAGCGCCGCCGCCGCCGCCGCAACCGCAATGGCGAACGGGGCACGGACGCCCAGGCAGCACAGGGCGGCAGCGAGAATGTCATTGGCGACGACGAAGATGGCGACGAAGGCGAAGACGACGTCGCGGAAGTCTCCGAAGTCGATGCTGCCGCGGACACCGATGAAAACAACCGCCGCAAGCGCCGCCGCCGCGGCAAGCGTGGCGGTCGTCGCAACCGCAATGGCGACGACGAAGGCAGTGAATTGAGCGCCGACGATGCCGGCGATACGGATGAAGTTGAGAGCGACGAAACGGCAGTTGCCATCGAAGTCTCTGAAGAGACTCCGGCTGAGGCGGTCACCGTCGCCGCCGAGCCGGAAGCAGCTCCGGTTCTTGAAACCCCGACGAAACCCCGGCGGTCGCGTCGTGGAAAAGCGACCGTGGTAGACGCTCCGGCTATCGAGGACGTATCGCCGCCGGTCGAAACCATGGTGGAACAGGTCGAAGCCGCGCTTGGCGAAGAGCCTCAGGCACCTGCGGCAACAGCCGTGCAGCACATCGCGCCTGACGAGGTAGAGCAAGCGGATGCCGAGGACGCAAAGCCGGTGCGCGCCAACCGCGCATCGAATATCTCCTCCTCGTCCGAAGCTGTCGTGAAGAGTTCGGATCCGGCCGCCGCGCAGGAAACCGATGGCGACGCCGCAAAGCCGAAGAAGGCCGGCTGGTGGCAGCGCCGCGGCTTCTTCTGATTTGCCAGAGTGATAACTTTTGAAGACAACGGCCGCGCCAGACGCGGCCGTTTTGCGTTGGCGGCGTCCGAATCGCGCATGAGAAACTGAATCAACCGGATAAGGGATCGATTCCGAAAAACTCGCTATCGTCCTGAAGACGAATCAATTTTCCGGATTCGAGAAGCCCGCCTATACGCAGTTGTGATGAGCCCAAATTGCCGAGATGTGATTTTGCGGCTTTTCGAAAGGTACGCCTGGCTTATTTTGGGCGCAAACCGAAACAATGGTCGCAGGATTCGCTTGCGCCGACCAATGAGGATAAGGATGACCCACACCTTGAAAACGCTCGCCACCAGTTCGATGCTGGCATTGGCTGTTTTTTCTGCCGCGCCGGCCGTCGCATTGGATGAGCAGCAGAAAAAGGAGATGGGTGCTTTCATCCGCGAATACCTCATCGAGAATCCCGAGATTCTCATTGAGGCGCAGAACGCGCTGGAAGCGAAACAGCAGTCGAAGCGCGTCGAGCAGTCCATGAAGGGCATCGCCGACAACCGCCAGCAGATTTTTTCCTCCCCGACCGACATCACGCTCGGCAATCCAAAGGGCGATGTCACGGTCGTCGAGTTCTTCGACTACAATTGCGGCTACTGCAAGCGTGCGCTCAGCGACATGGATGACATTCTTGCCAAGGATAACAATGTCCGCTTCATCCTGAAGGAATTCCCGATTCTTGGACCGGATTCACTTGCCGCGCACCGTGTGGCCAATGCGGTGCGCCTTCTCGCACCGGAAAAATATGCCCAGTTCCATCGCACGCTGCTCGGCGCAGAGGAGCACGCGTCGGAGGCCACGGCAGTTGCAGTCGCTACCTCCCTCGGGCTGAGTGAGGCCGCAATCCGCAAATCCATGGCCGAGAAGCCGAACGACGATATCGTGCGGCAAGCCTACCAGCTCGCCAACAGCATCGGCATTACCGGCACCCCGACCTATATCCTCGGCGACGAGGCTGTCTTCGGTGCCGTCGGCTCCGAAGTGATCGAGGAAAAGGTCGCCAACGTCCGCGCCTGCGGCAAGGCAACCTGCTGAGCGCGCCATATTACTCATCAAATGTTCCGTCGCAGTGGACGCCCCGGCTTTCGGCATGCCGGGGGCTTTTCCTTGCGCGCTTGCCGGTCTATAGGTGGCCCTGAATTTCTGGATGGAACAACAGATCACTGATGAGCAAGACGGTCTTCGTCCTCAACGGCCCCAACCTCAACATGCTGGGAAAGCGCGAGCCCGGCATCTACGGCGGCAAGACACTCACGGATGTTGAAAACGACTGCATCGCGGCTGGTCGGGATCTGGGTTTCGATGTCGATTTTCGCCAGAGCAATCATGAAGGCGACCTCATCGGCTGGATCCACGAAGCCGGCGAGAAGGCCGTGGGCGTCGCGATAAACGCGGGCGCCTATACCCACACTTCGATTGCGTTGCATGATGCGATCAAGGCCATTTCCGTTCCCGTGGTGGAACTTCATATTTCGAATGTGCATGCACGGGAGGAATTCCGTCACCATTCGATGATCGCACCGGCTGTAAAGGGCGTGATCTGCGGCTTTGGTACCGCAAGCTACATTCTTGCGCTTCACGCCTTGAAATCCATTACCGCCTGACAAGATAAACAGAACAATAGGGTTTGCCATGTCTGAGAAGAAGAATGGGATCGACAAAGGATTGATCCGCGACCTCGCGAACATCCTCAACGAGACCGACCTGACCGAAATCGAAGTCGAGCAGGAGGACCTGCGCATCCGGGTCTCGCGCGCCGGAACGACACAGTATGTTCAGGCACCAATCGCATCCGCTCCGGCATTTGCTCCTTCGGCGGTCGCCGCAGCGCCGACCCCTGCAGCTCCGGCACCGCAGGACAACAAAAACGCCGTGACGGCGCCGATGGTAGGCACCGTCTATCTCGCGGCCGCCCCGGGCGCCCGCGCCTTCATCGAAGTGGGCGCTACCATCAAGGAAGGCCAGACGCTGCTGATCATCGAGGCCATGAAGACGATGAACCAGATCCCATCGCCGCGCTCCGGCAAAATCACGGAGATCCTGGTCAACGACTCGCAGCCTGTCGAGTATGGCCAGCCACTCGTGATCATCGAGTAAGGCCCGGTCCATGATTTCCAAGATCCTCATAGCCAACCGCGGTGAGATTGCACTTCGCGTGCTTCGCGCCTGTAAGGAACTGGGCATCGCGACCGTCGCGGTCCACTCCACCGCAGACGCAGACGCCATGCATGTGCGGCTTGCCGACGAAAGCGTCTGCATCGGCCCGCCGCCGTCGCGAGAGAGCTATCTGAACATCCATCAGATCGTTGCGGCCTGCGAAATCACCGGCGCCGACGCCGTTCATCCGGGCTACGGTTTTCTGTCGGAAAACGCCAAGTTCGCCGATATCCTCGACGCGCACGGCATCACATTCATCGGCCCGACAGCCGAGCACATCCGCATCATGGGTGACAAGATCACCGCCAAGCTGACCGCGCAGGAACTCGGCATTCCCGTCGTTCCGGGTTCCGATGGCGAGGTCAAGCCGGAGAACGCTCTGGAGATCGCCCGCAAGATCGGTTTCCCCGTGCTTATCAAGGCCACAGCCGGCGGCGGCGGTCGCGGCATGAAGGTCGCCAAGACGGAAGCGGATCTCGAAGAAGCCGTCTCCACGGCACGCTCCGAAGCTTTGGCCGCTTTCGGCAATGACGCGGTCTATATGGAGAAGTATCTCGGCAAGCCGCGCCATATCGAAATCCAGGTGGTCGGCGACGGCGAAGGCAATGCGATCCATCTCGGCGAACGGGATTGCTCGCTGCAGCGCCGGCACCAGAAGGTTTGGGAAGAGGCCAACTCGCCTGCCCTCAATGTCGAACAGCGGATGAAAATCGGACAGATTTGCGCCGATGCGATGAAAAAGCTGAAATACCGCGGCGCCGGCACCATCGAATTCCTTTACGAGAACGGCGAGTTCTATTTCATCGAGATGAACACCCGCCTGCAGGTGGAGCATCCGATCACGGAAGCCATCACCGGGATCGATCTCGTCCATGAACAGATCCGAGTGGCATCGGGCGGCGGGCTATCGGTAAAGCAGGAAGACATCGTCTTCTCCGGCCATGCCATCGAATGCCGCATCAATGCTGAAGACCCGCGTACCTTCGTACCGTCACCTGGGACGATCACCCATTTCCATGCCCCCGGGGGCCTCGGCGTGCGCGTCGATTCCGGCGCCTATGCGGGCTACCGTATCCCGCCATACTACGACAGTCTGATCGGCAAGCTCATCGTGCACGGGCGCACCCGCGTCGAATGCATGATGCGTCTGCGTCGCGTTCTGGACGAGTTCGTTGTGGACGGAATCAAGACAACCCTGCCGTTGTTCCAGGACCTCGTTTCAAACCCGGACATAGCCAACGGCGATTACGACATCCACTGGCTGGAGGATTATCTGGCCGGGGACAAAGCGCACTAGAGAAAGACCTGGATGGCAGGGCGGCGCGGCAGATATTACCCGGCGATCACTCCGGACATACTGCTGCGCGCCTATTCCATCGGCCTTTTTCCGATGGCCGAATCCTCCGACGACCCGGAAATCTTCTGGGTCGAACCGGAAATGCGCGGCATCCTGCCCCTTGACGGTTTTCATATCTCGAAAAGCCTTGCCAAAACGGTCCGAAAGAGGCCGTTCGATATTCGCTTCGACACGGCCTTCGAGCGGGTGATCACCTACTGCGCCGAACCCGCTGAAGATCGGCCAAGCACCTGGATCAACACCACCATTCGCAAACTCTATACGGAGCTGCATCGGATGGGGCATGCGCACAGTGTCGAGGCGTGGGAAGACGAGGAACTGGTAGGTGGTCTCTACGGCGTATCGTTGGGTTCAGCCTTTTTCGGGGAAAGCATGTTTTCCAGGCGCACCAACGCCTCGAAGATCTGCCTTGTTCATCTTGTCGAACGTTTGAGAGCAAAGGGCTTTACGCTGCTCGACACGCAGTTCACCACCGAACACCTGAAGACCTTCGGTGCGATCGACATCCCCAAGGATGAGTATCTCAAGCTTCTCAAGAAAGCGGTCGATGTGCCGGACAAAGAGTTCTGACGCCTAGTTCGTCGCCTTGGGCGGCGGCACGTCCGAGCTCGGCTTGCAGCCGGTCAGCCAAACGTCATAGATCGGGTGCTCGACGGCATTCAGGCCGGGGCTGTCGGCAAACATCCAGCCGGTGAAGATGCGCCGGATCTTGCGGTCGAGCGTGATCTCATCGACTTCTATAAAGCCGTCTATCTTCTGTGCTTCCGTATCGTCGCGCGAATAACAAACCTTCGGCGTCACCTGAAGCGCGCCATACTGCACGGTCTCGTCGACATAGACGTCGAAGGTCGTGATGCGGCCGGTAATCTTGTCGATGCCCTTGAATACGGCAACAGGATTGGAGACACGCGCAGCAAAAGCCCCTTCCCCCGCAAAAACGGAGATTGCCGCCATCACCGTGCCGGCGACCAGTTTTCGTGGGGAAAGCTTCATCCGTGTCATTCCGTGTCCCGTCTCGACAACATGTCAGAGTCGACGCCTAAGGCCCGATTATGGCCAAAACAGGTGTCAGTTGCCGGGGGTCCAGGCGTCATAGTCGCCGGTCACGCGCGGACGTTCGCCGGTCGCAGCAAGCGAGCCCTTGGGACGATATGCGAGCGGCGTACCGGTCATGTTCGGCTTGTGGGACTTTTGCCAGTCACGCGCCTTGTAGTCTTCCTGCGATGGGGCAATGTCGGTGCGATAGTGCATCCAACCGTGCCAGCCCGGCGGAATGGCGGAGGCTTCAGCATAGTTCTTGTAGATAACCCAGCGCTTGGGAGGCCCCCAGGACGTCAGAGGGCCTTCGTAATAAACGTTGCCCAACTCGTCTTCACCAACCTTCTTGCCGTGACGCCAGGTGAAGAACCGCGTCCCGATCGTCTGTCCATTCCACCAGGTGAAAATCTGCAGCAGGAGGTTTTTCATGAATATTCCGTCGGCTTGGCAAACAGGAGAGGTACCATAGACATGGCTGATCCGCTTATGCCGCTTGATCTTAGGGATGTCCAGTGATTCCCGTTGTCGCAGCCGTCATTTGAGCCGCATCTTGAAGCCGAAATGGCTCTTGGCGAAGCCGAGGCGCTCGTAAAAACGGTGCGCATCGACGCGCGCCATATTGGAGGTGAGCTGGACGGACCGGCAGTCGCGGCGCCTGGCCTCTTCGATCGCGTAGCCGATCATCTGCGCACCGATCCCTTGGCCGCGCATGTCGGCTCGCGTCTGCACCGCTTCTATAATCATCGAAAGCGATCCCCTGCCCGTCAGGGCGCGGTTGAAGAGGACCTGAAAGGTACCCACCACTTCGCCCCCACGTTCAGCCACGAAAAGCTGCTCGTTCTGGGAGGCGTCGATCATGTGGAAAGCGCGCAGATAGTCCTCGAAAGCCTCGTCCGCCGTCGTGTCTGCGTGGCCGCCGATAGCGTCTGCGGCAAAGAGGGCAATGAGTGCGGCAAGATCCGTTTCCCGTGCCCGGCGGATCAGCAGATTATCCGTCACCTGTTTTCCTTTCCGACAAGAATCAGCAATGATCGGTGCGGGGACCATAGAGGGATCGGGTAATGGGACAAAGGCTTGCGGCGGTATTATTCTCACTGGGAGTAGCCGCGTTCACAATCACCAACGCTCAGGCCCGCAACGCGATCGCCTTTTCCCAGGCGCCTGAAATGAGCAGCGGCACCTGCGTCGGCAAGTCGATCCGCAAAGCGCTGGACTGCGCAAAGAAGCAATGCGTCGACGGCGGCGGCACGGCGGAAGATTGTCTCGAAACGACCGCTTGTTTTCCCGCCGGTTGGAGCATCGACATCTTCGTACAACAGAAAGACGGACCGCATTGGCATGAAGTGCACTGCGGTTTCGACAGCAAGGAAACAGCACTGCAGGCTTCCAAATCCGTCTGTGATCGCAAACGGCGCAAGGATCTCATCGAATGCAGTGTAGTCACGATCTACAACGAGGACGGCAAGGCACTCGAGCCTCCCGCCGAGTGAGCCTATTTTTCAGGCTGGCAGGCGCTTCTCCAGAATGACCGCCGGCAGACCGGAATTGGGAGCTCCCCATTCCTCCATGCGGTCGACCTCGGAAAATCCGAGCCTGGTGTAAAAGGAAATCGCACGGACGTTTTGCAGCGCCACCTCGACGCGCATGATCTCCGCATCCGGAAAACAGGTTTCGAGTTCGGCAAAGATATCGCGCCCGATGCCTTCGCTCTGGCAGGAGGGCCTGACGTAAAGCTGGTGAAGCATCGCCGTCTTGGCCATCTTCGGATACACGGCGGCGTAACCGATGCCGCCGATGCCCTTGCCGTTGTCGGCAACCAGGAATTCGCCTTCTCTTTTTTGAATTCGCGATCGAATGGCGGCAAGGGAATGCCAGCCATCAATCATCTTCTGCACCCGTTCGGACCCGTAAAATGGATCGTAGGTGGCATGAAACGTTTCCGCCAAAAGGCTGCGGATTTGCTCCACATCCCGTTCTCCGGCGGTGCGTACGAAGTAGACCATGGGTCTATTCTTCTATGCCCAGTTTGGCTTTTACGAGGGCTTGGACAGCCTGCGGGTTGGCCTTGCCGCCGGTCGCCTTCATGACCTGACCCACGAACCAGCCAGCGAGCGTCGGCTTTGCCTGCACCTTGGCAACCTGATCCGGGTTGGCGGCAATGATCTCGTCGACAGCTTTTTCGATCGCGCCGGTGTCGGTCACCTGCTTCATGCCGCGGGCTTCGACAATCTCGGCCGGATCCCCGCCCTCGTTCCAGATGATCTCGAAGAGATCCTTGGCGATCTTGCCGGAGATAGTTTCGGACTTGATGAGATCGATGATCGCGCCGAGCTGAGCGGGCGAAACCGGAGTCTGATCAATGTCTTTGCCGGCTTTGTTCAAGGCGCCAAGCAGGTCGTTGATGACCCAGTTCGCAGCGATCTTGCCGTCGCGGCCTTCGGCGACGGCTTCGAAATAATCGGCGATCGCCTTTTCCGAAACGAGAACCGAGGCATCATAGATCGACAAGCCGAGGTCGCGTACGAAGCGTGCCTTTTTATCGTCCGGCAGTTCGGGAAGATGCTCTTTCAATTCGGCAATGAAAGCGTCGTCGAATTCGAGCGGCAGCAGGTCAGGATCGGGGAAATAACGATAGTCGTGTGCGTCCTCCTTGGAGCGCATCGAGCGGGTTTCGCCCTTGCCCGGATCGAAGAGACGGGTTTCCTGGTCGATCGATCCACCGTCCTCGAGGATGGCAATCTGGCGACGTGCCTCGTATTCGATCGCCTGGCCGATGAAGCGGATCGAGTTGACGTTCTTGATCTCGCAACGGGTACCGAATTCCGCGCCCGGACGGCGGACCGAAACGTTGACGTCGGCGCGCATCGAGCCCTCGTCCATGTTGCCGTCGCAGGTGCCGAGATAACGCACGATCGAACGCAGCTTGGTCATATAGGCCTTGGCTTCGTCGGACGAGCGCATGTCGGGCTTGGAGACAATTTCCATCAGCGCCACGCCGGAACGGTTCAGGTCCACATAAGACATGGTCGGATGCTGGTCATGCATCGACTTGCCGGCGTCCTGCTCCAGATGCAGGCGCTCGATGCCGACCTCGATATCCTCGAATTGACCCTGGCGGTCCGGGCCGAGCGAGATGACGATCTTGCCCTCGCCAACAATCGGATCCTTGTACTGGGAGATCTGATAACCCTGCGGCAGGTCCGGATAGAAATAGTTCTTGCGGTCGAAAACGGAGCGCTTGTTGATCTGCGCCTTGAGGCCGAGGCCGGTGCGTACCGCCTGCTTGACGCATTCCTCGTTGATCACCGGCAGCATGCCGGGCATGGCGGCATCGACCAGCGATACGTTGGAATTGGCAGGCTTGCCGAATTCGGTGGAAGCGCCCGAAAAGAGCTTGGAATTGGACAGAACCTGGGCGTGCACCTCCATGCCGATGATAACCTCCCAGTCGCCGGTTGCACCGGGAATGAAGCGTTTCGGGTCAGGCGTGCGGACGTCAACAATGGTCATCTGATGCTCGTGAAATGGTCTCGATTATTTTGTCTGGAGGTAGAGCAAATGGCGATGAGGCGCAAGCTTTAGAAGCTCGGTCCATAGGTATCCGGCGCTTCCACCACGAGACGCTTGGAGAGCCCTACCGATTGCACATCCCGGTCGATCTTGGGCGAATAGGCCACAGTCAGCCAGTTGACCGAATAGCCGTGCTTTTCGAAGAAGCCGACAGCCTCCGTATTGCGGGCGTGGGTTTCGACCCGCGCAACCTCAAATCCCTGATGGACGATCTGTGCTTCAATCTCTTCCAGAAGCAGCTTACCGAGCCCCTGGCCCTGAAATGCCGGATCGATCCAGAAATCGGAAATCAACTCGTCCAGCTTCTCGCGCGCAGCCCAACCGGCGACATTGCCGCCCTGCTCTACGATCGTAATCGTGAGCCACGAGGAATGGGTGAAATTCTGGAAGGCGGAAAAGGCGCTTTCCCGCATATCGGTCATCTCGCCGATCGAGATCATGGCCTTTTCCCAAGCGCGAAATCCCACTTCCGCAAGGGTATCCACTTCATCTTCACGCGCATTGCGAATGCTGGCCATGGCACCCCCTGTTGTTGCGCCAGTAGAACACTGAGTCTTGCCTTTTGCCAGCAGAACATCGGCCGGACTGCATAATGCAGCTTGACGCTTGGGGAAAACGTGCTAGCAGCGAATTCGTACCGATGGAGTTTTGATGTTCTCTTCCGTGGAGACCTTCTAAGGGGCCGGTCAGCGACGTAAGCCGCACCGGCCCAGACAAAAACGAGAGCCCCGACGCCAACCAAAGCGCCGGCAACGTTTTTGTGCGCTCGCGAGCGAGCGCCTATCCGGACATCAAGACCAATGGACATCTCCCGCGCCGAACAGCGCATCCTCCACCTGCTCGCCCAGGGCGGCAGGATCGAAATCACCCGCGACGAAAACCGCAAGATCGAAAAGCTGCAGCTCTTTACCCGCGAAGGCTGGGTTTTCTCCCGCATCGATCTGATCACTTTCCGCAAACTCAAGCAGAAGAAGGCGATCCGATCCAAAGCTGGCAAGCCTTACCGCATCACCGAAAGGGGGTTGGTGCTGGTGAGAGCCGAACAGGACAACCGGTAGTCAGGAACCGATATCCCGCGTCGATATTGACGCGGGATATCCACTGCGAGCTGCGTCCCGGTCCGCCATCGGCGGCCTAACCATGCTCTCGTTCGCCACCCATTCCTGCACTACAAAAGGCGTCATCTCAACCGCCCTCCAAGAACCGGCAACTCGTCCCAGAAAGACTCGGAACAAACCAACGCCGGTCGTGTTGATCGAGCATCTGGATCTGGAGGCCTCCAAATGAAACTGCTTGCCCTCACCACAGCCGCCGCCCTCTCCTTTTCGGCGAGCGTGCCCTATGCTCAACAGACCCCTGAGACGCCACCGAGTTCCCCGCCCCAGGCGGATGCGCCTCCCCGCGACGCGCCACCGCCCGCAGCACCGGCCGAACAGGATCAGGATACGGTCAAAGGCGAATGGCGGATGCATCCGCCGCTCCGTGAGAGAGGGGCGCGCTTCCGGATCGAGACAGGCCGTACGACCATCGATCTTCGCTGCCCAGACGGAGAGCCGGCGAAAGACTGCGCCGATCTCCTCCTGCAGGTGCTTGACCGGCTACAGGGGGACACGTCCTCGGACAGCAACGACCGCCGCGACTATGACCAGGACCGTCAGCGTTCCCGCTGGGATAGATGAGAAGATAACGGCGGCATCTGGGCCCACCGCCTATCAAGCGAGCAACTCCGCCTTCATCGCCGACCATTCCTCGGCGACCGTTCCCACACGTGCTTTACCGGCGCGGCGATACCAGTAGTCCGCATTCCAATCATCGCCTTCGATGCGATGGCAAAGCGCGTGGCCCCAGTCGAAGGGCTTTTCGCCCTCGTGAGCCTGGCAGATTTCGTGGACCGCCTGCCAATCCGCGCCCATTGTGAAGCCGGCAGCCGCAAGACGGTCAAAGGCTGCGACCAATTTTGCCAAATCTGAGTTCTCCATGACCGTTTCCTCCTCCGTTAAGGGCGGCCAAGCATCTTTTCCAGATGCACCTTTTCCAGCTCGACGCCCATGGCTTTGGAATGTTCAAAACCGCGCCAGACAATAGCAAAGCCGCAACGCTCATACAGACGGATAGCGCCGAAATTCTTTGCATGGGTATCGAGGCGGACCGTCCGCAGACCTTCCGCTGCGATCACGTCGCAAAGATGAAGGAGCAGCGACCGACCGACACCGCGACCCTGGCGATCCGGGCGAACCCAAAGATCCGACACATAATTCGGTGCGTTTTCGCGCGCGCCCCAACCGACAATCTCTCCATCCAGCTCCGCGACATGGATCTCGGCGCCACCTTCTGACGGAAAGATCGCGAACTCATGTTTTACCCGGACAACCACCTCGGGATCGAGATAGCTCTCCTCGAACGCATCACTGGCGGACCAGGCCGCAAAACCGACTTCGCCGACCACGTGGTGATCGGCGATTATCATTTTCCGGATTTTAAGACCGCTTACCACCACTTTGCCGGCGTGAACCGACCGGCGGCCTGTTCGATGACATGGGCAGTGCGGAACAGCGTTTCTTCCTCAAAGGGTTTGCCGATCAGCTGCAGACCGAGCGGCAGGCCCTTGTGGTCCAGACCGGCAGGAACGGCAATGCCCGGCAGACCAGCCATGTTCACGGTCACGGTGAAGATGTCGTTCAGATACATCTTCACCGGATCGGAAGCCAGATCCTCGTCGGCGACGCCAAAGGCAGAGGACGGGGTAGCGGGCGTCAAGATGGCATCGACGCCGGCATCGAAGACGAGCTCGAAGTCGCGCTTGATGAGGGTGCGGACCTTCTGCGCCTGCAGGTAATACGCATCGTAGTAGCCAGCGGACAGAACATAGGTACCGATCATGATGCGGCGCTTGACTTCCGTACCGAAGCCGGCGGCGCGAGTCTTTTCGTACATATCGACGATGTCCGTGCCGTCGACGCGCAGGCCGTAGCGCACGCCGTCGTAGCGAGCAAGGTTTGAAGACGCTTCCGCCGGCGCCACGATGTAGTAGGCCGGAAGTGCGTATTTGGTGTGCGGCAGGGTAATGTCGACAATCTCGGCGCCGGCATCCTTCAGCCAGGCGATGCCCTGCTGCCAGAGCTTTTCGATTTCGTCCGGCATGCCGTCGACACGGTATTCCCTGGGAATGCCGATCTTCATGCCCTTCAGCGACTGGCCGAGCGCGGCCTCGTAATCCGGCACTGGCAGATCGACCGAGGTCGTATCCTTGGCATCGACGCTTGCCATGGATTTCAACATGATCGCGGCATCCCGCACGTCACGGGCGATCGGGCCTGCCTGATCCAGTGAAGAGGCGAAGGCGACGATGCCCCAGCGCGAGCAGCGGCCATAGGTGGGCTTGATGCCGACGGTGCCGGTGAAGGCTGCCGGCTGGCGGATCGAGCCGCCGGTATCGGTCGCCGTCGCGCCGGCGCAAAGATGTGCCGCAACGGCCGCGGCCGAACCACCGGACGAACCGCCCGGCACCAGCTGCTGATTGGAGCCCTCGGCCTTCCAGGGGTTGATCACCGCACCGTAATGCGACGTCTCGTTGGAGGAGCCCATGGCGAACTCGTCCATGTTGAGCTTGCCCAGCATGACGGCGCCATCGTCCCAGAGGTTCTGAGACACGGTCGATTCATATTTCGGTTTGAAACCGTCGAGGATATGCGAGCAGGCTTGAGTATGGACGTCGCGGGTGGCGAAAAGATCCTTAATGCCGAGCGGGATGCCCTCCAGAGCACCGACCTTGCCGGCAGCACGGCGCTCATCCGAAGCCTTGGCCATATCCAGGGCCTTTTCCGGCGTGACGGCCACATAGGCGTTCAGCACGCCGTTAGCCGCTTCGATCGCATCGAGATAAGCCTTCGTCAGCTCGACGGACGTCAATTCCTTGGCCTTCAGTTTTTCGCGGGCTTCGGCAATGGTGAGGCTGGTGAGTTCGGTCATGGTCTCTTCAAAATGTTCGAATACGTGAAAAGGAGAGAAGCGGCGCTGTCCGCGCTCACTCGACGACCTTCGGCACCAGGAAGAAATTGTAGTCGGTGGACGGCGCATTGGCCACGATGTCGTCCGCCTTGTCGCCATCCGTGACATTGTCGGTGCGCTTGCGCATTTCCATCGGGGTCACAGAAGTCATCGGCTCGACACCGGCGACGTCGACTTCGCCGAGCTGCTCGACAAAGCCGAGGATACCGTTCAGCTCGCCGACCATGCGATTGGCATCTTCCTCGGTGACCGCAATGCGGGCAAGGCGCGCGACGCGCTTCACAGTGGCGAGATCGACGGACATGGCATAACTCCGGGCAAGAAAAATCCTCCCCGCTATAATGGCCACGCCCGCCCTTCGCAACAGGATAACGCGCGCCAGCTCAACGCGCGGCCACTCCCCGCTCGACCAAGCCTCAATAGCTCAGGCTGGCCCCCACGGACGGCGTTTCCACGCGGGTGCGGGTGCCTTCCATGCCTTTGACGAATTTTTCCGGCGTCTGATCGATGATGGGGAAGCTTCCGTAGTGGCAGGGAATGGCGTGCTTGAAATCGAAGAAGCGTTGGCAGGCAAGCGCGGCGACGGCCCCGCCCATCGTGAACCGGTCGCCGATCGGCACGATGCCGATATCCGGCTGGTGCAGTTCGTTGATCAGCCCCATATCGGTAAAAATGTCGGTATCGCCCATATGCAGCACGGACGGTTCGTCGTCAAAATGCAGCATCAGTCCATTTGCATTGCCGAGGCTATGGGAAACGCCGTCCTCGGTGATCTGCGCAGAGGAATGGTGCGCCTGAGTGAAGGTCGCGGTAAAGCCGTCAAAGGCCACCGTTCCACCGGTATTGCCCATTTCAAGCTTTTCGACGCCCTTGCTGCCGAGCCATGCGGCAAGGTCGGCATTGGCAAGAACCGTTGCGCCGGTTTCCTTAGCAATCCTGACGGTATCGCCGACGTGATCGCCATGGCCGTGGGTCAGCAGAATATGGGTCACTCCCTCTGCCGCGGCTTTTGCATCCTGCCCGCTAAAGGCGGGATTCCCTGTGAAAAATGGGTCGATCAGTATCTTCGCCTTTGCGGTTTCTAGGCGAAAGGCGGAATGGCCGAGCCAGGTCAGCTTCATGAAATTACTCCTGCTATACGGGTCAACATGGTAACGACAGATAGCCGATATGGAGCTAAAGGAAAGGGGCGGAGCGAGGAACCAGCGGCCGCTTCACCACAGGGAACGGAGAGCAAATGGCAGTGATGACGATCGAGGAACTGGCCGAAGCCCTCGAGCCCGCGCAGGCAATCGCCGGTATCGATCTCGGCACGAAAACGATCGGGCTTGCCATGTCGGACATCGGCCGGCGGTTTGCCTCCCCTCGTCCGGTCATCAGGCGGGTGAAATTCACCAAGGACGCGGAACTGATGCTGAATTTCGCGGAAAAGGAAAAGGTGGCGGCTTTCATCATCGGCCTGCCGGTAAATATGGACGGTTCGTCCGGGCCTCGCGTCCAGGCAACCCGAGCCTTCGTGCGTTCTATGGGCGAGAAGACCCCCATTCCCTTTGTCTTCTGGGACGAACGGCTTTCCACGGTCGCGGCCGAGCGGGCGCTTCTTGAAATGGATGTTTCCCGGGCAAAGCGGGCCGAGCGGATCGATTCCGCTGCGGCAAGCTTCATTCTTCAGGGAGCTCTCGACAGACTTTCCTCGCTCCGCAGGGAAATCTCCTCCCGCGACGCCTGACGCTGACGCCACCAGGCAGCAATCTGCCGGCGCTTGCGGAACCCGATGATCGCAAAAACGATCAGACTGTCGAACGCGATGGCACGGGCCACCAGCGGGGGAATGGTCTCCGGCGGTATGCCCAGGACATGCCCGTATATCTGAAAGACCAGATCATGCGTCTGACGCGTCAGCATGAAGAAGCCGAAGCTCATGTCGTAGTAGGAGAGCCCGTACCAGCTGGTCAGCAGCAAGACGGGCCCGGCCCATAAAATCAGGAACCACTTCATGCGGTCCTCCCCCTCGGCTCGACCGGATACATCTCCGGCGCCATGAGCCATCTCGTTAGCGCCATGACACTCAAAACCACAGCCGGAACGGCAATATTCAGTGCCAGCATGGCGAAGATTGCGGTCATGGCGACCAGCAATGCCTTACCCCTTACTGCAGTTCCCATGTCGTCCGCGTCCCGATCATCTTTGGTTAATGATGCGTTAACGTCAAACTTAGAGGGCCAGAGATTTACCGCAACGGAAACCGCGGCGCATGGTTAATTCGAAGAGGCGGGACTGTGGAAAAGTCGATCAGCCATAGATGGCGCGGACCAGGCGGGAGATGGCGCCCACGACCTTGTCCCAGTCCTTGTTGGTGCGCAGCGCAACGCCGGCGAACTGCCCGCTCACGGCGGCCGAAATCACAAGATGCTGGATTGCGGCAAACAGGATCGCGTTGGTGGTCGTGGCGTCGACACCCTTGGGCGGTGTCAGCGATCCCCGCATCCGGTCCAGCCATTTGCCGAGAGCCTTCGTTCGGGCTTCCGAGAGGCGGCGAACCTGCGGCGTGTCCTGCGAGACCTCCCAGGCAACGATCTTGCAGACGAGTGGATCGTCGCGCAGCGCCTCCATGAAATAGATCGCAAGCTTCTCCATCAGGTCGCCATAGGTCAGCAGGAACATGCCGCCGGTGTCTTCCGGTATCCGTTCCTTGACCCAAGTGCCGAGATCAGCGCCGATCGCCTCGATCAAACCTTCGAGGCCGCCGTAGTAGCGGTAGATAAGTTGTTTGTCGCAACCGGCCTTGCGGGCGATGGCATTGATACCGAAGCCCTGGAATCCCTGTTCGGCCAGAAGATTACGCGCAGCGAGAAAGATCGCGCGTTCCGTGCTGGCGCGATTGCGCACTTTTGCAGCCGGACTTGCCTGCGCCGTGACTTCGGGGATCTGGAGCATCTGTCGCCTGTACCAATTGAGCTTGTCATCGCGATAAAGCGGGGCCTCGGGCACTGCAAGCCGTCCGAAGAGCCATGCACAAGATTGCGGCGCATTATGATATGTCGTTCAGCAACTGTCTGATTGCACAAGGGCTTGCGAGGGACTAACGAGGGGAACACCTCCTCGATCCCGTTACTGGCAAATGCTCCTGATATTCGAAAGTATCCTGCCGATCTTCCTTCTGGTGCTACTCGGTGCGGCTTTGAAGCGAAGTTCCTTCATCAATGCGACGCTTTGGGACGGGCTTGAGCAACTGGGCTACTACGTCCTGTTTCCGGCCCTGCTTTTTTATACGCTGGCGACCGCAGACTTCACGAAAATCGATATAGGATTGATCGGCGCGGTATCGAACGGGGCGGTGATACTGATGGCGGGCCTGGTTCTGGCTCTTTGGCCAGTCCTTCGCCGAGCCGGCGTTGGCGCGCCGGCCTTCAGTTCGCTTTTCCAGTGCTCGACCCGCTGGAATGCGTTTGTCGCTCTTGCAATCGGTCAAAAAATTTTTGGAACTGAGGGGATTGCGATAATCGCTGTCATCATGGCAGCGATCATCGTGCCCATCAACCTGATCAACGTCTCGGTGCTGCTCTGGTTCTCCGGTCGATGGCAGGGATATCGGATATTTGCCCTTCGTATCGTGACCAATCCGCTGATTTTCAGCAGTGTTGCCGGCATCGTCGTCAATCTTCTGAACATCCCGATCTATCAGCCGTTAATGGTGACGGTCGGGCTCGTCTCGCAGGCATCGCTAAGCCTTGGCCTGATCGCCGTCGGCGCCGGTCTGCGGATCGCCGATGCCCTCAAGCCAGGCGCCATGGTGATGCTCGGCACCGCGCTGAAGCTCTTGATGTTTCCGGCAGTCATGGTCGGCTTGGCGATTCTTTGCCGTGTCGGCGGCGAAACGCTCGTGCTGCTCGCCTTGAGCGCAAGCGTGCCGACGGCCATGAACGGATATCTGCTCGCCAAGAAGATGGGTGGCGACGCGGACCTCTATGCGGCGACCGCAACGGTGCAGACGGTCGCCTCGTTCTTCACCATGCCGCTGGTGATGATCGCTGCCAGTCAGCTTGCCGCGGGATAAAGAAGATCGATGATGTAGCGGGCATCGAATCTCGCATCAAGCATGCCGTAGGTCGAACGCCAGCCGCCCGCCAATCGGGTTTCAAGAAACGCATCGGCGATCTTGCCCGCGCCGAGGCGCATGAGTTCGGATGCACCGGCTGCGAGAGCGAGCTGCTCGACCAGGAGGCGCGCCGCCCCCTCATCGGTTTCGCAGAGCGCCATGGCGGCGCGCAGCACCTCCACCGTCTTTCTGCCGGACGCACCGAGATCGCGCTCGAAACCGGCGAGCACCGTGTTGAACAGGTCCTTGCCGCGCGACAGCACACGCAGCACGTCGAGCGCCATTACGTTGCCGGAGCCTTCCCATATCGCGTTGACCGGAGCCTCGCGGTAGTGACGGGCGATCGGCCTCTCTTCGACATAACCGTTGCCGCCCAGGCACTCCATCGCCTCGTAGATGAGCGAGGGCGCCAGCTTGCAGTTCCAGTATTTGACCACAGGGGTCATGACACGGGCAAAGGCAGCGTCCGCCGGATCGGAGGCGGCGCGGTCGAAGGCATCGGCCAGCCTGAAACTGAGTGCCGTCGCCGCTGCGACATCCAGGGCCATGTCGGCCAATACACGCGTCATCAAAGGCTGGTCGATCAGCTTTTTGCCGAAGACACCGCGGCCCCGGCAATGGTGCACCGCCTCGGCCAGCGAAGCCCGCATAATACCAGCGGATGCCAGGGCGCAATCGAGCCGCGTCAGCGTCACCATGTCGAGGATGGTGCGGATACCGGCGCCCGGATCGCCGAGCAGATAACCGAAGGCATCGGTGAATTCGACTTCCGACGACGCGTTCGAGCGGTTGCCGAGCTTGTCCTTGAGCCGCTGAAACTGCAGGCCGTTCGCCGATCCGTCTTCCAGAAGACGCGGAACAAGGAAGCAGCCGATGCCCTCGTTCGTCTTGGCCAACATGACGAAGCCGTCGCTCATCGGTGCCGACATGAACCACTTGTGGCCGGAAAGCCGGTAAATGCCCTCTCCCACCCGCTCGGCGGTCGAACGATTGGCGCGTACATCCGTACCGCCCTGTTTCTCCGTCATGCCCATGCCAAGCGTGACGGCGGTTTTCTGCAGCGCCGGGCGATTCGTCGAATCGTATTTGCGCGACAGGATCTTCGGCGCCCATTCCTTCTGGACGCGCGAAGAGGCCATCAGGGCCGCGACCGAGGCGCTGGTCATCGTCAGCGGGCAAAGATGGCCGCATTCGAGCTGCGCCGTCAGATAGAAGCGCGTTGCGCGCGCCTTGTGCTCATGGCCCTTGGCTTCCGGTATGTTTTCCCAGACGGAGGAATGCAGTCCCGCCTGCATCGAGCGGCGCATCAGCGCATGCCAAGCCGGGTGAAACTCCACGGTGTCCAGCCGCTCGCCACGCGGGCCATGGGTCTTGAGCTTCGGCGGATTCTCGTTCGCCATGCGCGCAAGTTCCTGCGCCTCCGGCGAAGTCACGTAACGGCCCAGCTGGTCGTATTCCTCCCGAACCGTACGATGCAGGCCACTCGTCAGGTCGACAACCAACGGATCGGATCGATACGCATTGATCCCCGACCAGGGTTTCGGCTGGTTCAGTTCGACAAATTTTTCTTCGGCGCGCGATATCTGGTTCATGAGGCGGTTCTAGCGGAAGTTACAGAGTCTGGAAACGGCAGCCTTTAACGATTTCGGTCGTTCTGCACAAAAGGCCGCGACGGGGGCAGAGAAGATCTGCCGGCACGGCCCGAACAAGTGGTGAGATAACTCTTCTGCCGCTTGCGACCTTCACCATCAGACCTTATAGACCGCCGAACGCAAGCGGAGACATGATCTTATGGTCTTCTTCCCCCATCGCCATCTCCTTGGCATCAAGGGCCTTACCGAACAGGACATCACCTTTCTTCTCGACAAGGCCGATGAGGCCGTGAAGATTTCCCGCCAGCGGGAAAAGAAGACGTCGACCTTACGCGGCCTCACGCAAATCAACCTCTTCTTCGAGGCCTCTACACGCACCCAATCCTCATTCGAACTCGCCGGCAAACGGCTTGGCGCCGATGTGATGAACATGTCGGTGGGCAATTCGTCGGTAAAAAAAGGCGAGACCCTGATCGACACGGCGATGACGCTCAATGCGATGCGTCCCGACGTGCTGGTGCTGCGCCATTCCTCGGCGGGTGCGGCCGCACTGCTTGCACAGAAGGTGGCCTGCTCGGTCGTCAATGCCGGCGATGGTCAGCACGAACACCCGACCCAGGCCCTGCTCGACGCGTTGACGATCCGCCGCGCCAAGGGAAAGCTGTCGCGCATCATCGTGGCGATCTGTGGCGACGTGCTGCACTCGCGCGTCGCCCGCTCCAATATCCTTCTGCTCAACGCGATGGGCGCTCGGGTTCGGGTGGTCGCGCCGTCGACGCTTTTGCCCTCCGGCATCCGGGAGATGGGCGTGGAGGTCTTCCACTCGATGGAGGAAGGCCTGAAGGATGCCGATGTGGTAATGATGCTCAGGCTTCAGCGAGAGCGCATGGCCGGGGCGTTCGTACCCTCCGTGCGCGAATATTTCCGCTTCTACGGTCTCGATGCAGAAAAACTCAAGGCGGCCAAGGAGGACGCGCTCGTCATGCATCCGGGCCCGATGAACCGCGGCGTGGAGATTGCCTCCGAGGTGGCGGACGGCCCGCAAAGCGTCATCGAGCAGCAGGTTGAAATGGGGGTCGCGGTGCGCATGGCGGTGATGGAGACATTGCTCGTCTCGCATAACCAGGGAGAGCGCGCATGACCGCGACTGTTCTGAAGAACCTCCGCATCATCGACCCCTCGCGCAATCTTGATGAGACCGGCACGATCATCATCGGCGACGACGGCCGCATTCTTGCTGCCGGGAGGGATGCGCAGAACCAGGGCACGCCGGAAGGCGCAACGATCAAGGATTGTTTGGGTCTTGTCGCGACACCGGGCCTCGTGGACGCCCGCGTCTACGTCGGCGAGCCAGGCGCCGAGCACACCGAGACGATCGAATCGGCGAGCCGTGCGGCAGCCGCCGGAGGCGTCACCTCCTTCATCATGATGCCGGACACGGATCCGGTGCTGGACGATATCGCGCTGATCGAGTTCGTGCAGAAGACGGCGCGCGACAAGGCACTGGTCAACGTTCATCCGGCCGCAGCACTGACCAAAGGACTCGCCGGCGAAGAGATGACCGAGATTGGGCTGTTGCAGCAGTCCGGTGCGGTTGCCTTCACCAACGGTCGCCATGGCCTTTCCGACAGCCTGCTTCTTCGCCGCGCCATGACCTATGCGCGGGAATTCGATGCGGTCATAGCTCTCGAATTACGGGAACGATATCTCGGCAACGGGGTCATGAACGAGGGTCTGTTCGCGAGTTGGCTCGGTCTGTCGGGCGTGCCGAAGGAAGCGGAGATCATTCCGCTCGAGCGCGATTTACGAATCGCCGGCCTGACCGGTGCGAAGTATCATGCGGCCAAGATCTCCGTGGCGGAATCGGCTGAGGCGGTCCGCGTCGCTCGCTCGCGCGGCGCGAAAGTCACCTGCGGCGTATCGATCAATCATTTGTCGCTCAACGAGAACGACATCGGCGAATACCGGACGTTCTTCAAGCTTTCGCCGCCGCTGCGCTCCGAGGACGATCGCGTTGCAATGGCCGATGCAATTGCCGACGGCACGATCGACATCATCGTGTCCTCGCACGACCCGCAGGACGTCGACACCAAACGCCTTCCTTTTGCGGATGCCGCCGACGGCGCGATCGGGCTTGAGACGATGCTCGCCGCCGCCCTCCGGCTGCATCACGACGGCCGGGTGCCGTTGATGCGCCTAATCGACGCCATGTCGACCCGTCCGGCGCAGATTTTCGGCCTCGACGCCGGCACGCTGAAACCGGGGGCCAAGGCTGATATCACGCTCATCGATCTCGACGAGCCTTGGATCGTATCGAAGGATATGCTTTTGTCCCGTTCGAAGAACACGCCTTTTGAAGACGCGCGTTTCTCAGGTCGCGCCATGGCGACCTACGTGGCGGGCAAATGCGTACATTCGCTTTGATGGGGGACGATGCTTGAGTGAGCTATTCAATTGGCAGATCACGCTGCCTATCGCAATTGCAGTGCTCATCTTCGGCTACCTGCTAGGCTCCATTCCCTTCGGCCTCATCCTCACCCGAGCCGCGGGCCTCGGCGATATCCGGTCGATCGGTTCCGGCAATATCGGCGCGACAAACGTTCTGCGCACCGGCAACAAAAAGCTCGCGGCGGCAACTCTTTTGCTCGATGCTCTGAAGGCCACGGCCGCGGCCGTGATCGGTTGGTATTTCTTCGGTGAAGAAGCGGGGCTGCTGGCGGGATCTGCAGCCTTTTTGGGCCACCTCTTCCCCGTCTGGCTGGGTTTCAAGGGCGGCAAGGGCGTCGCCACCTATATCGGCACCCTGCTCGGCGTGGCGCCGATGATGGTTCTCGTCTTCGCCGCGATCTGGCTTGCAACCGCGAAGCTCAGCAAATATTCCTCGCTGTCCGCTCTGGTTGCAACTCTTGTCATCCCGGTTGTGCTGTGGTTCATAGATGAGCCGAAGATTGCACTGATCATGGCGATCATGACAGTCATCTCCTGGTGGAAGCACGAAACCAATATCAAGCGGTTGATCGCCGGTACGGAAAGCAAGATCGGCCAAAAGGGATAATATGGATGGCAGCGCAAGGCGGACTGGGATTGCGCTGACGGAAAGACGAAGAATCGCCTGGCTCAGGCTGATCCGTTCCGACAATGTCGGCCCCGCGACCTTTCGCGACCTCATCAATCATTGCGGTTCCGCAGAAAAAACGCTCTCGCCATGTTGCCGGAACTTTCCAAACGCGGTGGTGCGGCAAGAGCGATCCGCATCGCCACGGTCGCGGAAGCAGAAAGCGAGCTCGACGCCACCCGTCGCCACGGCGCACGGTTTATCGGCATCGGCGAACCGGATTACCGGCCAGCTCTTCGCCAGATCGATGGCGCCCCACCGCTATTGGCCGTCAAAGGTCACCTCCCGGCGGCAACGCGCCCGTCAGTCGGTGTCGTGGGATCACGCAATGCCTCGATTGCTGGCGCCAAGTTCGCGGCAATGATTGCCCGCGATTGTGGTCGCGCAGGCTATACAGTCACGTCCCGCCTCGCTCGGGGGATCGACACCGCAGCGCATCGCGCCAGCCTCGAGAGCGGAACGATTGCGGTGCTTGCCGGAGGGCTCGACCAGCCTTACCCGCCGGAAAACAGTCCGCTTGTCGACGAGATCACCGACCGCGCCGGCTTGGCAGTGAGCGAAATGCCCTTCGGCTGGGAACCCCGCGCAAGGGATTTCCCCCGTCGCAACCGACTGATTGCCGGCATCTCGCTTCGTGTCGTCGTGGGGGACGCAGCAGAACGCTCGGGCTCGCTCATCACCGCGCGGATTGCCACCGATTTCGGTCGACTGGTCTTTGCCGTTCCCGGCTCGCCGCTCGACCCCAGGTGTCACGGCACAAACGGCCTGCTTAAACAGGGCGCTTATCGTAACCACCGCCTCGACCGACGTCATCGAGGCCCTAGCGCCACTTTCCGAGCTTGATCTTTTCGACGGATCGGTCGTGGAAGAACCGGACAAGACGAGCGGCAGCATGCTCCCGCCCGATGACGACGACCGCGCAAGGATCGTTTCCGCGCTCGGACCGACGCCGGTGGAGGTGGATGACGTCATCCGGCATACCGGACTGCCCGCCTCCTGCGTTTACCTGATCTTGCTTGAGCTCGACCTGGCCGGCCGTCTACACCGACACGTTGGGGATTTGTCTCGCTCGCGATGGAGGAATGACCTGGGACGGCGCCCGGCCTGAACATCCCCGCCTCGACATAGGCCATTTTGATCAGATAGCAGAGCATATCCGCCCCCTCCCCAAGAGCAACCTGCCTCAATTCTCCAAGCATCTGCCGGATATAGGCAATATTCTCCCTGGTATTCTCCTCACGCCGACCGTTCATCTCATTTTGAGGGACCATGTTACATTCCTGTCGAGCAACGCGGCGGGTTGGATGCCACGCATAGCAGCATGTGCAACCGACCATATAGCATTTATTTAAGATTGCAACCGATTGGAAATCTTCCTTGGGTTGCATTCCGTTGTATCCCGATTTTGTCGATCACCTCTTGACCGCGGGGCAAACGCCCTCCATGTCGGGAGGTCAAGATTTCCGCCTGGCCGCGACCGCTGCTGGGCGAAGCCTCTATTCAGAGAAAAAAGATGAATGTTGTTGTTGTAGAATCTCCAGCCAAAGCCAAGACGATCAATAAGTATCTCGGTTCCGGCTACAAGGTTCTCGCCTCTTTCGGCCACGTGCGCGATCTTCCAGCGAAGGATGGGTCCGTGCTTCCCGACCAGGATTTCGAAATGTCCTGGGAGGTCGATGGTGCGTCCCAGAAGCGCATGAAGGATATTGCCGACGCGGTGAAGGGTTCGGACGGGCTGTTTCTGGCGACCGACCCTGATCGCGAGGGTGAAGCTATCTCCTGGCATGTGCTCGATCTTCTGAAGAAAAAGCGAGTGATAGGCGACAAGCCGGTCAAGCGGGTCGTCTTCAACGCTATCACCAAGAAAGCCGTGCTTGATGCCATGGCCAATCCGCGTGACATCGACGTGCCTCTGGTCGATGCTTATCTCGCCCGCCGTGCGCTAGATTATCTCGTCGGCTTCAATCTTTCGCCGGTTCTCTGGCGCAAGCTGCCGGGCGCACGCTCGGCGGGCCGCGTTCAATCCGTCGCGCTGCGGCTCGTCTGCGACCGGGAATCGGAAATCGAACGCTTCGTCTCGGAAGAGTATTGGAACCTGTCCGCCCTGCTGCGCACCCCGCGCGGGGACGAGTTCGAGGCCCGCCTCGTTTCCGCAGACGGGAAACGCCTGCAGAACCGCTCCATCAAAAACGGCGAGGACGCCAATCGGCTGAAGACGCTCCTCGACGGCGCCAGCTATGTCGTTGACACGGTCGAGGCAAAGCCCGTCAAACGCAATCCTGGCCCGCCCTTCACCACTTCAACCCTGCAGCAGGCTGCGTCCTCCAATCTCGGCTTCAATGCCTCGCGTACCATGCAGGTCGCGCAGAAGCTCTATGAGGGCGTGGATATAGGCGGCGAAACCGTCGGTCTCATCACCTATATGCGTACCGACGGCGTGCAGATGGCGCCCGAAGCCATTGAAGGGGCCCGTCACGCTATCGCCGACCAATTCGGAAACCGCTACCTGCCGGAAAAGCCCCGCTTCTATTCCACCAAGGCGAAGAACGCACAGGAAGCGCACGAAGCCGTTCGCCCCACCGATTTCAACCGCTCGCCGGACAAGGTGCGCCGCTACCTCGATGCCGACCAGGCCCGGCTTTACGAACTGATCTGGAAGCGCGGGATCGCAAGCCAGATGGCATCCGCCGAAATCGAGCGCACCACGGTCGAGATCCTTGCAGACAACAACGGCCAGCGGGCCGGTCTCAGAGCAGTGGGCTCCGTCATTCGCTTCGACGGCTTCCTTGGCGCCTATATGGACCAACGCGAGGACGGCGAAAAAGGCGACGATGATGAGGACGACGGCCGGCTTCCTGAAATCAATGCGCGCGAAAAGCTCGACAAGAGCAAGGTGAATGCCAGCCAGCACTTCACCGAGCCCCCGCCCCGCTATTCGGAAGCATCGCTGATCAAGAAGATGGAAGAGCTCGGTATCGGCCGGCCCTCCACCTATGCCGCGACACTGAAGACGTTGAGCGACCGTGAATACGTGACGATCGACAAACGCAAGCTCGTTCCCGAGGCGAAGGGCCGGCTGGTAACCGCCTTCCTCGAGAGCTTCTTCACCAGATACGTGGAATACGACTTTACCGCCGACCTTGAAGAGAAGCTCGACAAGATTTCCGCCGGTGAACTCGACTGGAAACAAGTCCTGCGCGAATTCTGGCAGGATTTCTTCGCCCAGATCGAAGACACGAAGGAGCTGCGTGTCACCAACGTGCTCGACGCGCTGAACGAGGCTTTGGCGCCGCTCGTCTTCCCGAAACGGGAGGACGGCAGCGACCCGCGCACCTGTCAGGTCTGCGGCACCGGCCAACTATCGCTGAAACTCGGCAAATACGGCGCCTTCGTCGGCTGCTCGAATTACCCGGAATGCAACTATACGCGCCAGCTTTCCTCAGAAGGCGGCGCGGAGGCGGAAGCGAACGGCCTGAACGAACCGAAGGCACTGGGCGCCGACCCGCATACCGGCGAGCAGCTGACGCTGCGTTCCGGCCGGTTCGGTCCCTATATCCAGCGTGGCGAGGGCAAGGATGCCAAACGCTCGTCGCTGCCGAAGGGCTGGAAGCCGGAGGAGATCGATCACGAGAAAGCGCTCGCTCTGATTAGCTTGCCGCGCGATGTGGGCAAGCATCCCGAAAGCGGCAAGATGATCTCGACCGGCCTTGGCCGTTACGGTCCCTTCGTCCTGCATGACGGCACCTATGCCAATCTCGAATCTATCGAGGACGTCTTCACAATCGGACTTAACCGGGCCGTGACGGTGCTTGCGGAGAAGCAGAGCAAGGGTCCCGGCGGGAGAACCCGAGGAACACCTGCGGCTCTGAAGGAGCTCGGCGACCATCCCGATGGAGGATCGATCACGGTGCGTGACGGCCGCTACGGCCCTTACGTAAACTGGGGCAAGGTGAATGCCACTCTGCCGAAGGGCATGGACCCGCAAGGGGTCACCCTGGAACAGGCGCTCGCGCTGATTGTTGAAAAGGGCGGCAAGGCGCCTGCAGGCAAAGCCACGCCGAAAAAGGCAGCCGCCAAGGCGGGCACCGGCGCCAAGAAAGCTGCGCCGAAGGCAAAGGCAAAAGCGCCTGCCAAGAAGGCGGCGCCCAAGGCGAAGAAGACGGGAACGTGAGAGAACCGCGCGACAGATCGAAACACCACGGCAAACGGCAGGACAGAACTGTCGGCGCGACTACCTCTTCCGCCGGCGAGAAGCGCGTGATCATTCACGGCGCGGTGCCGCCCCGGGAGGTCCTGCTCGAATTCATCGCCGAAAACCCCGACAAGGCTTCGAAGCGGGAGATTGCCAAAGCCTTCGGCCTGAAGGGAGAAACGCGAGTCGAGCTGAAGGATCTTTTGCGGACGCTGGAGGATGAAGGCCTTCTCACCAAGAACCGCAAGTCGCTGACACGCCCCGGCGCATTGCCCCCGGTGACGGTGCTCGACATCACCACTCGCGACAAGGACGGCGAATTGATAGGCCGTCCCGCCGAATGGCCGGAAGAACAGGGCGCCGCACCCGCTGTTCTCATCCGCCAGCCTTCGGAAAACCGTGGCAAGGGCAAGACGCCGGCCGCAGGCCTCAACGACAGGGTGCTGGCAAAAATCTTCGCGAACAAGGACCGCTCCGGCCCCGCCTACACGGCCCGGATCATCAAGGTTATCGACAAGCGCCGCGGTGCCTCGCTCGGCGTCGTCAAAAAGCTCGCCGATGGTGAACTGCGCCTGCTGCCGACCGACCGGCGGGGCGAGGAAATGGTGATCGAGAGCACCGACATCGGCGACGCCAAGGACGGAGACCTGGTCGAGACGGAAGTCGTCCGTTCAGGCCGTTTCGGTCTTCCCCGCGCCCGCGTGCTATCCGTTGTCGGCTCCGTCGGGTCGGAGAAGGCGATCTCGATGATCGCCATTTATTCTCACGGTATCCCGCATATTTTCCCTCAGGCGGTTCTCAATGAGGCAGAAGCCGCCAAGCCCGCGACCATGTCCCGACGGGACGATTGGCGCGATCTTCCGCTCATCACCATCGATCCGGCCGACGCCAAGGACCATGACGACGCCGTCTACGCCGAACCGGACCCCTCCCCTGACAACCCGGACGGCGTGATCGTCACGGTCGCGATAGCCGACGTTTCCTGGTATGTCCGCACCGGTTCGCCGCTCGACCGGGAAGCGCTGAAGCGCGGCAATTCCGTTTATTTTCCGGATCGCGTCGTGCCGATGCTGCCTGAACGTATCTCGAACGATCTCTGCTCTCTTCGTGAAGGCGAGGATCGGCCGGCACTCGCCGTGCGCATGGTTTTCTCCAAGGAAGGTCGAAAATCCGGCCACACGTTCCATCGTGTTATGATGAAGAGCGCCGCCAAGCTCTCGTACCAGCAGGCGCAAGCGGCGATCGACGGAAAGCCTGACGATAAGACCGGGCCACTGCTGGAGCCGATTCTCAAGCCCCTATGGCACGCCTATCGCATCCTGAAACGCGGCCGGGACCGCCGTCAGCCGCTCGAACTGGACATGCCCGAACGCAAGATCATCTTGAAGCCGGACGGCACGGTCGACCGTGTTCATGTGCCCGAACGCCTCGACGCGCACAAGCTCATCGAGGAGATGATGATCCAGGCTAACGTCGCTGCGGCCGAGACCCTTGAGAAGAAGCGCCAGCCGCTCGTCTATCGCGTTCACGACACGCCGGCTCTTTCCAAACAGGAGGCGCTGAGGGAGTTTCTGGCTACGATCGGCATTTCGATGGCCAAAGGCGGGCAAATGCGGGCAAATTCCTTCAACGGCATCCTCGCCCGCGCGCTCGATACGCCGCATCAGAGCATGGTCAACGAGATGGTGCTGCGCTCCCAGAGCCAGGCCATCTACAGCCCCGAGAATATCGGCCATTTCGGCCTCAACCTGATGAAATACGCGCATTTCACCTCACCGATCCGCCGTTATGCAGATCTGATCGTGCATCGTGCGCTGGTCGGCTCCCTGGGGCTCGGCGAAGGCGGGATTACGCCGGACGAAGAGGCACAGCTCGACGATATTGCTGCGGAAATTTCAACGTTCGAGCGCCGCGCCATGGCGGCGGAGCGTGACACGATCAACCGGCTGATTGCCTATCATCTCAGTGAAAGGGTCGGCGAGGAATTCGAAGGCCGCGTCTCCGGCGTCACGAAGGCGGGACTATTTGTCTCGCTTCCGGCCTATGGTGCCGACGGTTTCATCCCTATATCTACCCTCGGCAACGACTACTTCATCTACGACGAGGCGCATCAGGCGCTGTCCGGCGAGAAAACGGGAGTAGGTTATCAGCTCGGCGATACCGTCGATGTGAAGCTTGTGCAAGCCATCCCGCTTGCCGGTTCGCTGCAGTTCGAAATGCTGAGCGAGGGTAAAAAACTGCCCACGGCGAGCCGCTCCTTCCACAAGTCGGGACGGCGCGACCGATCCAGCGGCCGAGCAAAGCCCGGTACGCGGCCGCCACGCAGCGGCCGGAGGAGATAGGAATGGAAAGACAGGACGAGCAGACGGTCCGGTACGGAAGTGCCGTGGAAGCCGGGAGGCCGCTCGGGCGCTCGATAAAACGGGGTATGCTGAACCGCTGTCCGAACTGCGGGACCGGCCGTCTTTTTCGAGCCTTTCTGAAACCGGTGGATGCTTGTGCTGCCTGTGGCGAGGACATTTCTCATCACCGCGCCGACGACCTGCCGGCTTACCTGGTCATCGTCGTCGTCGGGCACGTTCTGCTTACAGGTTATATGCTGACCGACATGGTCTTGCTCGTTTCCCCATGGGTGCACCTTGCGATCTGGGTGCCGCTTGCCGTGCTCGCCGCACTGCTGACCATTCAGCCGATCAAAGGCGGTGTCATCGGCCTGCAATGGGCGCTAAGGATGCACGGCTTCGGCGGTGAGGACGGCGGGGTAGCAGATCCCGGCCGCGGCGGACCGATCGCATGATTTCCTCTGCCGAGGAACAGATGCCGTCGGCAATGGACTCGCTGAAGCATGCGCCCGTCGCCGGCGTGCGGCCGAAAGATGCAGCGTCGCTCATCCTGATCGATCGCTCCGCAGGCGGTGCGCGCGTCCTCGTGGGCCGGCGCGGCAGCGGCCATGTCTTCATGCCGGATGTCTATGTCTTTCCCGGCGGACGGCGGGATGCACGGGATCATGCCCTGCCCTTCAGCGCCGATCTCGATACGCTTGTTCTGGAAAAACTCCTTCTCGGCACATCGTCCCGCTTGACCCCAAATCGCGCGCGGGCGCTCGCGCTTGCCGCATTGAGGGAGCTTCGTGAGGAGACGGGAATAGCCAGCGGGATGGCACCGGACCTTTCACGTCTGCGTTATGTCGCACGCGCGATCACTCCTCCCGGCAATGTACGTCGCTACGACACGCGCTTCTTCCTTGCCTTTTCGGACGAGACTGTCTTCGACATGACGAGTTTGGGAGATTCCAGCGAACTTCAGGACGTGCGCTGGCTTGACATCGCCGACCTTTCCGGTCTGAAACTCCCGGCCATTACGAAGACGGTCTTGGAGGACGTGAAAAATCTCATGACAGCCGATCCCTCTTTGTCGTTCGGAAATCCGGTGTCCTTCTACTTCATGCGCCATGGACGATTCGTCCGCAGCCGACTGTAAGGAATATCGAATGCCCCAGCCGACGACCGACGCCAACGGCCATGTCGAGCGGATCCATTGGCCGTCGCTCATCGCCGCTATCGCCGCCATCAGCGCAGTCGGGATTGCCATCGGGCTCGGTCTGCCGCTCCTCAGCATTATCCTGGAGAAGCGCGGAATTCCCTCAACGCTGATCGGGCTCAACGCGGCCATGGCGGGCGTCGCTTCAATGCTTGCCGCCCCCGTCACGACCAAACTCGCGCATGACTACGGCGTTGCAAGGACCATGATATTCGCCGTCGTGGTGGCGGCATTGAGCGCTATCGGCTTTTATTACGCCGACGCCTTCTGGATGTGGTTCCCGCTTCGATTTACGTTTCATGGCGCTACCACCACCCTCTTCATCCTATCGGAATTCTGGATCAACGAGGCCGCACCTCCGCGGCGACGCGGGCTTGTGCTGGGGATCTATGCAACCGTCCTGGCGATCGGCTTTGCGAGTGGCCCCTTGCTTTTCTCGGCGCTCGGCAGCGATGGCATCCTGCCCTTCCTGGTGGGTGCCGGCATCATCATGCTCGCGGTGATCCCGATCTTCATCGCCCGGCACGAAAGCCCGGTGCTCGACACCAAGCCCGACCGGCATTTCTTCCACTATATTTTTCTGGTGCCCACCGCGACGGCAGCCGTCTTCGCTTTCGGGGCAGTTTCGGCAGGCGGCCTCTCACTCTTCCCGATCTATGCGCTTCGCGAGCAATTGAGCGAGCAGCAGGCTGCGGTCCTTCTCACGGTAATGGGAATCGGCAACATGGCTTTTCAGATTCCCCTTGGCCTGATTTCCGATAAAATGCGCGACCGCCGACCGCTTCTGACCGCTATGGCAGCGCTGGGAGTTGCAGGCTCGCTGGCGCTCCCCATGCTGATCGAAAACTGGATCCTGATGGCCGTCGTCCTGTTTTTCTGGGGCGGCTGTGTGTCCGGGCTCTATACAGTGGGCCTGGCGCACTTGGGCGCAAGGCTGAGCGGCCCGGATCTTGCAGCCGCCAATGCGGCCTTTATCTTTTGCTACGCAGTGGGTACGGTCGCAGGACCGCAGAGCATCGGGGCCGCGATGGACGTCGGCGGCAATGACGGTTTTGCGTGGGCACTGGCCGGTTTCTTCGGCTTCTATGTGGTGGTTTCGGGCTGCCGCTTACTTTTCCGATCAAAACGAGGTTGACTTTTCGGGCGCGATTTGTAATTTCGCGCCAGATTTTGCCGTGGAGCTCACCCGCGTCCACGGCTTCATTTTTTTAGAGGCAGAACGACCATGGCGAAAGCTACGACCATCAAGATCAAGCTGCTGTCGACGGCTGACACCGGTTTCTTCTACGTCACGACGAAGAACAGCCGCACGATGACGGACAAGATGACAAAGACCAAGTACGATCCGGTTGCCAAGAAGCACGTTGAATTCAAGGAAACCAAGATCAAGTAAACCTTGATCCGAGGTTGTCAGAAGGCGCCGGCCGTCAGGCTTCAGGCGCCTTTTCTTTTGGCCGAGGTTCGGCCTTCGCTGCTCGACGCACTCGCATAAAAGAAAAGCGCCGCTCCCATGACATGGAAGCGGCGCTTTTTAAATGGGGGTCGACCAGCTTGCAATCACGGCACGAGGAACCGCTTTGGTATGCCTGCCAGTCGACCGACCCCACGACCCAGGAGATGCGGCGGACCTGAACATCATGGGGTATGACGATCCCTTTAGGGAACCCATAGTTTCGGTTGCGGCCAAAGTTGCTCAAAACGAAAAGAAAATCAACAGATTCTTAACTCGATGTTCAATCCACATACCTTGTTGGTTAAAATTCACGCTGGAACATCTCCACGTCATCTGACTTTTTGGAGAAACCCATCAACAATTGATGAAAATCAACCTTTTCTACTCAGGTAATTTTCAACAAACTATCGGCCGTTCCAAGAATAAGCTTTAGCGTCAGAGTGTTTTTTCTGCGCCCCGCAAAAAACGTGAAGCTGCATCAGCCCGCTAGTTTCATTCCACTTGGGAAATGGGTAGGCGATACAGCTTAAGACTTCTCGAAGCTGTTCAACCAGAAGATTTATGGTCTTCCTAGCAAGGTCTTTTTCTGTGCAAACTTTAATCCCCAAAAACCCTGCGCGAGGGGCAAATAATGAGGGATGAACAGCAGTGATTGCCGAAATCGAAAATCCATAGGCGTTCAAATAGGTATTTTAGAATTAAATGATTCTCTTATGCTGCGGCGGCGACTACTCGGTTGCGCCCGCCGTTCTTGGCTTCGTAGAGCGCCCGATCGGCCTGCTTCAAGAGTTGTTCCGGAGTTTCGGCTCCGTACGTGTTGCACGCGATTCCGAGTGACGCAGTGACGTTGAGGGCAGCGCCCGCACTCTTCAGAGAGAATGGTTGGCTTTCGATGATGCCGCGCAGGCGCTCGGCGATAGCGGTCGCGGCCACGGCATCGGTATCGGGCATCACGACCACAAATTCCTCGCCGCCGTATCGGCAGGCAAGATCGGCTCCCCTCACAGTGGAGCGTATGCGCGCAGCAAACTCTCTCAGCACCTCGTCTCCGGCATCATGCCCGTAGGTATCGTTGACGGACTTGAAGCGATCGATGTCGGTGATGCAAACGGAGAGTGGCCGGCCCCGCGCCGCGGCGCGGTTGAACAACACCTTCAGGTGGTTGTCGAGATAGCGGCGGTTATTGAGGCCGGTCAGCCCGTCGGTTACAGCAAGTTCGATCGTCTGGCGGACGCTCATCCTCAGGCGATCGTTATAGCGCTTGCGCTTGATCTGCGTCAGGACGCGGGCGATCAGCTCGTTCGGGTCAAGCGGTCGTACGATATAGTCATTGACGCCCAGATCCAGCGCCCGAACGATCAGGTCGTCGGCCCCCAGCTCCGTCACCAGCAATAGCGGGAGGAAGCGGGTACGCTCCAGCGAACGAAGCTGCGAGCAGAGACGCAAGGGATCATATTCGTCGAAATTGGCGTTGACGATGACCAGGTCGACCGGATTTTCCGCGGCTTCGAAGAGCGCCGCCTGCGGGTCGGACATTGCGATGACTTCGGCAATCGGCTTCAATGCCTTGACGATCCGCTCCTGAGAGCTTGCACGTCCATCGACCAGCAGGACCTGGGCAGGCTCCTCACGACCGTCTACCCCCTTCAATACATCTTCAAGCACGATATTGTGGGCGGTGTCGGCACGGATACGCAGCTCGTCCGTCAGGGCTTTCAATCTTACCAGGCTTTTTACGCGGGAAATGAGCTGCAGGTCATTGACCGGCTTGGTCAGGAAATCGTCGGCGCCGGCTTTTAAGCCCCGAACCCTATCGGAAGGCTGGTCGAGCGCGGTGACCATGACGACCGGAATATGGGCAGTCCGCGGATTGGCCTTCAGCCGCTCGCAGACTTCGAAACCATCGATGCCGGGCATCATGATGTCGAGCAGGATCAGATCGACATGGGTGCTTTCACAGATCGCAAGCGCCTTGTACCCGTCATCTGCCGTCAGCACATCGAAATACTCGGCGAGCAGCCGCGCTTCGAGCAGCTTCACATTTGCAGGAACATCGTCGACTACCAACAGGCGTGCGGTCATGCCATCCGATCCGATTTCACGCGTCACCCAGATAAGTCTTGATCGTCTCTATGAATTTCGGGACCGAAATCGGCTTGGAGACATAGGCTTCGCAGCCGCCCTGACGAATGCGTTCTTCGTCCCCCTTCATCGCGAAGGCAGTTACGGCGATCACGGGGATAATGTGAAGCTCATCATCCTCCTTCAGCCACTTGGTGACTTCGAGGCCCGAAACTTCCGGGAGCTGGATGTCCATGAGGATGAGGTCCGGCCGATGCTTGCGGGCGAGGTCGAGCGCCTCCATGCCATTGCGGGTCTGGATGGTATCGTATCCCGATGCTTCGATCAGGTCGCGGAAGAGCTTCATGTTCAGCTCGTTGTCCTCGACGATCATGACCCGTTTGGGCATAGCGATCCGTTCCTTAATCCCGCCTTGCAAGCGTGCCTTCTGTATATAAGCTCTGCCAACGGTCGATTCCACAGGCCTTATTTTAGGCATAGTAAGACGATTTGGTTGAAGAAAAGGTAACCTTCAGACGATGCGCCGCGAACCGACAAGAACCAACACCAGCGCGGCCAATGCGGAGGAAACGGCTGCCGCTGTGCTCGGCTGGCTGGCCAACGAGCCGGAGATGCTCGGGCGCTTCCTTGCTTTATCGGGCCTGCAGCCCAATCAAATGCGCCATGCCGTCAACGATCCGGGCTTTCTTGCGGGCATGATCGACTTCCTGATGGGGCATGAGCCCACATTGCTTGCGTTCTGCCAGGCAACGGATACCAGGCCGGAAACCGTGGCGGCGGCCTGGCAGCACTACGCCGGGACCAGCTTCGATTCCAGCGAATACTGAAATGACCAACCGCTCGCGTCCCTCCTCTCCATAAGATGCTCGACTCACCGCTGCCATCGTCCCGCTCCGAAACCCGCTGGAAGGCGCTGGGCGAGCGATCGACGGATGTCATGCGGTAAACTCGTGCGGACCTATATCCGTTCCGAGGACGCCCGACGTCAAAGCTCCAGCCGCATCAGCGGCCGGCCATCCTTGCGGCGGGCTATCACTTCGAAGCCGGCGGCGTCGAAGATCGCCGTCGAGCCGATGCACAGCGTCACCGATTTCGACTGCTTAACATGATCGATCGGACAGGCATCGACGAACCGCGCTCCCATCCGGCGCGCATAGTCGATGGCACCCGACAGCAGGCGGTGGCTCAGCCCTTTGCCCCGGAGCTTCGGCGTCAGGAAAAAACAGCTGACCGCCCAGACAGAGGGATCGGTTGCATCCGCCTCGTCCAGCGGGCGCGAGACGGTACGCGGCGAATTGAACTGCGGCACATCATGGCGCGGTCCGACCTGTACCCAGGCGACCGGCCCGCCATCCGCGTAGGCCAGAATGCCGGGCGGCGGACCAGCATTTATGCGGTTGTGGATATGATCCTTCCGCTCTTGCGGCTGCATCTTGGTGCGCACCGCATGCGGCAGGCGCAGAGCGACGCACCAACAGTGGCAGAAGGCACCCTGCGGGCCGAAGAGCATCTCGAAATCCTCCCAGCGCTCCGCTGTCACAGGCTCGAAATGAAGCTCGATATCCACGCCAAACCTCCACATCGCCCCTTGTGACTCGCGAGCTTAGGCCTTAACGTCGCGGTGTTCAACCTTTGTTCTCTGTCATGACGCCCACGCCTGATACGACATCCGGCTTCTGTCGCGACTGCCTTGCGGAGCAGAAGGCGCAAACGCGCCGGTGCCGCAGTTGCGGCAGCCCCCGCCTCCTATATCACAAGGAACTTTATGGGCTGACGCTGGCGCATATCGATTGCGATGCCTTTTATGCGACGATCGAAAAACGCGATAATCCAGACCTTGCGGACAAGCCGGTGATCATCGGCGGAGGCAAGCGAGGCGTCGTCTCGACTGCCTGCTATATCGCGCGGATCAACGGCGTTCGCTCTGCCATGCCGATGTTCAAGGCGCTGGAACTGTGCCCGGATGCGGTCGTCATCCGACCGAATATGGACAAATATGTCCAGGTGGGGCGCCAGGTGCGGCAGATGATGATGGATCTGACGCCATTGGTTCAGCCACTTTCCATCGATGAAGCCTTTCTTGAACTGGCTGGAACGCAGCGGCTGCATCACGATCCGCCGGCTCGCACGCTCGCCCGGCTCGCTACGCGGGTGCAGAGCGAACTCGGTATTACCATCTCGATCGGTCTTTCCTATTGCAAGTTTCTCGCCAAGGTCGCTTCCGATCTCGACAAGCCTCGCGGGTTTTCCGTCATCGGCCGCGAAGAAGCCCTGGAATTTCTCATGGCACGTCCGGTGACGACCATCTGGGGGGTCGGCAAGGCCTTCAATGCCACCCTGGAGGCCGACGGCATCCGCACCATCGGCCAACTTCAGAGTATGGAGGAAAGCGACCTGATGCGTCGGTACGGGAGCATGGGGCAGCGCCTTTATCGCCTGGCGCGAGGCATAGACGACCGCGAGGTGCATCCCAACGAGGCGGCAAAGAGCGTCTCTGCCGAGACGACGTTCTTTGACGATATTTCGAGCCACGATGAACTGGTGCCGATCCTGCGCCGGCTTTCGGAAAAGGTCTCCACACGCCTTAAGAAACATGGAATCGCCGGGCAGACCGTCGTCCTGAAGATGAAGACTGCCGACTTCAAGGGCAGGACGCGCAATCGGCGGCTCGAGGATCCGACGCAGCTTGCGGATCGGATCTTCCGCACAGGCCTCTCCTTGATGGAAAGAGAAACCGACGGTACCAAGTTTCGATTGATCGGAATCGGGGTCACCGACCTCACCGATCCGGCCCTTGCCGATCCGCCGGACCTCGTCGACCGACAATCCGGCCGCCGCGCCGCAGCGGAGGCGGCGATGGACAAGCTGCGCGACAAGTTCGGCAAGGCGGCAGTGGAGACCGGTTACACCTTCGCAGACCGCCGTCGGGATCAATGAAATGTGATCCGTTTTCAACCACCACATTCGAACTTTTCGACCCGCGGAAAATCTTCGTTAAACCTCGTTAGCTAATATGCCGCCTGTGTATTGCGTATAGGGTCGAGACATGCTGCGTCGTATTGCGTTCGGAATTGGGCTCTTGTCTGCGACCATGCTGTCGCATCCGGCTTTGGCGGAAGGCGCCCGCACACTTCAGATCATCGTTTCCAAGGACAAGCAGCAGCTGGTCGTCTATGACGGAGCCAACGTCGTGACCACCTCCAAGGTGTCGACCGGCAAGGCCGGACATACGACACCGAGCGGGATCTTCTCGATCCTCGAAAAGCGCAAGTATCACGAGTCGAATCTCTATTCGAATGCGCCGATGCCGTGGATGCAGCGGCTGACATGGTCGGGCATTGCGCTTCACGAATCCAACAGCGTGCCCAATTATCCGGCGTCGCACGGCTGCGTCCGTATGCCGGGCGCATTTGCGAAGTCCCTCTTTCAGATGACCGAGCAGGGCGCGCATGTGATCATCACCGACGCGCCGGTCGAGCCCGAGCGGATCGACCATGCTAATCTCTTCCGTCCTCGCAAACCCTTGCCGACGGGGCCGTTAATGTCCGACGTGGAGCTGCGCGCCTCTGCGATCCGCGCGGGCGACAGGCCTGTCGAAGTGGCCATGAACATCGTGCCGGGCAATCCTGCCGCCCCCCATCCAGCCCCTGCCCCTGCAATCGCCGCCACAGACCCTGACGCCGCCCCGCTCCGGATCCTGATCACCCGTCGAGGTGAACGGGAGACGCTGATGGATGCCCAGCTGCTGCTTCAGGATCTGGGTTTCGAGACAGGCGGATCGGACGGATATTCAGGGCCGCTTACCCGACAAGCCATTGCGGGCTTCAAGCGCTGGAAGGGGCTTTCCCAAAAGGGGCCGTTGCTGACACCTGACTTACTGACCGCCCTTTACGAAACGGCCGGCAAACCCCAGCCGCCGGCGGGTCAGATCATGGTGCGCCGGAATTTTGAGCCGCTGTTCGAAGCACCTGTCGGCATCAAGAATCCCGAAATCGCGCTCGGCACCCATTTCTTCACGGTGGACAAGGTGGAGCGTAACGCAGAAACGGCCGAATGGACCGCTCTGACGCTGCCGAATCAACTCGGCGAGGCGACCGAGCAGCGGCTCGGCATCACTGTCACCGTAGATCGCTCCGCACCGGCAACCGCTGCCAGCGCGCTCGATCGGATCGAGATCCCTGCCGATATTCGCGACCGGATCGAGACGCTTATGACCGACGGCACATCGGTAACGATAAACGACCAGGGTATCGGGCCGGAGACCGGCAAGGGGACGGATTTCGTCACTGTCACCCATCCGCAGCGCCAAGCAGCGGCCCAGGCATCCGTTACGAAGGTCCGCCCGGTGCGTCAGACATCCGCTGCCTTGAAGCCCCGCGGGATCGGGCTGTATTGAAAGCCTAAACCAATTCCACGTCGAGAACGCCCGGCGCTGTTCTGAGCGCAGCGGCTATCTCGGGGGAAATGCGGTATTTCTCCGTCAACTCCACCTCGATCTCCCGCTTGCCATCATCCTTGATGACGACGAAGGAGACGAGGCCGTCGCCCCTTGCGTTGAGGTGCCGCGCAACCGCCTTCAACGGACCGGAATCCCGGACATAGACACGCAGCGCCTTCTGCATCTGCACCGACTTCTCTTCAAGAGACTGGGCCGTCTGAATCCGCAACCCGATGCCTTCCGGCCGTTCTTCCGCCTGCACGGTAATCACCAGGGATTTGCCCGGCTCGAGGAGATCTCGATACTGCGCCAATCCTTCCGAAAACAGCACGGCTTCGAACTGGCCTGACGAATCTGAAAAAGCGACAATGCCCATCTTGTTGCCGGTGCGCGTCTTACGCTCCTGCTTGCTCGTTACCGTGCCGGCCAGGCGGCCGGCCGTCGCACCCTGCTTCACGGCAGCGGAAAATTCCGCAAAGGTCTGGACACGCATCTTGGCGAGCACGGCGGCGTAAGAATCAAGAGGGTGAGCCGACAGATAGAAGCCCAGGACCTGATACTCGCGCATCAGCTTTTCCGATGGCGTCCAGGGATTGAACTGCGGCAGGATGAGCTTCTCCGGGCCGGCGCTCGCCGACGATCCGAAGAAATCAGACTGGCCGCTAACCTTCTCCTCCTGCGCGCGCTGTGCATAACCGATGATGCGATCAAGACCGCCGAGGAGTTCGGCACGGTCTATTCCAAAGCAGTCAAACGCACCGGCGGAGATGAGGCTCTCCATCACGCGACGGTTGATCTGTTTCGGGTCGATACGAAGGCAGAAGTCCTCGATGCTCTTGAACGACCGATCGCCGCGCACCGCGGTAATATGATCAACGGCCGCTTCGCCCACACCCTTGAGAGCCGCGAGTGCGTAGTAGATCTTGTTTTCACCCGTTTCGAAATGCCGAAAGGAGGTCTGGACGGACGGCGGAACGACGGTAATCCCGAGACGACCGGCATCCTGGCGGAAGTCGTTCAGCTTCTCGCTGTTTGCCATATCGTAGGTCATCGATGCGGCAAGGAACTCGACGGGGAAATGCGCCTTCATATAGGCGGTCTGGTAAGAGACAATCGCGTAAGCGGCGGCGTGCGACTTGTTGAAGCCGTAATTGGCGAACTTGGCCAGAAGATCGAAGATATTGTCGGCCTGCGGCTTCGAAACGCCGTTCTTCACCGCACCGTCGACGAAACGGGCACGCTGCTTGTCCATTTCCTCCTTGATCTTCTTACCCATGGCGCGGCGCAGAAGATCGGCCTCGCCGAGCGAATAGCCTGACAGGACCTGGGCGATCTGCATGACCTGCTCTTGGTAGACGATGACACCCTGCGTCTCCTTGAGCAGATAATCGATCATCGGATGAATCGATTCGATCTCCTCCTCGCCATGCTTGCGGGCGTTATAGGTCGGGATATTCTCCATCGGTCCCGGACGGTAGAGCGCCACAAGCGCGATGATATCCTCAATGCAGTCCGGCCGCATGCCGATCAGCGCCTTGCGCATGCCGGCACTTTCCACCTGGAACACGCCGACCGTCTCGCCGCGCGACAGCATCTCGTAGGTCTTCTGATCGTCGAGCGGGATCTTTTCCAGCTCGACTTCGATGCCCCGTTTCCTGCAGAAATCCACCGCCGTTTTCAGCACTGTCAGGGTCTTCAGGCCGAGGAAGTCGAACTTTACGAGACCCGCCTGCTCCACCCACTTCATGTTGAATTGGGTCACCGGCATATCCGAGCGCGGGTCTCGATACATAGGCACGAGCTTGGACAACGGCCGGTCGCCGATAACGATGCCGGCAGCATGCGTCGAAGCGTGACGGTAAAGACCCTCGATCTTCTGCGCGATGTCCAGCAGTCGCGCGACGACCGGTTCCTTCTCGGCCTCCTCCCGAAGCTTCGGCTCCTCCTCGATCGCCTTGGAAAGCGGCGTCGGGTTGGCTGGGTTGTTCGGCACCAGCTTGCAGATCTTGTCGACCTGCCCATAGGGCATTTCCAGCACGCGACCGACGTCGCGAAGCGCGGCACGCGCCTGCAGCGAACCGAAGGTGATGATCTGCGCCACCTGCTCGCGACCGTATTTCTGCTGTACGTAGCGGATCACCTCTTCTCGGCGGTCCTGGCAGAAATCGATGTCGAAGTCCGGCATCGAGACGCGGTCGGGATTGAGGAAGCGTTCGAACAGAAGCGAGAAGCGCAGCGGATCGACGTCGGTAATGGTCAGCGCATAGGCGACAAGCGAGCCCGCACCTGAACCGCGGCCAGGCCCGACCGGGATGCCCTGCTGTTTCGCCCATTTGATGAAGTCGGCAACGATCAGGAAGTAGCCTGGAAACTTCATCTTCTCGATAACGCTGAGTTCGAAATCCAGTCGCTCCCGATAATCCTGTTCGGTAAAACCGCGAGTCATGCCCAGCGTGGCTATACGCTCTTCCAGACCTTCGATCGATTGACGACGAAGTTCGTCCGCCTCGGCACGTTCGGCTTCTGCCGGATCGTCGGTGGCGCCAGTAAAGCGCGGCAGGATTGGGTTGCGTGTCTTCAGAACGAACGAACAACGCCTGGCGATTTCGACGGTGTTTTCCAGCGCCTCCGGCAGGTCGGCAAACAGCGCGGACATTTCGGCACGGCTTTTCAAATAGTGGTCCGGTGTCAGGCGGAAACGGCTGTCGTCGGAAACGATGGCATTGTGAGCAACCGCCATCAGCGCGTCATGGGCGTCGTAGTCGGCTTCGGACGGAAAGAAGGCTTCGTTCGTGGCGACCAGCGGCAGGTCATGGTCGTAGGCAAGCGTCACGACCTTGTGCTCGTGGCGCCGGTCGTAGGCGCCGTGGCGCTGCAGTTCGACATATAGCCGGTCACCGAATATCTCTTTGAGCTTGAGCAGTCTTGCTTCGGCAAGCGTTGCGTTGCCTTCTTTCAGGACTACGTCCACCGGGCCGGTGCCGGCGCCGGTCAGGGCGATCAGGCCCTCGGTGCCGCCTTCCTCCAACCAGGAGCGGCAGATATGGGTGGAGTGATGCCCCTCACCGCTGAGATAGGCGCGGCTGATGAGGTCAACGAGACGTTCGTAACCGACGGCATTTGCCGCCAGCACGACGATCGTCGGTAGCTTGGCGAGTTGCTGGTGGCTGTTTCGCCGTTCATCCGACTGATCTTCCATATCGATCGACAGTTGGCAGCCGATGATCGGCTGTAACCCGTCGCCGACTGCCTTCTGGGCAAATTCCAGTGCAACGAAGAGATTGTTCGTGTCGGTGATGGCGATCGCGGGCTGATTGTCCGCTATCGCCTTGGAGAGTATCTTCTTAAGAGGCAGCGCTCCTTCCAGGAGCGAATAGGCAGAATGAACCCGAAGGTGCACAAATTGCGGGGAATCCCCTTGCCCTTCGGCACCCGATCCCATCTGCGTCAAATCTGCCATGTCCGCGCCATACCCATTTCCTGAATCGGGTCATTTTCCAGTGCGGCGTCCAGAGAGTCCAGATCGGATTTCCTTGCTCAACGTCTTTCGGAGACAGGCCGGGATGTCACATTGCCATGACGATCATGGAAAGGCTGGCCACGAAGGTGGCGATGGAAGCAAATGCGGCAATGTCACGAAGAAGGTCAGTCATCGTCGTCTCCCTTGTTCCTTTATGTTTTCATTTTGTTCTCATTTTGTTTGAGAGTCAACAGAGGAACAAAACGGGAATTGCGGATTTTGAATTATAGTTAAGAGGCGGGCATATGCGCCCTTTTCGCACGCTTGCGCGGCCAATCAGGCGTTTGCGGACGGCTTTGCAGAAATGAAGCGGCGCGCGATCATCCAGCAACCGACAGCCCAGGTGGCACCGCCGCACCAGCCGCCCAGCACATCCGTGGGGTAGTGGACGCCCAGATAAATCCGGCTGAAGCCGATTAGAAGCGTAAGAAATATAGCGGCGGCGATCAGGAAGATGCGGGTGGACCGATACTGCTGCGCTCGCGACAGGAGTGCTCCGAGCGTCAGATAGGTAACGGCGGAAAGCATGGCGTGACCGCTCGGAAAACTGAGGTCATGAACTTCGATCAGATGAGGCACGATATCCGGCCTCGGTCTCGCGACGCCAAGCTTCAAGGCGTTGCTGACCAGCCATCCGCCGAGGATCGACAGGAACATGAAGATCGCGATCGCCCTTTGCCTGGCGAGCAGAAGGTAAGTGGTCCCCATGATAGTCATCAGCGACAGCACCGTGGTGCCGCCGAGCGCGGTGATGTCATCGAAGGCATGGCTGAGCCAATAGGGACCCACCGGTATCGACAGGTCGGCTGTCGTCCTCAGGGCAAGCAGAATACGCTCGTCAAACGCACGCGTATCGCCTTCAACGACCTCGCTTGTCAGGTTGAAGAAGATAAACAGACCGCCCGCCAGAAATGCGAACATCATCAAACCGATCGGCTCGAAGGTCATGAACCTTTCGACGATCCTCTGTCTCATCCGAGAATGGAAGACCATGTTCTCCTTCCTGTTGTACTTTGTGCTGGTCTCAGACCGGGAGCGCATGACGCGCGTCGGAAAGCGTTGGCGGTGCGATGTTCCTGAAGCGGGCCTCGATCAGGCCATAGGCGCCGAAGGCGAAAAGACCAAGAGCCCCCAAGGCATACAAAATGGAACCGAATGGCAGTTGGCGTATCCAGGCGAGCGCGTCTGCCAGGCTTCCCGCTTGCGACGGGTCGACCGCGAATGCTGCATAGAGGAAAAATCCGCCGAGGATAAGAAAAACTGCACCCCGCGCCACGAGCCCATACATGCAGATACCGTTCAGGAGCGACCTCCGCTCCCAATCCGCGCCGAAATATTTCAAATAACTCTTTCTCATTCCCTTGACGATCTGTGCCACTCCGGCCGCGATGATGGCAATGCCCACCATCCCCACCAGATAGGGACCGAAGGGCTGCTGTATCAACCATGCAGCCCAGCTTTTTTCGTCGCCCGACTGGCTGCCGCCAAGCCCCACCTGCATTGCCTGCCCCAGGGCATAAAACGCCAGACTGGTATAGGTGGCTGCACTGACGAAAAGAGCGGCTCTTACCGCATAACCTTTGGCATCGGAGGCGTGCCGGTCGGTGTTGAAGACCGCCTGCACCACCCGCCACAGGACGAAACCAATCAGCCCGATGCCGATCAGCGCCAGCCAGATCGCACCGAGCGGTTGCTCCAGTACGAGCTGCAGAGCAGACTTGCTGTCAGGCTCCCCGCCGCCAAAGCTCGTCAACAGCGCCATGCCACCAATGAGAACATAAACGATACCGCGAGCAGCATAACCAAAGCGTGCCAGCCGTTCGAACTTCGCTTCCTTCAGCATCCGGCTCCTCCATGAGGCAGATGCAACGCATGTCTGCGATCCCTGTTCCACCCGGCCGTTAGGAAGTGGTGAGGTCAACGGTCCGGCGAGGGTCGGCAAAAGACCTCCGTATTGACCGGAGGTTCGTCACATTTCCACGACTTTGCCGCCTTGGATCGTCACGCGGCGGTCCATACGTTGAGCAAGATCATGATTGTGAGTGGCGATCAGGGCAGCCAGACCTGATTGGCGCACCAGTGCTTCAAGCGCCTCGAAAACGTATGATGCCGTCTTCGGATCGAGATTGCCCGTCGGCTCGTCTGCCAACAGCACGCGCGGCGCGTTCGCCACGGCTCGTGCGATTGCCACGCGTTGCTGCTCGCCGCCGGAAAGCTCCGCCGGACGGTGGTCGGCCCGGTGGCCTATGCGCATGTAGTCGAGGAGCTGGCTTGCTCGCTCCTTGGCCTCGGTCTTGGCAAGACCCGCAATGAGCTGCGGCATCATGATGTTTTCCAAAGCCGAGAATTCAGGCAGGAGATGATGGAACTGGTAGACGAAGCCGATCTGGTTGCGCCGGATGGCTGTGCGTTCGTCGTCGCTCAGATCGTTGCAGGGCTGGCCGGCGATGAAGACTTCGCCACCGTCTGGATGTTCCAGCAGACCGGCAAGATGCAGCAAGGTCGATTTACCGGTGCCGGACGGTGCAACCAGGGCAACGGTCTCTCCGCTTCTAAGCTCGAAGTCAGCCCCCTTGAGGATCGAAAGCGTGGTCTCGCCCTGGCCGTAAATACGTTCGACACCAGAGAGTTGCAGGACGGGTTTACGTGCCAAGGATGCGGGTCCTATTCGTACCGAAGGGCCTGGACTGGATCGAGCTTCGAGGCCCGCCATGCAGGGAAGATCGTCGCGATGAAGGAGAGCGCCAACGCCATGATCACGACCGACAGGGTTTCGCTGAAGCTCATCTCGGCCGGCAGCTGGCTCAAGAAATAAAGCTCCGGATCGAAGAGCACGGTGCCTGACAACCACGAGAAGAACTGCCGGATCGACTCGACGTTGAGACAGACGACGACGCCGAGCACCACGCCTGCGATCGTACCGACGATGCCGATCGCAGCCCCGGTCATAAAGAAGATCCGCATGATTGCGCCGGCCCCCGCGCCCATGGTGCGCAGGATCGCGATATCGCTGCCCTTGTCCTTCACGAGCATGATGAGACCGGAGATGATGTTGAGCGCTGCCACCAGCACGATCAGAGTCAGGATCATGAACATCACGTTCCGCTCTACCTGTAGCGCGGAGAAGAAGGTCTGATTGCGCTGGCGCCAGTCGGTGATGAATATTTGTCGTCCGGCGGCTGCTTCCACCAGCGGGCGCAATGCATCGACATTATCCGGATTGTCGACGAAGAGCTCGATCGATTGCACGATGCCATCGGCGTTGAAATAGAGCTGCGACTCCTCAAGCGGCATATAGATGATCGTTGCATCGTATTCCGACATGCCAATCTCGAAGATGCCGGATACGGGATAGGATTTCACGCGCGGATTGACGCCCATGGGAGTGACGTCTCCCTCGGGCGAAATAAGTGTGATCTGATCGCCTGCACTCAGGCCGAGCTGCGCCGCGAGCCTTGAACCAACAAGCACGCCCTGCCCCGAGGCAAAACCCACCATGTCGCCGGATTTTACGTTTCCGGCGACCTCGGCCAGCTTTTCAAGATCTTCCGGACGGACGCCGCGAACCAGGGCTCCAGACCCCGCACCGCCGCGACCCGAAGCCAGTGTCTGCCCCTCCACCAGGGGCAGAGCCATCTTCACCCCAGGGACGGCCGCGAATTTCCGCGTCAGCTCGGCGTAATCGTTAAAAGGACCGTCGATCGGCTGGACGATCATATGGCCGTTGATGCCAAGGATGCGGGAAATGAGCTCGGTGCGGAAACCGTTCATTACCGCCATGACGATAATGAGCGTTGCAACACCGAGCATGATGCCGACGAAGGAGAAACCAGCAATGACGGATATAAACGCCTCGCGTCGCCGAGAGCGGAGGTAACGCCAGGCGACCATGCGCTCGAAGGCCGAAAAAGGGCCTGCCGAAGGGGAGCGCCCCGCCTTTTCCGCTTCACCATTCGTCGCGACGCTCGCCATGCCGTCTCCTCAACCAGCCCAGTCTCTGTCTTTGACAGTTCCAGACAGATGATCTGGAACTGCTCCGGCAAATCGCCGTATCAGGCCCCGGCGAGCTTGTTCATGGCCGCTTCGAGGGTAAGCACTTCGCGCTCGCCCGTCTTGCGGTTCTTAAGCTCCACCTCGCCGTTGCCGGCGGAGCGCGGACCGACAATCACCTGGAACGGCACGCCGATCAAATCGGCCGTGGCGAACTTGGTCCCGGCGCGCTCGTCGGTATCGTCATGAAGTACGTCCTTGCCAATCGTCGTCAGCCCGCTGTGAACGGTTTCGGAGAGACGATCGCAGGCGTCGTCGCCCGGCTTCATGTTGATCACCACGACGTCAAAGGGCGCCACCGATGCCGGCCAGATGATTCCATTCTCATCATGCGATGCTTCGATGATGGCGGGAACAAGGCGGGTCGGTCCGATACCATAGGAACCCATGTGAACAAGGTGTTCCTTGCCGTCCGGACCTTGCACCTTGGCGCCCATGGGCTCTGAATATTTGGTGCCGAAATAGAAGATATGGCCGACTTCGATACCCCGGGCTGAAAGCCGGTCGCCTTCGGGGATGGCATTGAACGCTGCCTCGTCATGCATCTCGGAGGTCGCCGCATAAACCGACGTCCACTTGTCGAAGATCGCCTGCAGGCCTGCGACATCGTCAAAATCGGTTTCCGCACCGGGAATTTCGAAATTTACGAAATCCTTGTGGGAAAATACTTCCGACTCGCCGGTCTCGGCCAGGATGATGAATTCATGAGAAAGGTTGCCGCCGATCGGGCCGGTATCGGCGCGCATCGGAATGGCGCGCAACCCCAACCGCGAGAACGTGCGCAGGTAGGCGGCAAACATCTTGCGATAGGAATGTTCGGCAGCTTCCTTCGTCAGATCAAAGGAATAGGCATCCTTCATCAGGAACTCGCGGGACCGCATGGTGCCAAACCGCGGACGGATCTCGTCACGGAACTTCAACTGGATGTGGTAGAGGTTGAGCGGCAGGTTCTTGTAGGATTTGACATAGGACCGAAAGATGTCCGTGACCATTTCCTCGTTGGTAGGACCATAAAGCATCGGCCGATCCTGGCGGTCCTTGATGCGCAGCATTTCCTTGCCGTAGGCGTCGTAACGACCGCTTTCCTGCCAGAGTTCGGCTGACTGCAGCGTCGGCATCAAAAGCTCGATCGCACCGGAGCGGTTCTGCTCCTCGCGAATGATGGCGTTGACCTTGTCCAGAACCCTCTTGCCGAGCGGCAGCCACGAATAGATGCCCTGGCTCTGCTGGCGGATCATGCCCGCGCGCAGCATCAGCCGGTGGGAGATGATTTCCGCTTCCTTGGGATTTTCCTTCAGAATGGGCATAAAATAGCGGGAAAGGCGCATCGAGATTTCCGAGGTTGCCGGGCCGATTTCTCGGTCGAGGAATCAGGCCATTTTGTAAGGATATCGCGCGGCTACATAGCGGTTTCAGAGAAGGATGGGAACCCGCTCCCGCAGGAATCGCGAGAAAGCCACGATTCGAGGCCGCGCCTGAAGATCGCGAAAAAGTGGGGATTTCATGGCAAGTCCGCGACATTTGTGTCAACGAAAAAATTTTATCGAAGTGTGTCAAAAATACAAAAAAATCGAGTGACAAAGCCCAACCGTTAAGCTAGGTTCAGCTTACAAAAGAGGCAAGGAGTTCAAATTCTTGCCATTTCGCGGTCAAGTCTTGGGAGGATCAGATCTTAGGCGCGCTTGTTCGCTGCCCCGGTAACGGTTAAGGATCACGCGAAACTAGAAACAAGGCTTAACCGCCTTGTTTTTTTTTGCCTTTAAATCCCAAAGCGCCTCTGCGGCGTGATTGACGCGCCCGCTATGCATACGAAACGTAACAGGAATATGAAATGCTTCTTGCGGTAGTTTCTATTCGAAGCTTGGCACGATGTTCGGAATATTGGTGATCCCGAAACCGAACCAGGTCGAAGCCAGATAATAGGTAGCGTAAAGCACAGCGGAGATCAGAGTTGTGAGTATCACGACCCGGCCGCCGCGGAATTTGGTAGGAGCACTCTCGACCGTTCCGACAGTCACTTCGCCGTCTTCCTGCTGACTGCGGTAGCCAAGCGGCAGGACCATGAAGAGGACAGTCCACCAAAGAATAAAATAGATGGCCGCGACCGTCAGCAGGGACATGATCTTTTTCCCGAATTTAAGAAACAGGCGGCGTTATAGGACGAAAGCTTGTGAAGCTCAAACGATGGCGGCGGACGGGATGTCGCAGCTTGCGAAAGTGAATCCGGGTCGGCGCTTAACTCGCGGAAGGAACTGTGATTTCCGGATTCTTGGTACTAGTTCAGACCTCTTCGAGTTCGACGAGGGTGCCGTTAAAATCCTTGGGATGAAGGAAGATGACCGGCTTTCCGTGTGCACCAGTTCTCGGATTGCCGTCACCAAGCACACGCGCGCCCCCTGCCTTCAGCCGGTCGCGCGCAGCCAGGACATCGTCCACTTCGTAACAGATGTGGTGCATGCCACCCGCCGGGTTCTTCTCCAAAAAAGCGGCAATGGGTGAGTCCGCGCCAAGGGGTTCGAGAAGCTCGACCTTGGTATTTTCAAGCTCCACGAAGACCACCGTGACGCCGTGTTCCGGAAGAGCCTGGGCCTGGGATACGCGCGCCCCCAAAGTGTCGCGATAGGTCGCGGTGGCGGCAGATAGGTCCGGCACCGCGATGGCTATGTGATTGACGCGTCCCAGCATGATCTCTTCCTTCCGGCCTGACCTTTAAAGCCGCGTGACGAATACCGTGACGACCGGCTTCTTGCCCCATGTTTCGTTGGCGGCGGCGCGCACTGCCCGGCGGACCGCCTCGCGCAGCATGTCGAGATCCTTTCGGCGGGCGCGAGGAATGCTTTCTACGGCTCCAAGCACGGCATCGTAGAGTGCATCCTCCATGTCCTCGCCTTCGTCATCAAATTCCGGCAGGCCGAACGATACCAGATCGGGATCCGTCAGGAACTCATAGCGGTTGTCGAGAAGCACATTCACTGCCACATGACCGACATAGGAGAGCTTGCGCCGATCGCCGATGCCCATTTCATCGAAATCGCCGATGAGCTTGCCGTCCTTGAATATCCGGCCGTGCGGCGCCTCGTCGACGACTTCAACCGGTCCCGGCGCAAGCCGAAGTATATCGCCGTTGCGCACCCGCGGCACGGTCTTGATACCGGCCGATGCAGCAAGTTCGGCCTGCGCCGTCAGGTGCGCAGCCTCGCCATGCACGGGCACCAGAATCTGCGGCCGCGTCCACTCGTACATCTTGAGGAGTTCATTGCGCCTCGGATGGCCCGAAACATGCACCAGCGCATCTGAATCCGTGACGATCTTGATGCCCTGCTCGATGAGGCCATTCTTGATTTCGATAATGGCCTTTTCGTTGCCCGGAATGGTACGCGATGAGAAGACCACCGTATCTCCGGCCGACAGCGCAACGTTGCGCATCTCGTCGCGCGAGATCTTGGCAAGCGCTGCGCGCGGCTCGCCCTGGCTGCCCGTGAGGATAACGACGATCTTGTCGCGCGGAATATAGCCATATTCGTCTTCGGCTATGAACGGCTTCAAGCCTTCCATAATGCCGATGTCGCGGGCGACATCGACGACGCGCTTCAAGGAGCTGCCGAGCAGCAGCACCTCCCGGCCTGCTGCCTCCGCGGCCTGCGCGATCGAGCGGATGCGGCCGACATTCGATGAAAAGGTTGTAATCGCAACGCGGCCTTCGGCTTCTTCGATCACCTTGCGCAGTCCCTCGGAGACCTCCTCTTCGGAAGGCGACACGCCTTCGCGCATCGCATTGGTGGAGTCGCACATGAGGGCCAGCACGCCCTCGTCTCCCAGCTGACGGAACCGATGTTCGTCGGTCAGCGGCCCGAGTGTGGGCGCCGCATCGATCTTCCAGTCGCCGGTATGGACGACATTGCCGAGCGGCGTGCGGATGACGAGCGACATCGGCTCGGGGATCGAATGATTGACCCCCACCGCCTCGATTTCAAAGGGGCCGATATTGATCCGGTCACCCGCCTTGAAGATCGTGACGGGAATATCGGCGCGGGAGCCTTCGTAGTTTCGCTTCGCTTCCAGCATGCCCGCCGTAAACGGCGAGGCATAGACCGGTACGTTGAGACCCGGCCACAGGTCGTTCATCGCACCGTAATGATCCTCGTGGGCATGTGTGATGATCATGGCCTTGAGGTTGTTGCGCTGACTTGCGAGATAGCGGATGTCCGGGAGAACCAGATCGACACCCGGCAGGTCAGGCCCCGGAAAGGTAACCCCGCAATCGACCATGATCCACTGGCGCTTCTCCGGCGAACCATAGCCGTAGAGGGCGAGGTTCATGCCGATCTCGCCCACGCCGCCGAGCGGCAGAAACACCAGTTCTTCCTGTTTTGCCATTTCTCTCTTATTCCGTTCTGTCGAAAAATACATCACCGGCGGCAATCGGCAAAATCTCGCCGTGCCCGGTGTCCAGCATCAGAAACCCCTTGTCATCGATACCTGCGAATGTTCCGACAAGCGAGCGGTCGGACAGGTTTACGGTGATTTTTTCGCCGATGCCACAGGCGACGGCACGCCAGCGCCTGCTGATCTCTGTCATGCCACGCCCCTCGTCCCAAACTTTCAGAACATCGGCCATCTCCCTGAAGAGATGAGCAAAAACCTCTTCCGGAGACGCGCCAAAGCCATGATCGGCGAGCCGGGTGACACCATAGGGCACATCCTGCGGCATGTGGCGGATATTGATGCCGATACCGATGACGAGTGCACGGCGGCCGTCCGGCAGCCCCTCGCCTTCCAGTAGAATGCCGCAGGTCTTCCTGCGTCCGATCAAGATATCGTTCGGCCATTTAACTTCGACCGGATCGCCACCCGGCGGCAGCACGGCTCGGATCGCCGCATGCACGGCAACAGCGACGGCCAGGGGCAGCGAGGCCAACCGTTCAGGCGGAGCCGGGTCGATTAACAGCAAGGAGGCGTAGAGGTTGCCGGGCTCCGACGTCCAGGCGCGCCCTCGCCTTCCGCGTCCGGCAAGCTGGCGGCTGGCGGTGATCCACAACAAACCGAAATCGCCCGCGCGAGCGCGGGCGAGACATTCGCTATTTGTCGAACCAACTTCGCTCAGAGCTTCGTGGCGAAACTCATCAAGCGAAAAGCGGCTGCCCCGACTTGGCATCCTCAGAAGAAGGACTTGGCTGCCGCATTTGCAGCGATGCCGATCGGGCCACCAAAGAGTACGTAGGCTGTGACGAAGAGCCCGGAAAGGCCAAAGACAAGGCGCAACTCACCGGAAATGCGGGCAAATTCGCCTTGGGCTTCATCAAACCACATGAGCTTGACGATGCGCAGGTAATAATAGGCACCCACGACGGACGAAAGTACGCCGATGACCGACAATGCATAGAGCTTGGCTTCGATCGCTGCCACGAACACGAAATACTTGGCGAAGAAGCCTGCCAGCGGCGGGATACCCGCCATGGAAAACATCAGCGCCGTCAGCACGATCGCCATGAAAGGCTTGGTGGAAGAAAGCCCGGCGAGATCGTCCACGTTTTCGACATTGCCGCCTTCCTTGCGGCGCATCGCCATGATGCAGGCGAAGGTTCCAAGCGTCATGACCATGTAGATCGTCATGTAGAGGACGACGCCGGATACGCCGGTTTCGGACCCTGCAGCAAGACCTACCAGTGCGTAGCCCATATGGCCGATCGAGGAATAGGCCATCAGCCGCTTGATGTTGCGCTGGCCGATCGCGGCGAAGGAACCGAGCAGCATCGAGGCGATCGACACGAAGACGATGATCTGGCGCCAGTCGGCCAGGATCGGCAGGAAGGCTTCCGATACGATGCGCACCAGGATCGCCATCGCAGCAACCTTCGGGCCAGCCGCAAAGAATGCCGTGACGGGGGTTGGCGCGCCTTCATAAACGTCCGGCGTCCACATGTGGAACGGCACAGCCGAAATCTTGAAGCAGGCGCCGGCGAGTATGAAGACCATGCCGAAGATGAGGCCCATATGCCGGGGCTCAGAGCTCAGTATGCCGGCGATTTCGTCGAAACCGGTATTACCGGTGAAGCCGTAGACCAGCGACATGCCGTAAAGCATCATGCCGGAAGACAGGGCGCCGAGTACAAAATATTTAAGGCCGGCTTCCGTCGAGCGGATGCTGTCGCGGTTGAAGGCCGCGATGACATAGAGCGCCAGCGACATCAATTCGAGGCCGAGATAGAACGCAATGAGATCGTTTGCCGAGATCAGCAGCATCATCCCGAGCGTCGAAAGCACCAGCAGAACCGGAAATTCGAAGTGGTCGAGCTGATCCGACTGGGCACGGCCAACCGACATCACCATGGCGGTGATCGAACCGATCAGAGCGATGACTTTCATGAACCGGGCAAAGGGATCAAGCATGAATGCGCCGCCATAGGCTTCGCCCTCGCCCGGCATGAAGATCAGCCACAGTCCGGCGACCAGAAGCAGCGCCACCGCAAGACCCGTGACCGTCGACGTCGACTTGTCGCCGGAGAAAACTCCGATCATCAGGAGAGCGAGCGAACCCACGGCCAGAATGATCTCCGGCATCGAGAGCTGCAGGCTTAGAGAGAGTATTTCAGCGGTCATGTCCTGTCGTGTCCCGTCTCAGTGCACATTGAGTGCAAGGTCTTTCGCCGCCTGCAGGGCTGCGGAATAATTGTTCACCAGCTGGTCTACCGAGGCCGCCGTCGCATCGAAGATCGGGGCCGGATAGAAGCCATAGAAGATGGTAAGTGCGACCAGCGGATAGAGAATGAGCTTCTCACGCGCCGAAAGGTCGAGCAGACCTTTAAGGCTTTCCTTTTCCAGCGCGCCGAAGATCACCCGACGGTAGAGCCATAGCGCATAGGAGGCCGAAAGGATGACGCCCGTGGCGGCGAAAAGCGCGACCCAGGTATTGACCCGGAAGACGCCGATGATCGTCAGGAATTCGCCGACGAAACCGGAGGTGCCCGGCAAGCCGACATTCGCCATCGTGAAGATCATGAAGGCGACGGCATATTTCGGCATATTGTTGACAAGCCCGCCATAGGCCGCGATTTCGCGGGTGTGGAGGCGATCGTAAACGACGCCGACGCAGAGGAAGAGCGCGCCGGAGACGATGCCGTGCGACAGCATCTGGAAGAGCGCTCCCTGGAGGCCCTGCACATTGGCCGCAAAGATGCCCATGGTGACGTAACCCATATGGGCAACGGAAGAATAGGCGATCAGCTTCTTGATGTCGTCCTGCATCATCGCGACCAGCGAGGTATAGATGATCGCCAGCACCGACAGCGTGAACACGAAAGGCGCGAAGTAGTCGGATGCCAAGGGGAACATGGCAAGCGAGAAGCGGACGAAACCGTAGCCGCCGAGCTTCAGCATGACGCCGGCCAGGATGACCGATCCGGCCGTCGGAGCCTGGACGTGGGCGTCCGGAAGCCAGGTATGGACAGGCCACATCGGCATCTTAACGGAGAAAGCGGCAAAGCAGGCGAGCCACAGCCAGGTCTGCATGCCGGCCGGGAAGCCGTATTTCAGGAGTTCGGTGATATCGGTCGTGCCGGTCTGCCAGTACATGGCCATGACGGCAAGCATCATCAGCACGGAACCGGTCAGCGTGTAGAGGAAGAACTTATACGACGCGTAGACCCGGTCCTTGCCGCCCCAAACGCCGATGATGACGAACATCGGAATGAGGGTCGCTTCGAAAAAGACGTAGAAGAGTACGATATCCAGCGAAACGAAGACGCCGACCATGACCACTTCCAGGAGGAGGAAGGCGATCATGTATTCTTTGAGGCGCTTGCCCACGGAATCCCAACTGGCAAGTACGCAGAAGGGCATCAGGAAGGTGGTGAGGATGACGAACAGCATGGAAATGCCGTCGACGCCCAAATGATAAGAGATGCCGGTGCCGAGCCAGGCATGCTTCTCGACCATCTGGAAGCCCGGATTGGAATTATCGAAACCGATCCAGATGAACAAGGATACCACGAAGGTGAAGGCCGTCGTGAACAGGGAGACGTTCAGGATATTGCGGCGACCGTAGGGACCCTCCTCCCGCGTGAGCAGCAGCAGCAGGACGCCGACCAGCGGCAGAAAGGTGACCGTCGAGAGAATTGGCCAGTCGGTCATTACATTGAGCTCCCGAGCATCATCCAGGTGACGAGGGCGGCGATGCCGATCAGCATCGCGAACGCATAGTGATAAAGGTAACCGGACTGCAGCTTGACGACCCGGTTGGTGACGTCGACCACGCGGGCGGCAACGCCGTTCGGGCCGTAGGTATCGATGACGCCGATGTCACCCTTCTTCCACAGGAACCGGCCGAGCGCCTTCGCGGAGCGGACGAAGAGGAAGTCGTAGAGTTCGTCGAAGTACCATTTGTTGAGCAGGAACTCGTAGAGGACCTTTTGCGACTGCGCCAGACGATGCGGCGTCGAAGGCGACTTGATATACATGTACCAGGCCGTCACGAAGCCGATCGCCATGGCGATGAAGGGGCTCCACTTCACAAGCGCCGGCACATGGTGGAATTCTTCAAGAATTTCATTTTCCGGCAGCGTGAACAGGGCGCCCTTCCAGAACTCCGCATATTCGTGACCGAAGAAATAACCTTCGAAGAGAACACCGGCCAAAACGGCGCCGACCGCCAGCACGTAGAGTGGCGCCAGCATGACCATCGGCGATTCATGCACATGGTGCATCACGTCGGCGGAGGCGCGTGGCTTGCCGAAGAAGGTCAGGAAGGCCAGGCGCCAGGAATAGAAGCTGGTGAAAAGCGCGGCGATCACCAGAAGCGTGAAAGCAATGCCGGATACCACCGAATGGGAGGCATAGGCACTCTCAATGATCACGTCCTTGGAGAAGAACCCGGCGAAGCCGAACATGGTGCCTGGAATGCCGACGCCAGTCAGCGCAAGCGTGCCGATCGTCATCATCCAGAAGGTGATCGGGATATGCTTCCGCAAGCCGCCCATGTAGCGCATGTCCTGCTCACCATCCACAGCGTGGATGACCGAGCCGGCGCCGAGGAACAGCAGCGCCTTAAAGAAGGCGTGCGTGAAGAGGTGGAAGATCGCCGCGCCATAGGCACCGACCCCGAGCGCCACAAACATGTAACCGAGCTGCGAGCAGGTCGAATAGGCAATGACGCGTTTGATGTCGTTCTGCACCAGGCCGACCGTCGCTGCGAAGAAGGCGGTGATTGCACCGATGAACGTCACGACAACGAGTGCATCGTGCGACAATTCGAAGATCGGGGACATGCGGGCGACAAGGAAGACGCCGGCCGTGACCATGGTTGCTGCATGGATGAGAGCCGAAACCGGAGTCGGGCCTTCCATCGCGTCCGGCAGCCAGGTGTGCAGGAGAAACTGGGCCGACTTGCCCATGGCGCCCATGAAGAGCAACAGGCAGACGACGGTTATCGCATTGGCCTTGTCGAGCGTCATGCCGAAGATGTTGACGATCGCCTGTCCAGCCTCCGGGGAGCCTTCGGCTGGCAGATAGCTGGCGGCAGCGGCAAAGATCGTTTCGAAGCTGATCGAGCCGAACAGGACGAAGACGCCGGCAATACCGAGTACGAAACCGAAATCGCCGACGCGGTTGACGATGAAGGCCTTCATGGCTGCGGCCGAAGCCGACGGCTTCTTGTACCAGAAACCGATCAGCAGATAGGAGGCGAGACCGACGCCTTCCCAGCCGAAGAACATCTGGGCGAGGTTGTCGGAGGTCACCAGCATCAACATGGCAAAGGTGAAGAGCGACAGATAGGCGAAGAACCGCGGCCGATGCGGATCGTGATGCATGTAGCCGATCGAATAGATGTGCACCAACGTCGAGACGGTATTGACGACAACGAACATGACCGCCGTCAGGGTATCGACGCGGAAGGCCCATTCGACATCGATGCCGCCGGACTGGATCCAGCGCATGACCTCGACCTTGATGACCTCATGGCCTTCACCATGGGCAAGGGCCACGTTGAAGAAAACGATCCAGGAGAGGATGGCCGCGATCACCATGAAGCCGCTGGTGACGTATTCGGACGCCTTGGCGCCGATCGAGCGACCGAACAGGCCGGCGATCAGGAAGCCGATCAGGGGAAGGAAGACGATTGCCTTGTAGATCATGACCTGATCAGCCCTTCATCATATTGACGTCTTCGACGGCGATCGAACCACGGTTGCGGTAGAAGACGACGAGAATTGCAAGACCGATGGCCGCTTCCGCAGCAGCAACGGTCAGAATGAACAACGCGAAGACCTGGCCGACGATATCGTTCAGGAAGGAGGAGAAGGCCACCATGTTGAGGTTGACCGAAAGCAGGATCAGTTCGACCGACATCAGGATGATGATGACGTTCTTGCGGTTCAGGAAGATGCCGAAAACGCCGAGAATGAAGAGGATGGCGCTGACCGTGAGATAATGGGAAAGTCCGATTTCCATTTCTTTTTTCCTTTTTCCGCCTCAGACGCCCTGACCCGGCTTGACCTTGACCACCTCGACGGCGGTCGCGGGCGTACGGGCCACCTGCTTGGAAATATCCTGGCGTTTGATGTTGGTGCGGTGACGCAGCGTCAGCACGATCGCGCCAATCATCGCCACAAGAAGGACAAGGCCGGCGATCTGGAAGAAATACACATAATTCGTATAAAGCACGTCGCCGAGGGCGGCGGTGTTGGTGCGCACCGTCGGGTTCGGGATCGGCATGGTGATCGACCGCGCCGCATCGGGAGTCAGGACACTGCCGCCAATGACGACGATCAGTTCCGCCGCGACGATCAATCCGATGAGTATCCCGACCGGCGCGTATTGCAGCACGCCCGAGCGCAGTTCCGCGAAGTCGATATCGAGCATCATGACGACGAAGAGGAAGAGAACCGCAACCGCGCCGATATAAACGACCAGCAAGATCATCGCCAGGAATTCGGCGCCCGTCAGCAAAAAGAGCCCGGCCGAATTGAAGAAGACGAGGATGAGGAAGAGCACCGAGTGGACCGGGTTCTTGGCCGAAATGACCATAAACGCCGACGCCACCGCGATGAACGCGAAGAGATAGAAGAAGATAGCCTGCAGACCCATCGTGGTGCCTTTTCGTCCCTCAGCGGGATCGGAGCGAGTGCCCCTTCCCGTCGAAACCCGGCCGCGTTCTACGCACCGGGCATTTCATCCAGATATCATCGGCGCACTGCCCGCAGACGCGGCGGCACCGACAGATGCGTCCCGCCCTTAGCGATAGGGCGCATCCAGAGCGAGATTGCGGGCGATTTCCCGCTCCCAGCGGTCGCCGTTCTCGAGAAGCCGCGCTTTGTCGAAATAAAGCTCTTCGCGCGTCTCGGTCGAGAACTCGAAGTTCGGTCCCTCGACAATCGCGTCGACCGGGCAGGCCTCCTGGCAGAAACCGCAATAGATGCACTTCACCATGTCGATGTCGTAACGCACGGTGCGGCGGGTGCCGTCGTTGCGGCGCGGGCCTGCTTCGATGGTGATGGCCTGGGCAGGACAGATCGCCTCGCAGAGTTTGCAAGCGATGCAGCGCTCCTCCCCGTTCGGATAGCGGCGAAGGGCGTGCTCGCCGCGGAAGCGCGGCGAATAATACATCTTTTCGAACGGGTAGTTGATCGTTGCCTTCTGCTTGAAGAAGTAGCGCATCGACAGGAAGAACGCGCCTACAAACTCCTTGAGGAACAACGAATTAATGGCTTGGCCGAGACTTGCCATCCTTATTCTCCAATGATGCCAGAAGCCAAGATGGTCATAGTCATGCCCACCCTGCCAGCTTCAGCACGAATGCGGTGATGATGACCATGGCAAGCGACAGCGGGAGGAACACCTTCCAGCCGAGCCGCATGAGTTGGTCGTAGCGGTAGCGAGGCACGAAAGCCTTCACCATTGCAAAGAGGAAGAAGACGAACGATCCCTTCAGCACGAACCAGATAATGCCGGGAACCCAGTTGAGAACGGCAATATCGAGCGGCGGCAGCCAGCCTCCCAGGAAAAGGATCGTCGTCAGCGAGCAGATAAGCAGGATGGCGGCATATTCGCCAAGCATCAGCATCATGTACGGAGCGGAGGAATATTCCACCATGTAGCCCGCAACCAGCTCCGATTCCGCTTCCGGAAGGTCGAATGGCGGACGATTGGTTTCCGCCAGTCCCGAGATGAAGAAGATCACGAACATCGGGAACAGCGACAGCCAGTGCCAGTCGAGGAACGAGTTCGGCAAGCCGACCATCGTGCCGAGACCGTCCTTCTGTGCATAAACGATGTCGGTGAGGTTCAAGGAGCCCACGCAGAGGAGAACCGTCACGATCACGAAGCCGATCGACACTTCGTAAGAAACCATCTGCGCCGCAGAACGCAAAGCACCGAGGAACGGATACTTCGAGTTCGACGCCCAGCCCGACATGATGATGCCGTAGACTTCAAGGGAAGAGATCGCGAAGACGTAGAGAATGCCGACATTGATGTTGGCGATCACCCAGTTTTCGTTGAGAGGGATGACGGCCCAGGTGGCCAGCGCCAGCGTCACGGACACGAGCGGAGCCAGAAGGAAGACGCCCTTGTTGGCACCGGCCGGAATGATCGGTTCTTTGAAGACGAATTTCAAAAGGTCGGCGAAAGACTGAAAGAGGCCAAACGGACCGACGACGTTCGGACCGCGGCGCAACTGCACGGCTGCCCAGATCTTGCGGTCGGCAAGCAGGATATAGGCGATGAAGACGAGCAGGCAGACCAGAAGCAGCAGCGACTGCGCGACCATGATCAGGCCCGGCCAGACATAGATGGAAAAGAACGAGTCCATGTTCAAAATTACTCCGCCGCAGCCTGGAAATTGTTGCGGGCCAATGCCGAGCACTCGGCCATCACTGCCGAAGCCCGTGCAATTGGGTTCGTCAAATAGAAGTCTTTGACCGGCGACGCAAACCCGGACTTCGACATCTCACCGGCTTTTTGGCCGAGTATGGCAATTTCGTTCACCGAACCAGCCGCGATCTCGTCCAAAGCGGCAAAATGCGGATATGCTTCGTAGAGCTTTGCGCGCAGTGCGCTCAGCGAATCGAACGGCAGCTTGTTTCCAAGCACGTCCGAGAGCGCACGCAGAATTGCCCAATCTTCGCGTGCTTCGCCCGGGGCAAACCCGGCTCGCGTGCTCATCTGGACACGTCCTTCGGTGTTGACCCAGGTCCCGGACTTTTCCGTATAGGCCGCACCCGGCAGAATAACGTCCGCATTATGCGCACCCGCATCACCGTGGCTGCCGATATAGACGGTAAACCTGGCACCCTTCTTCGAAAAATCGAGCTCGTCGGCACCGAGCAGGAAGAGGACATCCATGCCGGTGAGCATTTTCGCGGCATTCACGCCCTTGGATCCCGGAACGAAGCCGAGATCAAGGCCACCGACGCGGGCGGCAGCCGTGTGCAGCACGGCAAAGCCGTTCCAGTCTTCCGTCAATGCGCCGACCGAGCCGGCAAGCTGGGCGGCCGCGGCAAGAACCGCAGGGCCGTCCGGACGCGCGAGAGCCCCCTGCCCTATAATGATCATCGGGTTCTTGGCATTGCGAAGCTTATCAGCAAAGCTGTTCGCCCCGGAGGCAAGCTCGGAGAGCGTTTCCGGGCCGGCGCCGAGATAATCGTAGGCATAACGCAGTTCGCTGACTTCGCCGATCACGCCGATCGGGAAGTTGCCGCGGCGGAAACGCTTGCGGATGCGGGCGTTGAGAACAGCAGCCTCGAGGCGCGGATTAGCGCCGATCAGAAGCAGCGCTCCGGCCTGTTCAATGCCTTCGATCGTGGGGTTGAAGAGGTAGCTTGCGCGGCCGATCGACGGATCAAGCGCCGTCCCGTCCTGCCGACAGTCGAGGTTTTCCGATCCGAGCGAGCGGATCAGTTCCTTCAAGGCATACATTTCTTCGACAGATGCCAGGTCACCGGCAATCGCCCCAATCTTCTGCGCCGACGTTGCCGAGACCGCAGCCTTGATGGCGCCGAAAGCCTCACCCCAGGATGCAGCCTGAAGGCGGCCGTCCTTGCGAACGTACGGACGGTCGAGGCGTTGCGTCTTCAAGCCGTCCCATATGAAGCGGGTCTTGTCGGAGATCCACTCTTCGTTCACCTGCTCGTTGACGCGCGGCATGATGCGCATCACTTCCCGACCGCGAGTATCGACCCGGATAGCGGATCCGACCGCATCCATGACGTCGATCGATTCGGTCTTGCCGAGCTCCCACGGACGCGCAGTGAAGGCGAAGGGGCGCGAGGTCAGCGCGCCAACCGGGCAAAGGTCGATGACGTTGCCCTGCAGCTCGGACGTCATGGCATGCTCGAGATAAGTGGTGATCTCGGCATCCTCGCCGCGGCCGATCAAGCCGAGCTCCGAAATGCCGCCGACTTCAGTCGTGAAGCGAACGCAGCGCGTGCAGTGAATACAGCGGTTCATCACCGTCTTGACGAGCGGCCCAATATATTTGTCTTCGACGGCGCGCTTATTCTCCGTGTAGCGAGACGAGTCGATGCCAAAAGCCATCGCCTGGTCCTGCAAATCGCATTCGCCGCCCTGGTCGCAGATCGGGCAATCCAGCGGGTGGTTGATCAGCAGGAATTCCATCACGCCTTCGCGGGCCTTCTTGACCATTGGCGTATTGGTGAAGATTTCCGGCAGTTCGCCATTCGGTCCGCCGCGAACGTCGCGCACGCCCATGGCGCAGGATGCCGCCGGTTTCGGCGGTCCGCCCTTCACCTCGATCAGGCACATGCGGCAATTGCCGGCGACCGACAGGCGTTCGTGGAAACAAAAACGCGGCACCTCAGCGCCGGCTTCCTCGCACGCCTGAAGCAGCGTGAAATGATCCGGAACCTCGATCTCCTTGCCGTCTACCTTCAGCTTTGCCATCGTATCACTTACGTCCCTAGTTCCATCCCTTGAGCCGAAGGCCCGGGACATAATCCTTTTATTTCAACAGAGCTTTCGCCTGGCCTACCCAGTCGTCCCGCTTGATGCGTCCTTCGAAACCCAGTTCCTTGTCAAAACGGGTGATGTCCGCATCCTTCCAGGCGGCAATCTGAGACACGCTCGTCACGCCAAGCCCCTTCAAGACAGCTTCCAGCTTTGGGCCGATCCCGGAAATTCGCTTCAAATCATCGGCGCCCGACACAGCGGCAGGCTTCCCTGTAACCGCCTTCTTGGCTTTGACAACAGGGGCCTCTGGTTGCACAGGCTTTGCAGCAGTTTTCTTTTGGGCGGCAGGTTTGCGAGCCGGCTTCGCCTTGGGCTTTTCAGGCGCCACGCCAGAGGTCTTGGCAACGGACGGTGCGTCGACTGCAAGACCGGCGGCCGAAGCGGGCGCCTCAGGCGCTTCCACCGTCCTCGATGCCTCGGCTTGCTTCTCGGTACTCTTCTGACCGGCGGTTTCCAGCGCCCCCTGCAAGGCTCCGAAGAAGGCGCTTGCCATCTGGTTCGCGAAACCAAAGCCTATCGCCGTCGCCGCGGCCATGGCTGCAGCCGAGTGCGCAAACAGCGGGTTGAGCGACAATGCCTCGGAAAAATCAGGCGCGCGCGCGCGATCGACCGTAGGATCGTCCGCCGTTCCTATCTTCCGCTCGTCACTCTTCTTGGCCAAGTGCTTACTCCGCGGCTTCCATGACAGCGCCATGCGCCATGGCGTTATAGGTATACTGGTCGATACGTGCCTCGATCTCCGGTCGGAAATTGCGGATGAGGCCCTGGACAGGCCAGGCAGCCGCATCACCGAGCGCGCAGATGGTGTGCCCTTCGATCTGTTTCGATACCTGCAAGAGCATGTCGATCTCGCGCTTCTGGGCATTGCCCTTCACCATGCGCTCCATGACGCGCCACATCCAGCCCGTACCTTCGCGGCATGGCGTGCACTGTCCGCAGCTTTCATGCTTGAAGAACGCCGAGAGGCGGGCAATCGCCTTGATGACGTCGGTCGACTTATCCATGACGATGATCGCAGCGGTACCGAAGGACGACTTCTTGTCACGCATCCCGTCGAAGTCCATGATCGCGTCGCCCATGTCTTCGCCCTTGATGACCGGGCAGGATGCACCGCCCGGAATGACGGCAAGCAGGTTGTCCCAGCCACCGCGGATGCCGCCGGCATGCTTATCGATCAACTCACGGAACGGAATGCTCATGGCCTCTTCGACCGTGCAGGGCTTGTTCACATGGCCCGAGATCATGAAGAGCTTGGTGCCGACATTGTTCGGCCGACCGATCGAGGAAAACCAGCCGGCGCCGCGACGCAGGATTGTCGGGGCAACGGCGATCGACTCGACATTGTTGACGGTCGTCGGGCAACCATAGAGGCCCATATTCGCCGGGAACGGCGGTTTAAGGCGCGGCTGCCCCTTCTTGCCTTCGAGGCTTTCGAGCAAGGCGGTCTCCTCGCCGCAGATATAGGCGCCGGCACCGTGGTGCACGTAAATGTCAAAATCCCAGCCGTTCTTGTTGTTTTTTCCCAACAATCCGGCATCGTAGCATTCGTCGATCGCCGCCTGAAGCGCCTCACGTTCGCGCATATATTCGCCGCGGACGTAGATGTAGGCGGTATGTGCGGCCATCGCAAAACCGGCAATCAGGCAACCTTCGATCAGCGTGTGCGGATCGTGGCGCATGATTTCGCGGTCCTTGCAGGTACCGGGCTCGGATTCGTCGGCATTGACCACCAGGTAATGCGGACGACCGTCCGATTCCTTCGGCATGAATGACCATTTGAGACCAGTCGGGAACCCGGCACCACCGCGTCCACGAAGACCGGAGGCCTTCATCTCGTTGATGATCCAGTCCCTGCCCTTCTCGATGATGGTCTTGGTGCCATCCCAGTGGCCGCGGCTCATCGCGCCTTTCAGGGACTTGTCCTTGAGGCCGTAGATATTGGTAAAGATGCGATCCTGATCTTTCAACATGATCTATTCCACAAGTCCGCCGAGATTGAACCGGTCATTGTTTAGCATCATGCAGCCGTTTTCGAAGGCCGCACAAGATTTCTCGATGATCACGACGACTCACCTTCCGTGGTCGTCTTACGCCTGGTGCGCTTCGGCTTCAAATCGCCAGATACCGCACCCGGTTCCGGCGGAGCACCCTCTGCGACGCTGCCCGCCGCCTTGGGATCAGGCTTGCTTTTCGCCGTTCCCGAGAGCGGCTGCTTCTCCGCAGTCTTGGCGCGCTTCCTGGCGCCTTCCTTATCCGTCGCCGGCGTCTTCAGGGTCGGATTGGTTTCCGGCGCCGTGTCTTTGGGACGCGCGGCATCGGCCGGCGGCACGGTAGTGGCAGCCGCAGTCTCCGCCAGATCGCGCTGCGGTTCCAGATTGGTGCGAACCGGCTTGACGTCTTCGAGAAGCGTCAGCGGGCCTCCTTCAGGTGCTGCGAAATGACGGTCGATCTGCGGGCCCGGCTTGATTTGGTCGCCTTTGCCGGCCTCGAAAGCGTCGATGATCTCCTCCAGCCGCTGTGGCGTCAGGTCCTCATAGGCATCCTTGAAGATGATGACCATCGGCGCGTTGACGCAGGCGCCCTGACATTCGACCTCTTCCCAGGAGAGCGTACCCTCGGCGTTCAACGCAAAGGGATCGTGATGGATCTTGTGCTGACAGACCTTCATCAGGTCTTCGGCGCCGCGCAGCATGCAGGGGGTGGTGCCGCAGACCTGGATATGGGCGCGGGTGCCGACCGGCTTCAGCTGGAACTGCGTATAAAAGGTCGCAACTTCCAGCACGCGGATATAGGGCATGTCCAATCGATTGGCGACATGCTCGATTGCTGCCCGGGTCACCCAGCCGTCCTGCTCCTGCGCGCGCATCAGAAGCGGAATCACGGCAGATTGCTGCCGGCCTTCCGGATATTTCCTGATCGTTGCCTCGGCCCAGGCCGCATTCTCCTCGTTGAAGGCAAACGCTACCGGCTGGACGCTATCTTCGGCTAATCGACGAACGGACATTCTTTTCCACGCCTTATCAGTTTATGGATCCACACCTGGTTTTCGTGAGCGTCACGAATTCGCAGGCATAGGCAGACTTCTCTTTCTGCATGAACACTATGAACTTTGTTCCATTCGGAACGCTTGCCTTGATCTCGTACCCTTCCGACAAAAGATCAGGCATTGATCTGGACCCGCCGCTGACCGTCGACCCACCGGACACCTGCGCCTGATCCTGCTGCGCGAAAGCAACAGGAGCCGCAAGGACCATTCCGGCAGCGACGATAGCGCGGATCATCAGCGGTCGACCTCACCGAACACGATATCCAGAGAGCCGAGGACCGCCGAAACGTCCGCCAGCTGATGCCCGCGACAGATGAAATCCATCGCCTGCAGATGGGCATAACCCGGCGCGCGAATCTTGCAGCGGTAAGGCTTGTTCGTACCATCAGCAACGAGGAAGACGCCGAACTCGCCCTTCGGCGCTTCGACTGCCGCATATACCTCTCCGGCCGGCACGTGGTAACCTTCGGTGTAGAGCTTGAAGTGGTGGATCAAGGCTTCCATCGAGCGCTTCATCTCGCCACGCTTCGGCGGCACGACCTTGCCGTCTGTGGAGGAGAACGGTCCGGTCTTGGCATCGCCCAGCAGGCGGTCGACGCACTGCTTCATGATCTTGCAGGACTCGCGCATCTCGATCATGCGGATGAGGTATCGGTCGTAGCAATCGCCGTTCTTGCCGATCGGGATATCGAAATCCAGCTCCGAATAACATTCGTAGGGCTGCGCGCGGCGCAGGTCCCAGGCAGCGCCCGAACCGCGAACCATGACGCCTGAGAATCCCCAGGCCCAGGCGTCTTCCAGCTTCACGACGCCGATATCGACGTTACGCTGTTTGAAGATACGATTGCCGGTGAGCAGGTCGTCGATGTCGTCCAATTTTGACGGAAATTCATCGCACCACTTGCCGATGTCTTCCACCAGTTCGGGCGGCAGATCCTGATGAACCCCGCCTGGACGGAAGTATGCGGCATGCATGCGCGCGCCTGAGGCACGCTCGTAGAACACCATCAGCTTTTCACGCTCTTCGAAGCCCCAGAGCGGCGGCGTCAAGGCGCCCACGTCCATGGCCTGAGTGGTGACGTTCAGCAGATGCGAGAGGATGCGGCCGATTTCGGAATAGAGCACGCGGATCAGCTGCCCCCGGATCGGGATCTCAAGGCCGATCATTTTTTCGACGGCCAAGGCAAAAGCGTGCTCCTGGTTCATCGGCGCGACGTAATCGAGCCGGTCGAAATAGGGAATCGCCTGCAGATAGGTCTTGGTTTCGATCAGCTTTTCGGTGCCGCGATGCAAAAGACCGATATGCGGATCGACACGCTCTACGATCTCGCCATCCAGCTCCAGCACAAGCCGCAACACGCCGTGCGCCGCCGGATGCTGCGGTCCGAAATTGATGTTGAAGTTGCGGACGTTGTGTTCAGTCATACTGCTTGCTCCATGCCGGGCGAAGACCGAGCGGGAAGGAATGCGTTTGGCCGGCGCTCACCGCGCCGGTTTTTCTTAAACCTTGGCTTTTTCATCACCTGGAAGGACGTAGTCCGTGCCCTCCCAGGGAGAAAGAAAGTCAAAGCTGCGGAATTCCTGGCGAAGCTCGACCGGCTCGTAGACCACCCGCTTGGCGCTGTCGTCATAACGAACTTCGACAAATCCGGTGGTCGGGAAATCCTTGCGGAGCGGATGACCTTCAAAACCATAATCGGTCAGGATGCGGCGCAGATCGGGATGGCCGGTAAACAGAATGCCGTACATATCCCACGCTTCGCGCTCGAACCAATCGGCTCCCGGATAAACCGAGCAGGCAGACGGGACCGGTTCATCCTCAGCGGTTGCTACCTTCACACGGATACGCAGATTCTGGCGCGGCGAAAGCAGATGGTAGATCACGTCGAAACGCTTCTCACGCGCGGGATAATCTACACCGCAGATGTCGATGAAGCTCACGAAACCGCACTGCACGTCGTCCCTGAGAAATGTCAGCAGGGACAGAAGGTTTTGCGCTGCCGTCGTCAGCGTCAGTTCGCCATAGGCAATCGCCGCGTCCTCCACGAGCGACGGACGCGCTTCGCGGATATAGGTCGAAAGCTCGTTCAGGGCTTCACTCATGATCTTGTCCAATTACCCTTAGCCTTTGGCCTCAACGCTCGATCGTGCCGGTCCGCCGGATTTTCTTCTGCAGCAGAAGCACGCCGTAAAGGAGCGCCTCGGCCGTGGGGGGACAGCCCGGAACATAAATGTCGATCGGCACGACCCGATCACAGCCGCGGACCACCGAATAGGAATAGTGATAATAGCCGCCGCCATTGGCGCAGGAGCCCATCGAGATCACGTAGCGTGGCTCCGGCATCTGGTCATAGACCTTGCGGAGCGCCGGCGCCATCTTGTTGGTCAACGTGCCCGCGACAATCATCACGTCCGACTGACGCGGCGACGCGCGGGGAGCAAACCCGAAGCGCTCCACATCATAACGCGGCATCGAGAGCTGCATCATTTCCACGGCGCAGCACGCAAGGCCGAAGGTCATCCACATCAGCGAGCCGGTACGGGCCCAGTTGATCAGCTCGTCGGTCGAGGTGACGAGAAAACCCTTGTCTGCGAGCTCGTTGTTGATCTCGCCAAAGAAGGCGTCGTCGCTGCCGATGGGCTTGCCGGTATTGGGATCGATGATCCCCTTCGGCTTTGGCGCCACCAGGGTATTGCCGCTATCGACTACTCCCATTCCAGCGCTCCTTTCTTCCATTCATAAATGAAGCCGATCGTCAGAACGGCAAGAAAAACCATCATGGACCAGAAGCCGAACCAGCCGATGGCACCGAAGGACACTGCCCAGGGGAACAGGAAGGCCACTTCCAAGTCAAAGATGATGAAGAGAATCGAGACGAGGTAGAACCGAATATCGAACTTCATGCGCGCATCATCAAAGGCGTTGAAGCCGCACTCGTAGGCTGACAGCTTTTCCGAGTCGGGAGCCTTGTAGGCAACAGCAAACGGCGCGATCAAAAGCGCCAATCCGATCACCATGGAGATGCCGATAAATATCGCGATCGGGACATAGGAAGTGAGGAGTTCACTCATGATATTCGATCCCTGCTTGCCACAGCGCCGGGGCGGCGCCCATCATTCGTACGCGGCAAGCGAACGTGCATTGCAATAAGCCGTGACTAGCGCAGCCGAAGGCGCGGCGCAAGACTTTTGAACGGCAGCCCCTGCACCAAAATGAAGCAGTTCCAAAGCACAATTTGCAATGAGCGCGTGGCTTGGGCCGAAGGACCGGCATGAGTGCCCTCGGCAGAAACCTGCCGAGCTCCAAAAGGATCACGAAGTTGGACAGACGACGCTTCCTAAAGCTCGCCTCGACAGACACATCGCTCAGCCGCAAGCGACGCCGCGGAAATATGCAAATCGCGCTTCGGATGCAATAGTCGGAGGGATAAATATTTTAGAGGACGCTCATTTACATGAGATCAACAGCAACAAATGGAGATGAGTCCCGAAAAATGGCGCGAGTGACGGGGCTCGAACCCGCGACCTCCGGCGTGACAGGCCGGCACTCTAACCGACTGAGCTACACCCGCGCATATTGCCGATTTTCGGCGTCCGCTTCATCACGCTGATCGCGCGACTGGCGGATATTCGAGGAGGAGAATGGCGCGAGTGACGGGGCTCGAACCCGCGACCTCCGGCGTGACAGGCCGGCACTCTAACCGACTGAGCTACACCCGCACATTTCTCAAGGGCAAAGAGCCCTCCCCTTGCGGCCTCGACCGCTCGGTTGAGCGGCTAACTAAGAGGTTCGTGATCGGGTGTCAAGCAGGTTTCAAGACAAAAGGATGACGCCTCGCCTGTTTGCCCTACTCCACCTGTTGATTATAAAGGTCTGCCCAAAAATTTCAAAAAAACATCACGAAGGCTCTTGCGGTTTTCCCGCGATCCGCATAGATCACGGCCACCGACGCGGCGGGACATCTTCTCCGCAGCCGCAGACGGGCGATTAGCTCAGTTGGTAGAGCGCCTCGTTTACACCGAGGATGTCGGGAGTTCGAGTCTCTCATCGCCCACCATTACATTAAAATCACGCTGTTTTTTCATCGCTTTTTCCCTCGTTTGTCTCATTCGGGCTTGCCGCTCCAGAAAGTGGGACATTTCTCAGTTTTTCGTATGCCTCTCGACGGACGAAAGCGTTCCTCCGCATCCGCGGTTTTCAGCCTGTTCGATGTAAATTTGAGCTGTTCGCAGATTAGACCAACCGAAGACAGCCATAAGCTCGGGAGCCGTTGCCTCGCTCTCGGCATACGCCACAGCAGCCGCCTTCGGCAGGCCGTGGGATGAGCAATGAGGCAGGCCCGCCTCGCCACACCAGCGAGAAAACGCGTTGCCAAAACTCTCGATCGTATAAGGCTCCTTCCGAGCACTCAAAATATAGGTTTGATGCCCGACCTCGGTTTCTCGATAGCCTCGATCAGCTCGGCCGTCAGACGCGCCTCGATCTCGACCGGAAAGCGATTGCGGCCCTTGTGAGCCCTAAAGCGCAGCCACCGCTCACCATCCTTGGTGAACTCGTGCCGGGGGCCGATAGCAGCAGCATCCGATCGACGTGCACCGATAGTGATCGTCACTTCCATGGCAAGCCGAGGGACAGTACCCACGGCCCAATGCGACCGGTATTTATCGACCTAGTCAGGTGTCCAAGTGTGGAAGCCTCCCTTTTTCCTGTTGATCGGCTCTATCCCGGCCGCAGGGTTGAGGTTCGCCAGCGGCGGCTTCTGAGCCATGGCCCAATTGAACACGGCCCTCAGAACCTTCACCAACTTGTCGGCCGCGCCGGGGGTCTTAGCGCGAGCCTGCTGGCTCTTTTCCATATCCTCCCGGCGATACTTCTTATAAGGGAGGTCTCCGGCCGCCTCCGAAAAACGGTCTATGACGCTCCGCTTGTCCTTCTGTGTCGCCGGGTCGAGGCGCTTGAACATGGCGGATGAGTAGTATTGAGCAAATAGCCCGTTGAACGTGTCCTCGCGGAGTACGGTCTTTTTCTCCGCCGGCACTTCACCACGCAGCTCGGCAAGTGCCGCCCAATAAGCGGCCATGAAATCCTGCGTGATGTTGCCTTCAGCATCCTTAAATGTCTGCCGAATGCGCTTTTTCGGGCGGCCCTTGAGCCGCAGGTAGGATCGATCATTTCCGCGCTTATCGGGATCGTGAACGAGAAAGCGTAGCTCCGTCTTCATCAGACCACCATCTGATCGAACGGGTTCACCCCATCGTCCTTTTTCGAATCATCTTGGTCAATAAGAGCTTGCCATGCGGCGCGCACTCGTTCCGCGTCCCACAGCATTACACCGCGAACCCGTTTCCCTTCTGGCATCAGCCCATCTTTTACCCAGGTGTCAAAATTCAGACGACGCCTCCGGTGAAAATCTTCCGGTATTAGCAAGACGCTGGCGCCAATCATCGGCTTGGAGTGATGGCTGGTGGGGAAGGCGTGGTTACGGGCGGAGGCGTATAAGCCGGCGCTACCACACCTGATCGGCTTGGCTGGCTTGGTCCACGCATCAAAACCGCCGCCACCAGAACTATAACCACGATCAGGAGCAGGCCTATCATCCCATTCTTCGTCATGGGGCCGTCTTCCGGATGGTTGGCCGATGTACCGTTCCTAATCTGCAACTAAGTTAGAACCGATTTTGAGGCACGCGGGTTCCCTAACGAAAGCTCCGCTCGATGGTTTGGACGGCCATCTGGGGCGGACTCAACCGACGGGACGAAACGGATAGCTTTGAACGGTAGCCAGCCCAGCATCGTGGCCCGCGAAGCCACCATTCTTGCGGATAGAAGAGGGCCTGGCGCGAACATGCGAAATCTCGCAATTTACAGTGGCAGCAGCGCTTTAATAAGATAGGGGCTTTAACTGACAGCGGGAGTGGTGTCGTTTTGATCGACCGGTCCTGCGAAAGACTGGAGGTAGTCGGAGCTGACCTCGATAACTCAGCGTCGCACCTCTCGGCCGGCTCATCGAGCTCTGGTCTGAGAGGCGTCCCGCTGCCATGGATGGGTTCAGGTGGGCCGCCACAATTATATCTAAATCTCCAGCGGCTCCCCCGCCCTATGGGACATATCGTCAGCGGCTCTGCCAAGATCACCAGCAATGGAGCGCGGAGTTTGAGATGTTATTGGCGAGTTTGCTGCTTCAGTTTTGCGAAGCTTGTACCGCAGCGCGGAGCCCAGCGGAAGTTTCAGCTTTGGTCGAGCGCGTCACCGCATCGTTAGGTTTCGAGCGATTTGCCATGGCAGGATATCCCCTCCCTCATGAGAGTCTGGAGGCCTACTTTCTCTTGAACGGCTGGTCCCCTGGATGGTTTAAGGTTTACGTTGAGAAGAACTACTTTTTTAGCGACCCTATCGTAAACCTTGTCCGTCGCGCCGACCGTACAATCGTCTGGTCGGAGGCGATCAGGGGGCAGGCTCTGTCGTCCAAAGGCCGTAAGATCATGCGCGAAGCTGCCGATTTCGGGCTAGTGGACGGCGTGACGGTCCCTATCTTCTCGCGGTGCGGTCTTGTAGGTCTCTTTTCTCTGGCCGGCCGCCAAGTCTCATTGTCTGTCGCCCACCGAGACCTCCTGCGAATTATTGCAATATGCGCCCACACCCGCCTTCAAGATCTCAGGGGAACAAACGACAAAAAGATGACCGATGTCATGATTACGCCCAGCGAGAGTGAATGTCTCGCCTGGTGTGTTGCTGGCAAGACGGCCAAGGAAATAGGAAGCTTAATGCGACGCTCGGAGCGAACCGTGGAGACGCATCTCGCCAACCTGCAGCGCAAGCTCGATGCAGGAAATCGGGCTCAGCTAATTGCAGAGGCGTTTCGACGCGGACTGCAACGATGAAATCTACGAACTTTTACGGATAGAATTCAGTCTCCTCCGGTTGCACAATGACCACGCTCGATTGGAGGAAATTCGATGCTTGAAATCATAACAGGCAGCCAAATCGGACAAAAACAGACGACCATGGAGAAGGTCTGGCGTTTTCGCCATCAGCGCTTTGTCGAAGAGCTTGGCTGGGAAGCACTCCGACGGTCTGATAAGCGCGAGCAGGATCAGTTCGATACGCGGTCCACCATTCACCTGGTACTAATGGAAATGAGCGAGGTCGTTGGATATTCTCGCCTGCTTCCGACGACAAAACCGCACCTTCTCTCCCATATTTATCCGGAATTACTTGGTGGAAAGAGTTATCCAAAAGGACGGCATGTCTTCGAATGGGGACGTTGCGCCACCGACGCTCGTGTTCCTTGTATCGGGGATGTCGCAACCGCCGACATCTTGATGACCGGAGTTCTTGAATTCCTTGTCCGTCTGAGAGTGGAAACGGTCATCATCCAGACAAATCCGATGCTCGTAGAGATGATCCGGAAGAGAGGCTACCCTCTGCAGGTTCTTTGTGAACCGATGTTTTACTGCGGCGAAATGCTCATGGCGATTGCCGCCAAACCCTCGCCCCAACTGCTCGAACTGCACCGGAAAACGCATGGGATACGGCAATCCCTGTTATCCATGCCATCTGCCGAGCAACCGAAGCGTCCTTTCACGAACGACGTTCCGCTCAGAAGAGACGCAGAAAGTGGTGTGGCGCTCAACTTCTCAGATGGCGTCGTGAGCACGGGATGCGTCGAAAACGGACACGGTCTGTGAGGGACTTCGTGACTTTTTGACGAATGCAGACAAGGGCTGCAATGTCACAGTCGCTGCGCCATTAGTTTTCTGTTTTCGGCGGCAATCTGGTCATTGCATCGACCAGCGATAACAATGAATCGACGGCGTCGGCCGGAAGTGTTTCGACAATCTTGATCAGTTCCCGGCGCCTTTCTGCTTCACGTTCAGTTTTCCCAAATCGATATGGGGCGGCGGCCATGACGACATCAATCGGCGAAAAATCCAAAAGCTCACTCAGATGAATGAGCCGCGTGACATTCATCTTCGTCTCGTTGCGCTCATATCGACCGTAGACTTGAGGGTGAAGTCCAAGCAAAGGCGCAACATCAGCATGGGTAAGTCCGGTCCGCTCCCGCGCCTGCCTCAGCGCATCCGAAATTCGGCTGTCGAGTTCGGAAAACTCAGGCACCCCTTCAAACCCCGGCCCCCGAAAAATCGGCTTGTCGACCTCGGGATCTCTCGTCTGAAGGAGACCTTTGTCCTCAATGTATTTCTCAACTCTGCTTCTCATGAAAGGCGCCTATCATTGTTTTCTAACCCTCATACATCAACGGCGCTTCCAATGGCCAGACGCGAAGGTCCGGCGTCAACCGAGAGTGACAACCAAGCGATCAAATCAGGTTGGACGATGGATGATGGTAACGTTCTGGACAATCTTACGACCCTCATCGCGCTCCATCGGAGGCTCCTCCTTGCACTGAAGGGGCAGCGCAATCCTGCTCGAGACAACCCATTTGCCGCGCAGCTTCGGAACGCCGAACGTGACGTTCGCAGCAGGATCGTGTCATGGCTACCCTTGGATGAACACGAAGCCCACCTGAAACTTGAGCACTTGGCGAGCTACATATTGGCGACCGGGACTCATCTTGATGCGGTGGAGATCAAAGCCATTTGCCGATCAGTGGAAAGATTCTTCTGAGCTTACTCTTAGAAAAATCGCTTTGATTGAAGACGGATCGAGTTGCCGGCAGACTTCCAGACGCTATGAATGCGGGATCCTCGGGGTCAGAACCACGCTACCATTACGCCCTTGGTCATCTCTTTTTCGAAGCCATTTAGCTGCTTCAGCACATTACCGTTTTGGCGAGCTTTTAGCCTTATTGCCCCGTCAAACTTTGGCGCAACTCTGGTTCTCGCTCGTCCTGGCGAACACGGTTTCGGCCGGCGGACTTCGCCTCGTATAGCGCCTTGTCGGCATTCGAGTATAGGGCGTCGAAGGAACTGTCGGCTGCCCTTTGCCAAGCCAGACCAATGGAGACTGTCATCCGGAATGTCCCCGCCGCCGATAAGACGGGCCGCTCCTCGATCTCACGCCTCACCTGTTCGCATATCTTAAGTACTTTGGCCGGTTCGACAGCCGGAAACACGATCATGAATTCCTCACCACCGACACGGGCAAAGGTCATCTCGCTGGACGGATCGGCGGCGATGATCTCCTGGATCGACCCCGTCAAGGATTTCAGAGCGGTGTCGCCTGCTGCGTGGCCGAAGGTGTCGTTTACGCGCTTGAAATGGTCGACGTCGAGGACAGCCACGGCGAGTTTGCGGTGACCGGCTTTCGCTTCGTTGAACAAACCGTGGCCAACTGCGAAAGCATGGCGGCGGTTGAACGCACCGGTCAGTTCGTCGGTCACGGCCAAGAGGTGTAGTCTGTCCTGGATCATCTTTAGATCGGTAATATCCTGTAGGAGAAGCTGAACGACTGGGTTGCCTTCCCAAGGCAAGGCGCCTGCGATCAATTTAATCGTCCGTGTTTCACCCGCGGCGGTTTTGACCTCAGCCTCGGTCGGCTCAACACTGATCCGCCCGTCAAAGGCCTGCTCCATCTGTCGGGCGGCGTCTTCAGCATGTGTGGTCAAAAAATCGAGGAAGTGTTTGCCGACGACTTCACTTTGCGGCACTTGCAATAGGCGTGCCGCCTCCTGGTTTCCGAAAATGATTCCCTGCCTGGTATGAATGAGCAGCCCCATCGGCATGAGATCGAGCATCATGCCCATCCTCTCCTGTGTGTCGACAAGTGTCTGCTTGGTAAGCTCTGCTGCTTCGAGTGCTTCGTGATCTTCATCCAAGAACATGGCTGGACTTTCGTAGAAAAATCTTCCGGCTCGGCATTCGAGGGGCGCCACAGATCGGACGATAGTGATGAAAACATAGATAACTTAATTAGAAATAACGTACCGACGCCTCCTGGAAAAAAGTGTAAATCCTCAGGTACTACGAGCCTTCATACGGACAGTGCGTCAGCGACCATCAGCTGACACATGGCCTGCCCGTATCCGATGAAGGCGTCTCTATCGCCGGCGAGAAACAAACGCGCTAGCCACCCCCCGCCCTTAAATCAACGCTGACCTGCTCCCGGATCGGCCCACATCCCAAAGGAGCCATTCTTGCCGATTTCCTCCGCCGGTTTAAGATCTGGACGGGCTAAGGTTCCATCGGGCTTTTTTATAAGACGGAGCGCGCCAAGCGATACAAGCTGCTCCTCGAACATGTCGATGCTGTCGAGACTGCCCGGAAAATAGTGATACGCATAACAGGTGGCGTTTTGAATCGGCGCGTTCGTTTCAGTGAAGAACGCCCGACAGAAGACCACCTTGGGATTTTTCAGCATGATTGCGAGCTGTTGACGGGCAAAATCAATGCAGCGTCCGGCAAAGCCGTCCCGCCGATTGACCATCTCGCCTTCGCAAGGCTCGACACCATAGAGATGGATGACCATCGTATCGTGGACGCGGAAGTCGGTCCCCGACAGCACTTCAAAAGAGCCTGAAGTTGCATATCCCTTCCGCTCCAACACCTCGCCCTGGCCTTCGTAATATTCGATCACCAACACAACCTTTCCTGGTGCCGCCAGCGACCGAACATAGTTTTCGTCGATCGGCTGAACGGCCCACGTGGGACGGGCGAGAAGGCCGCTGCCAATCGCAACAACCATCACAAGCCTTACGAGACGTACCATATCAACTCCGTATACAATTTTCCCGAGAAAGGGTCTTGAAATTCTATTCTCTCTCTGTAAAACTATACTCATACAGTATAGCACCTCGGACTGCAGCCTACCCAACATCGGAGCTCAAGTCAAAAGCGAGCCAGAGAAAAATGCGCCACGACCGTCGCCTTTCCCGATGCGTATGCAGGGCGTTCCTAGCCCTCACGGCAGGCTTCGCAGCTGCGACAGGTGAAACTAATGCGGAGGAAATTTTCCCAAAAACTCCTTTACTTTCTGGTATTTATGCGATTTCACCTCTTTCATCGGGGAAGATTTCCCAATCTCTCATCTCTGCGCCTTCGGGTGACACGAACCAGCCCCCCTGCCCTTCATCTAAAAAGATCGTCAGCGCTGCCGGCGTAAGCTGCGGACGCTCGATCATTGATAACTATTTGAGTCATATTCCACTTCAAAGAGAAAGAATACCAAATTCGTCTTCAAACATGACGAGTGGTGCCAATCCTGAAGGGTCCGGCGTCAGACCCTCAAGCTTAAAACCTCCAAGGATCAAAAGTGGGCAACGGGCTCTCGAATGCGGTCCCTCGCCGTTGATGCCAGCCGACGTCCAACGTCTCGTCGCCGAAACCGCGAGACGCTACGGGGTCAACGAAGACTTGGCAGTGGCAATTGCTTGGGCCGAGAGCGATTTCGACACGAAGCGAAATTCCCCGAAGGGCGCGCGTGGTCCGATGCAACTGATGCCCGAAACCGCTGCTCGCTTCGGCGTTGAGGACATTTGCGACCCAACACAAAACGTCGAAGGCGGGGTAAGATACCTGCGGGTACTACAGGAGGAATTTAAGAATCCTCTCTTGATTGCGGCCGCTTACAACAGTGGCGAGCAGCGCATTTACCAATATGCCGGGATTCCGCCCTTTCCCGAAACCGTCAGATATGTCGCAAAGGTAATCAACTATCAACTCGGTCTGAGGATGCCCACGCCGAAATCTCGCGTTGGGATCAGCGGGGCTCGCACGTTTGCGGGGACCGATCGCGGCAAAGATATACGCATTGTCCCGATTGAAAAGAATGGCCGGTTTATCGGCGGTGTGATGCATTTTTGAAGGAGAAAAATCGATGCATACCCCATTGCAGAAGATCGAGCGACGGGCACCGAAAGTTGTAGCCCTGATAGGCATCATCGCCCTCCTCCAGATCATCACCGCCGATGCCGTCCTGGCCCAAACTAGCGGTGGCGGTGCTTTCGCACCGCTTGAAACGGCCGTTCAGATGATCGTTGATTTCATTACCGGCCCCTTTGGCCGGCTTTTGGCGATCATTGCAGTGATCGGGCTTGGATTTTTGGCCTTTGCTGGTCGCCTTTCCTGGTTCACGGCTGGGGCCGTCGTCATCGGTATCGGCTTGGTATTTGGCGCACCGGCGATCGTCGACCAGATGATATCAGCGGTCGGACAGTGACCGATGACTGCACTTGTCGAAGATGAAAGGCCAACTCTCACGCCACTTGTGGTCGGCTTGACTAGGTCACCGACGTTATGGGGCGTTCCCTATATGGCGGTCGTCATCATCGTGGGCATCACCATTATCGGCTGGCTCGCGACGAACGATCTTTTGGCACTCTTGATCGCACCAGCCACCTATCTTGTCTTATTCTCGCTCTGCGCCTTCGACAGCAAGATACTCGAGGTGCTGCAAGTGGCCTCTCGCACAACCCCCCGGACGCCTAACAAGCATTTCTGGGGCTCGAACTCTTACGGGCCGTAACCATGCTGAAGGTGGTCAGGCAAGAGCTTGGTTTCGGCCCCATCGCCCGAAGGGAGCGGCCGATGTCGCGACATATCCCGTATCTGCGGCATGTGTCGGATACCATCATTGGACTTGAAGACGGATCGCTCCTGAGCGTCATCAAGTTGCAGGGGTTATTCTTCCAAACGGAAGACCAGGCTGAACTCAATATGCGTTCAGTCGTACAAAATACAATGATCCGGGCTCTCGGCTCCAGCCGCTATTCACTTTGGTCGACGGTCGTGCGGAGAGAGGTCGAAACCGACCTTGATGCCACCTTCGATGATGGGTTCTGCGATCTTTTGAACAGACGCTATATGGACCAATTGCGCGACAAGCGCATGTTCAAAAACGAAATCTACCTTACCATCATACGCTCGGGGATGCGTGGTGTTCTCGGCATTGGTGATCGTTTCAACAAGATTTTCAGGCGTTCGGACAGGCGTGGCAAACGACAGCAGAGCCCTGACGACATCACCGAGCTTGAGGAGCTTGTTGCCACCATCGTGCAGGATCTCAGCAAATATGGTGCGCATGCGCTTGGCATCACCCATCGGACGCGTCACGACGACCCCATACCTGCAGAAGAGCAGACGGACGGGACGCGGGCAGAACCTTTTTCTGAACCCTGTGAATTCTTCAATACGATCCTGACCTGCGGCGCGCCAAAAAAAATGCGCTTGCCGCGCATGGGGATCCGCAACTTTGTCGGCAGCTCACGACTGCATTTCGGCAAGCGGACCATGCAGGCGCAAGCGGCTGTCGATGAAGACAGTCGCTATGGCGCTATATTGTCGATCAAGGAATATCCCCCTTTTACAGGCCCCGGCATGCTGGATGGTCTTCTACAGGTCAACCAGGAGTTTATACTTACCCAGTCATTCACCATCGCCGACAAGCCGATTGCGCAGGAGCGGATTTCCCGACTGCAAAGACAAATTAGGGCCTCGGATGAAGCCGGCAGCTCGGTCGAACTTGAGATCGACTATGCGCTAAATAGCCTGATGAACCAGGAGGCCGTATTTGGCTTCCATCACCTGTCGTTACTTTGCCTGTCGCGCGATCTGGACGGCATCAGCCGCAGTGTTTCTGAGCTTGGCGCCTGCCTCACCGATATGAACATCAATTGGCTGCGCGAGGACCTCAACCTTGAAGCGGCATTTTGGGCGCAGCTTCCAGGCAATCATTCCTACATTGCGCGCAAGGCGATGTTATCGAGTGCAAATTTTTCGGGCCTGTCCTCTATGCATAATTTTGCCACCGGACAGGCGGATCGCGCACATTGGGGCCTGCCGATCACCATCCTCGAGACGACGTCGCAGACCCCCTACTGGTTCAATTTTCATCGCCGTGACATCGGCCACTTCTTGGTCACCGGCCCGACGGGATCGGGGAAGACTGTTGTATTAACCTTCCTACTTTCGCAGGCCATGCGTGTTTCACCGAAGCCAAAGGCGGTATTCTTCGACAAGGATCGGGGCGCAGAGATCTTCATAAGAGCGATCGGGGGCTCCTACGAGATCTTGGTGCCGGGAACGCCGACCGGCTTTAACCCGCTGCAACTCGACAATACAGGTCCGAACCGTGATTTCCTCCTCCGGCTCACCAAGGCGATGCTGCGATCTGGCGATCGCAGCGAACTCACCCAGGAAGACGAGGACACACTGGAAAGGGCAATCCTGCGCCTGATGCAAGAGCCGCGGGCCGAGCGAAACCTTATAAACCTCGCAGGCCTTCTGATCGGCCGCTCACGGGCGGATGCCAATGACCTTCATTCTCGCCTTCGCGCTTGGATCGATGGCGAGAAGGCCTGGCTGTTTAATGCCGCAGACGACGTCCTGTCGCTGTCGTCCCGTCGCGTCTTCGGTTTCGACATGACCCACATTCTCGCAAACGAGGACGTCCGCACGCCAGCGCTGATGTACCTTTACCACCGCCTTGACGAGCTGCTCGATGGAAATCCCGCGATGTTCTTCATGGACGAAGGTTGGCAGCTTTTAATGGACGAGACGTTTAGCAACTTCATCATCGACAAGATGAAGACGATCCGAAAGCTGAACGGCATTGTCGGCTTCGGCACACAATCTGCGGCCGACATCGCTAAGGCGAAAGCCTCCCATACGTTGATTGAGCAGACGGCCACCCATATTCACTTTCCCAACCCCCGAGCCGACGAAGAAAGCTATATCAAACGCTTTGACCTCACGATGAAGGAATTCAACTTCATCAAGGCCACGCCTCCGGAAAAAAGGACCTTCCTGATCAAGCACGGCAATGACTCCGTCATCGCCAGACTCGATCTGTCGGCCATGCCCGATCTCGTCAAGGTTCTGTCTGGGCGTAAAGAGACGATCGAGGAATGTGCACGCCTGCGCGAACTTCATGGCGAGGAACCGGAGCGTTGGCTTGCTCGGTTCTGTGGATGGGAGACGGGCGAATGAAGGGGCGGTCTGTCCTATGGCTGTTGAGCAGCGCACTGGCGCTCTCGATTGTAGATCCGGCCTCTTCTCAAGTTCCGGTCATCGATCGGGCGGTCCTGACAATCGATACCCACCGGGACCGGATTTCCTCAAATATTGAGGAAACGGATTATAACCGTTTTTCCGTTGGCAAGAGCGTGACCTGCTCGATTTATCAGCCCGGTCGGACCGGAGATGCCGCCTCGACCGCGGCGGCCAATCCAGAGATCACGGAGCTCGTGAGGCGTATCGCTCGGGAGGAGGATGTCAACGAGAGCCTGTTTTTAGCTTTGGTTTATCAGGAGAGCCGTTTTAATCCCTGTGCCAGATCGCCGGCCGGAGCAATCGGACTAGCGCAGCTCATGCCGGAGACGGCAAGAGAGCTTGGGGTCGATCCCTATGACATGGAAGACAACCTGTCGGGCGGAGCCCGATACTTAAAACAACAGCTGCAACGGTTTGGCGGCAATCCAAAACTTGCATTGGCGGCCTATAACGCCGGTCCTGGCCGTGTTGTCACATATGGCGGCATTCCGCCTTTCAAAGAAACACAAGGTTATGTTGGGGCTATAACCCAAAAATGGCTGCCCGCCTTCGGCGGGGCGAACGTTGCCGGCATACCGGCTCAGTATGGTGGCGATGCGACCGCTTTTAATCAGATGCGAAATTCCGCCATTAGGGCGATGGCGACGGGACAAGCTATCTCCGATGGGAGCGGCAACGTTACCTCCTGGTTTCAGCAGTTGGGCCAGATGCCGAGCGGCGCCGTGCAGGATAGTTGGGATCATAATTCGGGAGCCCGGAACGCAAATCTTGAAATGCTGAACCAGGTCATTCGTCTCGGGATAACGATCGCAGATCTCGCCAACTCCCGGAATGCTCTTCAGATCAGCGGCTTGTCCGGCTCATCGCACACGGGAAGCTTTAGCCAAAACGGCGGCGATGGCGATCCCGGGGCTGGTTTTTGCGATGGCCGCCGGGGGGTTGCATGGAACCCGAAGGAAAAGGCTTGCGTGCAGGTGCGCGAACGGTTGGCCGATATAGCACTGATGTTGAACGCTCGATGAGGAGACATGCCATGAAGAGAATGATGTTCGTTGCATTCCTGCTGCCCATTGCATCCGCCGCATTCGCGCAGGTGCCTGTCATCGACAATGCAAATTTGCGCGTTGCTAGGAAAACCTCTGAGACAACAGACAAGATCCTCGAAACCAACAGGCAAGTTCTCAAGACGGCCGAGGAAACCTTAAAGGCCGTAACTGGCGATCGCGGCAACGACGCCAGCCCTCTGCAAAACCTTGCGGTGGGCCGGGGTTTCAGTGTCTCGCAGCTACCGTCTTTTGACCACCTGATGTCAGGTGGGGCCGCAAATCTCGGGAGCGTGAGCCCAGATGTCGCGGAGGTCGCAACGACGCTCATCAATGGCCTCAAGCTCGTCAAAAACCTTTCGGGCCGCGAGGGCAGCTCGTTTTCGGGAGACAAGTCCTACGAAGAGATGGTGAAGACGGTAGTTGGCGTGGCCGCCCTTGTCGCCGGCTCGCAGCAAGCCGTTCAGACCCGCCGCATGTCGCTCGAACAGGCGGGTTCAAAAATTGGTCAAGCCAAGGATATCAAAGGCTCGATCGACCAGAATACGCAGCTCCAGGTCCAAGCCGGCCTCACCATCAACGAATTGATCGGCGTCATGAATGGCGCTGTGTCTTCGCTGCAGGCCGACAATCAGCGTCGGCTGACGGACATGTCTAACTCCAAAAAAGCACTCAGCTATACCGAAGAGTGAGCTCATCATGACCGCCAGGATGTTTGCTTTCCTACTTGCTGCTGGCGCCCTTGCCGGCTGCGGTAGCGCTTACAAGGAAAAGACCGCGCCCTGCAGAAGACCCGCCAATCTGACCTCCTATGCACCTCATCCTCGGCCGGATTGCGGTCCGACGGCGAGGATAAATAGCAACGCATCGAGCGTTTTGGCGGCGATTGATGCGATGGTGGTAAGATAGGAGCTGCCGGCATGCACGATTTCCTTGGTGATCTTCTGGCAAGAGTTGAAAGGACGGGAGCAAACTTCTCTGAAGAGGCCTTCGGAATCGTCGGCGACGAAGTCGTGCCATTCCTCACCATCCTCTTCATTGCCTATGTCAGTTATTACGGCGTCCAGCTGGTGATGGGAACGGCGCGGGTCAGCATCAGCGAGATCATCAGCCGGGTCGTGCGGATGCTGGTCATCCTAGCGCTTGTCAGCGAGTGGAGAAATTTCAACAGCCTTTTTTACGCCTGGCTGACGGATACGCCCGAAGATGTCGGACGGGCGATTCTCACCGCCACTGGCACCGGCATCACCGAGCCCACCAACGGGCTTTCGCTGATCTGGAAAACGGCAAATGAAGCCGCCTCTGCTTTTGCCGAGCAGTCTGGTTTTCTTTCCGTCCTTCCTTCCATGGTCGGATTTTTAATCCTGCTGTGTGTCGCGGTCTTCATCGCGGTGGCGCTGGCTATCCTTTTGCTTGCAAAGGTAATGATGTGGGTGCTGATCGGCACTGCTCCGATCTTCATCGCCTGCATGCTTTTCGAACGGTCCCGAGGCCTCGGCGTTGCCTGGTTTCAGCAGGTACTGATGTATGCGCTCATTCCTCTGTTCGTCTATGTCGTTGCCGCCTTCTTGATTGCAGCGCTGGATCCAGAGCTGACCAAGGTGACGAACGTCGCTGGTCAGAAAGAGCTTCGGCTGAGCGACATCTCCGCCCTTCTTCTGCTCTGCTGCGCCGGTGCGTTTGTGCTTTTCAACATCCAGGTGCTTGCGCAGGGCATTACCGGCGGGGTTGCCGCTGGAATCGGAAGAGTTGCCCGCAACACGGGACGGTTCGTGTCCTGGACGCTGCCGAAGGCGGCGGTCGGGGTGGGGCGTACATTATTAGGGATTGCTGGTGATCTCGGGATGAAAGCGAAAGCCAGAACGATGGAAGGCATGAGAACAAATATTCGAAATGCAACTGCCGAAGCGATGCAGAACCGCATCAGCAGCAACAGCCTTCCCCGTTGAACCCGTTATTCGTCATTGTCTTGGAGTACCACGGATGACCCAATCGCATGAGGCTGCTCTTTGTAGCTATTTTCAAGATGGCCAGCGCTGGGAACAGGAAATCTTGAAGCAGGCGGAGCGATCGCGAACGATCGCCTGGTTCCTTACCACCATCTTCGGCACGATCACATTGTTGTCGTTGACGGCACTCATCATGCTCGTGCCACTCAAGACGTTTGAGCCCTATATCATCGAAGTCGATAAAAACACGGGCTACCTCGAGGTTAAATCCGGTCTCACCCGATCTGGGAAGCTGACCGACCAGCAAGCCGTCACCCAGGCCAATGTCGTGCGCTACATTCGTGCGCGCGAGAGCTACGATCCTTTTGCGATCACGGAAAATTTCGGCATTGCCGCACTTCTTTCTGCGGAGCACGCGGCCCGGGAGCTGCAGGAGCTTTATAGCGCGGCTAATCCGGATAATCCGGCAAAGGTCTACGGCAAAAACCGGCAAGTGACAGTCGAGATCAAGTCCGTCTCCTTCCCAAATTCTAGCACCGCCTTGGTCAGGTTTTCGACCACCGAAAAGTCAGACACCGATCAGATCATGCGCCATTTTATTTCGGTGGTTCGGTATCGTTACACCGAAACCCCTGCCACCAATGAGTGGCGGTTTGAAAATCCGCTCGGCTTCCAGGTCTATAACTACCGTCGCGACCAGGAGACGGTGACGCCGGGAGAGGCCGGATGATAAGGCGACTTACCCTCCCAGCGGCCTTTATTGTCGCCATGGCCAGCGAGGCTCTTGCCGCCCAAGTGCCGCGAGCGGGCTCGCTTGATCAACGGGTTACCAGCGTCGTCTACCAGGGCAACAATGTGGTGAAGGTTTCCGCCACCTACGGCATCTCGACAATGATCATTTTCGACGAGGACGAAAAGTTCGAAACCATCTCACTTGGTGACACTGATAGCTGGCAGGTCGCTCCATCGGAAAAGGGGAATATCCTGTTTGTAAAACCGGTCGCAAAAGATGTCGCCACCAACATGAATGTGGTGACCTCGAAGCGGATCTATTTCCTCGAACTCAATGACCACGCACCGAGCGACGACAAGCAGGTATTCGGTATCCGCTTTATTTATCCTGAGAAGGATCTGAATGCGCGATTGCGTAAAGAAGCCGAACATAGGGCGGTTTTTCCCAATGTCTGGAATATCGACACGGCAAACCTCAACATCGACTATTCGTTTTCCGGCGATCCGGCGCTGAAGCCGCAGATGATCTTTGATGACGGCAAGAAGACTTTCTTCAGGTTCCAAAGGCGGGTACCGGCCATTTTCGCCGTCCAATCCGATTTTTCGGAATCGCTGCGCAACTTTCGCAAAGAGGGCGACTACATCGTCGTCGATGGCGTTGCCACACAATATACACTGCGCGATGGCGACCAATGGACCTGCATTTTTAATCTCAGAAGATCTGACTTCGCTGTTTCGGACCCAGACACCCTGGGGCCGGTTTTCGACACGCAAGCAACCACGCGTTGGAGGAGCGGCAATCGATGAAGCTAAGCCCCGAATTGCAGGCAATGGTTGCGGCGGACGACGCGGCAGTCAGCGACAGGAACGCCGCACGCAATCAGACGCTGGGAATGGCGACCCTGTTACTGGGTGGCGTCATCGCTGCCTATTTTGCCCTTACAACCTCGACGCAAAAGCCCGAAAACAATGTCCAGAGCGACGAGGAGTTTCAAACAACGACTTTTCAGCCGCCGTCATTTTTAAGAGAGACCGAAAAACCGAACCCTGAGCCTCCACAACCGGTCATCCATCTGCCGCCTCCCCCACCGTCGGTCGAACCGTCACCTCAAACGACGACATTCGACGTTCCTCCACCGCCCGATGTAATATCGCCGCCACAGGCCTCGCCACCTGTCGAGCAGGCCTTCCCGGAGCGATACAAGTCAAAGCTGGTCACACTTAATCAGGGCAAGCCGGGTGGAACAGGAAGCGAAAGCGAGGAAGATCCGTCAGGACTGGTGGTTGCCGGAGAAGACCGCAACAGCAAATATCTTAACACTGCTGCCGGTCTTTCCGACCGCAGTGCAAGGGCAGGCCGGATCGAGCGGATTGATGCCATGGTCCCGGAGGGGACCTTGATTCCCGGTATTTTGGAAACCGCGATCAACAGCGACCTGCCCGGCCAGATCAGGGCACTTACATCTGAGGACGTCTATTCGTTTGATGGACGGCGTATCCTCGTCCCGGCTGGCACACGCCTCATTGGCGAATATCAGTCGGAATTGACGCGGGGCCAAAAGCGGATTTTTGTCATCTGGAGCCGCCTAATTCGCGATGATGGCGTGTCTATCCGGCTCAATTCGATCGGCGCCGATAGCCTGGGGCGTTCAGGGCTGACCGGCCATGTGGACAACAAGTTCCGTGAACGGTTCGGCGCGTCAATGATGCTGTCGATCGTTGGTGCCGGTGCCAGCTATCTGACCGGCTACGGAAGCAGACAATCGTCCGGTAACCGCGATGACGCCGAGCGCGGCGCAGAGCTTGCACGCGAAACCATCGCCGAAACTTTCAGCGATATGGCAAATACGGTCCTTACCGAAAACCTACGCATCCCACCGACAATCAGTGTTGATCAAGGGGAGCGCATCTTCGTCTATGTGCGCCAGGACCTCGATTTCAGCGGCCTTTACGACGATCCCGTCACCGAAGCGATGAAGGAGATCAGACGTGAACGTCGCGGCAGGTAATCCAACCAGGATCAGGCACGATCCCCATTATTTCCTCAATCGCGCTCTTGAACCGATCAGGCAATTTCTCGATGATCCAAACGTGGTTGAAATCGCGGTGAACAAGCCCGGCGACGTTTATGTGGAACGGTTTGGAACCGACCATATGGAGCATCATCCGATCGTTGCTCTGACGGCCGACGAGATCCAGAACATCGGCGAGCGGGTTGCCGCTGCCACCAACCAGTTTATCAGCCGCGCCAAACCGATTCTCAGCGCCTCGCTTCCGACCGGCGAACGCATCCAGGTCGTCCTGCCGCCTGCAGCGCCGCAAGGCGGTTCTATTTCGCTCAGAAAACAGGTCGTCAGTAATTTCGCGCTCGAGGACTATCGCGACAGAGGCTTTCTGGACCAGGTGTCGGTTGCGGTCGGCGGCCTCAGCGAGGTCGATCGAGAACTGATCGAGCATCTGCATAAAAACAGGATTTACGACTTCATCCGTACTGCCGTTACCAGGCGGGTTTCGATCCTGATCAGCGGTGGCACGTCTTCCGGCAAGACCACGTTCCTGAATGCCTGCCTGAAATGCGTGCCGGCATCTGAGCGGATCATTACGCTCGAAGACACACGTGAACTTTTTCCGCCGCAAACCAATATAGTCCACCTGATAGCCTCAAAAGGCGATCAGGGGACGGCGGACGTGACGATCCAGAACCTGCTTGAAGCCTCGCTACGCATGCGGCCAGATCGTTTGTTTGTGGGAGAAATCCGAGGCACAGAAGCTTTTTCCTTTATGCGCGCCATCAATACCGGTCATCCCGGCAGCATGTCGACGATCCACGCCGATACGCCGATTGGCGCCTACGAACAGATCATCATGATGATGCAACAGGCTGGCATGTCTGCGAGCGTCTCAAAGCTGGATCTTATGTCCTATATCAAGATGGTCATCCCGATCGTCATCCAACTTCGCCGCGAGGGGGGAAAACGCAGTGTCTGCGAGGTCTTCTTTGCTCGGGATGCATCATGACCAAAGGCCTGCGAACCATTTATCTCATCTTCTGTGCCGGGATAGCATTTGTCGGCTGGATGCTCGGTTATGGTCTTTGGCTTCAGTTTTTTTACAAAGACGGGCGGATACTAGAAGCCACGATCAGCAGCAATCCGTTGGCGCCGATTGAGCAATTGTGGTTTTACAAAACGAACCCCACCCTGCAGAAAGTAGCGCTCGGATCGGTGATGCCGGCGCTGTTTCTAGCCGGTCTTGTCGCCTATGCTGGTCTGAAGTCCGCGAGCAATCCTTTGGGTAACGCGGCGTTTCAGAACATGGCTTCGCTTCGGCGCGGCAAGTGGTTCCAAAAGCGGGGTCACATCTTCGGCCGAGTGGGACGGCGCCTTCTGCGCGTCAAGGATGACCGCCATCATGTGATTATAGGCCCGACGCGCTCGGGCAAGGGCGCCGGTTACGTCGTCCCCAATGCCCTGATGCACGAGGGATCGATGATCGTCACCGATATCAAAGGTGAGATATTTAAAGCAACAGCCGGATACCGCCGCCGACAAGGCTCCCAGGTCTTTTTATTTGCGCCGGCGTCAGAGAGGACAAACCGCTATAATCCGCTTGACTTCGTGCGGGCGGAACGCGGCGACCGCACCACAGATATTCAAAACATCGTCAGCATCCTTGTCCCTGAAAACATAGACTCTGAAAATTCAGTCTGGCAGGCGACTGCGCAACAGGTTCTGGCCGGCGTCATCAGCTACATTCTGGAAAGCCCGCTTTATAAGGATCGCCGCAATCTCGGCGAGGTCAATTCCTTCTTCAACACGGGACAGGATCTCCAGTCCTTGATGAAGCTCATCAAGGAGAAAGAGCCTTTTCTTTCGAAGTTCACTGTGGAGAGCTTCAATTCCTATATCGCGCTTTCCGATCGCGCTGCAGCTTCCGCTCTTCTCGATATCCAGAGGGCCTTGCGTCCCTTCAAGAATGAACGGGTTGTTGCCGCGACCACCGTCACCGACATGAATATCCGTGCCTTGAAGCACCGGGCGATCTCGATCTATCTGGCGCCCAATATCACCGATCTGACGCTATTGCGTCCCCTACTAACCCTGTTCGTGCAGCAGGTGATGACCATGCTGACGCTAAACCACGACCCAAGGTCTGTGCCGGTCTATTTCCTCCTCGACGAGTTCGTTCAGTTGAAGCGGATGGAGGAGATCGTGACGAAGCTTCCCTATGTCGCGGGCTACAATATCAAGCTCGCTTTCATCATCCAGGACCTAAAGGCCCTCGATGAAGTTTACGGCGAAACCGCGCGCCATTCGTTGCTTGGCAATTGCGGTTATCAGCTGATTCTCGGGGCCAATGACCTGGTGACGGCGGACTATGTGTCCAAGGCGCTCGGCAAGCGTACGATCCGCTATCAATCGGAATCGCGAACGGTGGAATTGCTCGGTCTGTCGCGGCGGACCAAGATGGAGCAGATCCGTGAACGGGATCTGATGATGCCGCAGGAGGTCCGGCAAATGCGGGAGGATAGGATGGTGCTCCTCGTCGAAGGGCAGATCCCGATCTTCGGAGAAAAGCTTCGGTTCTTCCAGACGCGTCCCTTCAAATCAGCAGAAGCCTATTCGCAGGCAAACATTCCAGATGTGCCGCAGGTTGAATACTTCTCGCAAAGACCGGTTCCGGCGACGACCGCGCAATACGCAAGTCAGGGGGATTCATTATTCGAGCCCCCTCTTGCCCCATGATGTTGCAAGAGAAATACCCACTGAGACCGGAGCAATCCAGGGGATGATTTCGATCTGAACAGTTAATCGAAGTTTCCGGTAAGACCGGCGCTTCGCTTTCAAAAAAGACCACCTTAATCCCAATACACATATCTCGTTCAATGCCGCAATGCTGCAAAGGCAACATCAGCCGGAACCTTCTGCGTAAAAATATACAAAGCCGATTTTGCCCCGGGCAGTAACATCATGGCAGATAGCACGCCCGTAAGCCAACGAAGACCGAAAGCAGCGTGAGATGCTGCTCAGCCCATTGTAGATCTGACCCCTGCTTACCCCTCAAGCAAGTTGTTCAGCCTATTATGAATGTGCAGGTTCGATATGATGCCGTTCGAATGTGCAAATCGGTAGCTCTCGCGAAGTACAAAGAAGCTCGTTGACCATAACAGGAGACTGATCAGCAACGCAATAATATACGCCTGAACTCTCATATCGCTCCTCCTCTTACCTTCCCAGCGTGATATTGTCCCATTCTGGAAAGCATGTCGAGGTTCAAACACGCTCTCGCCGTTCGGCTGACCTTTGCGTTTGTCCCCTCAAGGTGAGGTGGTGACTAGCCGATTATCGGAATACCAAACGAAACGAAGGGCATAGCCCTGCATTGGCGAGAGACTGCCGCAGATACACGGCTCTTCTTTCTTGGCGAAAGCCATCTCATCGGCAGCAAACAAGTTACCTGCCATCGGATACATCCGTAGGTCGACTTCCCGGACTTGCTGACCAGCGCGCCGGGTCACCATCGTTATTCGTCGTAACAGCCTCCTGAATTTTGCCAGTAGCCCACCGGCCGCATCATGTGTGTAGGCGCCCATTGGCGTGCCTATGATTGGCACGATACCCGGCTGAACACGCGCGGTACCGGCCAGGGCAAGGCGACTAGGTACATTCAATCTTGTGGTCCGTGTTTGGCGGTGGCCTACGGCGCAAATCAACACATGCGTCAAACCGTTGCTCGGAGGCCATTCCATTAACAGTCCGCGCCTGTTCGCGTGTTCGTGCTAATCACGCCGACATGGCCCTCCTCGAGAAACGACCGATAGACGCTCTCAATTGCCTGTCTCAGCTCAAACTTCGGAAACCACCCTAGACTAAGAAGCTTTTCGGAGCTCATCATCTTGCGAGGCGTACCGTCTGGCTTTGAAAGATCCTTGACTATGTCGCCCTGAAATCCGACGATCTTGCAGACTAGCCGCGCCAATTCGAGGATCGTCAAGTCTTCACCAGATCCCACATTGACATGAGTGTCACCAGAATAAACCTTCATCAGGTGGACGCAGGCGTCAGCGCAGTCATCCACATGTAGAAACTCGCGCCGTGGCGTTCCCGTGCCCCAGATGGTAATTTCAGGCAGATTGTTTAGCTTGGCCTCATGCGCCTTGCGGATCAGGGCCGGCATAACGTGGCTGGAATTCAGGTCGAAATTATCACCGGGACCAAAGAGATTGGTCGGCATCGCGGAGATAAAGTCGCTCCCATGTTGCTTACGATAGGCCTGGCACAACTTGATGCCGGCGATCTTAGCAATCGCATACCATTCGTTGGTCGGCTCTAGCGGCCCAGTCAGCAATGCTTCTTCGACGATCGGCTGGTCAGCAAATTTCGGATAAATGCAGGACGAGCCGAGAAACAGGAGCTTTTCTACGCCCACCTTGTGGGCAGCGTGTATGATGTTCGCCTCAAGGATCAGGTTGTCGTAAAGGAAATCGGCGGGATAGGTATCGTTGGCGAGGATGCCGCCAACCCTGGCAGCCGCCAGGAAGACAGCATCCGGTTGATTCTTCTCCATCCAGGCCTCGACCTCGCTCTGGCGGGTCAAGTCCACTTCGAAACGTGTTGCCGTTAGAAGTTCGCAATCTTCGGCGACCAGGCGACGAACGAGCGCCGAGCCGACCATGCCGCGGTGGCCGGCAACATAGACCCTTTTGCCGGCAAGGCTGTAGATCACTTCAGGCATGGGAAAGACCCTTGTTGCCGCCGGCGGTCGGCACATTGCGCGCCATGACCTTCAAATCTTCGCGAACCATTTCAGCAACGAGCTGGTCAAGATTGGTCTCATGGCTCCAGCCAAGCTTCTGATGGGCTTTCGCGGGATTGCCTATCAGCAGGTCCACTTCCGTCGGCCGGAAGTAGCGGGGATCGATTTCGACAACACACTGGCCGGATGTCACGTCATATCCTTTTTCGTCGACGCCCTGCCCCCGCCATTCGATCGGCATACCGACCTTGGCAAAGGACTTTTCAACGAAGGAACGCACGGTGTGTGTTTCGCCGGTTGCGAGCACATAATCGTCGGGCTCGTCTTGCTGCAGCATCAGCCACATGCCGCGCACATATTCGCGCGCATGGCCCCAGTCGCGCTTGGCATCCAGGTTGCCGAGGAACAGCCGCTCCTGAAGGCCCAAATGAATGGCAGCCGCTGCACGGGTGATCTTGCGGGTGACGAAGGTTTCGCCGCGGATCGGGCTCTCATGGTTGAACAGGATGCCATTGGATGCATGCATGCCGTAGGCTTCGCGATAATTCACGACTATCCAGTAGGCGTAGAGCTTTGCTACGGCGTAAGGAGAACGCGGATAAAAGGGTGTCGTCTCACTCTGAGGCACTTCCTGCACCTTGCCGTAAAGCTCGGAGGTGGAGGCCTGGTAGAAGCGCGTCTTCTTCGTCAGCCCCAAAAGGCGGATAGCTTCCAATAGACGCAGCGTTCCAGTTCCGTCTGCATTGGCAGTATACTCCGGCGTCTCAAAGGAAACCTGCACGTGGCTCTGTGCCGCGAGATTGTAGATTTCATCCGGCTGCGTTTCCTGCACGACGCGAATGAGATTGGTCGAATCCGTCATATCGCCGAAATGCAGGATGAAGCGCGGATTCTCGATATGCGGATCCTCGTAGAGGTGTTCGATGCGATTGGTATTGAAACTTGAAGAGCGCCGCTTGATGCCGTGAACGGTATAGCCCTTCCGGAGAAGCAGTTCGGCAAGATAGGCACCGTCCTGGCCGGTGACGCCGGTGATCAATGCAACCTTGCCGTTGCCCTTCGAAATTTCGCTCATAATGTCCCTCTGCCAAATGCGTCCGCTATCGAAGCACTGCTTCCTTGATTCGCATCATTTTGACGCGGGAAGTTGGCATCAACCTTGCGCAATACCATCGAAGCGGTGCTCCGTGCGCGAAGTGTAGTCATTGTGATCGGTTACGTCGTGTCAAAATTCGTTTTCTTCTCCGATGCCATGCAGGTTCGAGCCAAGGAGGATGTCGGAGCCGGAGCGGTAACCGCTCTTATGATCTTCCACCAGCCACGGCGGGCAGCTCAAAAACAATCTAGATTGATAGTTCTCACCGCTAGAACATTATAGGAACTTGTTAGGTGAGCTGGACGCGGTCATCCACATGTTATCCACAGCTTAAGAACGTGCAATTCACACGTTTGACGACCGTTGCCATTGGCCTGAAAGCAGACATGCCGAGCTTGATTGAGACTGCGCAGGCCTTCCCCTCGATGATGCTATCGGCGATCTCGACTGGCGTTGAAGGTTGATTTCTACCTCCTAATACATAACGGTGTTGAGCGTCACATGAACAGGTTCGCCCGCCTTGAATTGTATGCTGCCGCGCGCCAGCAGCCAGCCATCGGCGCGCTCCAGGCGCGCAATGATCTGCAACGTCGGCGACGCACTCGAGCTGACCGGCGGCGTCAAGGAAAAGGCTATCGTCTTCGACCCGCCATCGCTTTTGACGCGCGTCTCCGTGACGCGACGTCGCTTACTATCCTGAACGGCGGGGTCCTCCAGATATATCTCGATATGACCTTCCGGGATAAAAGCGCTGCCCTCGAACGTGACTGCGCCGCGAATATCCGCCGATTGCCCAGCGGCTGGGCCTGCGACCGCGGCGACAGCCGCAACTCCGACGGTCATCAATACTGTGCGGCGGTCGGTCGGGCGCTTCATTCCACATTCTCCACTATCGCCCCGCAAGGCGCTTAGCGGCACTGCCGCTCATCTTGTGGTTCGAAAATCGTACGGTTGCATGTTTCCGGCAAACCTAGGCCGTTTCAAGGATGAAACGCTGGCGCCGAAGGATGCCGCACTTTTTGGGCATCTGAAAAGATGGTCGCGGGAGGGCGTCTCAACGGCGCCCTCCCGGAGTTACGCTAGATGATAATGAAATCGGACGCCGACAACCTCAGATTTGCGTTCAACTGCGCAAACTGAATGGCTTCGCCTTCTCCACTGCCATCGATGTCATAAAACAGGGCGCCGCTGTCGGTGTCATAGACGATGCGATCATCGGCGTCGTGAGCGGCGCCTGCCGCATTCCCGTAAAACGCCCCCAGACCTAGGACTCCGTCGACACCCACAGTCTCAAAGATGAGATTGTCCAGGAGGATCGTGTCGTCGATGACGTTGAAGTCTCTGATCCAGTCGATATTGCCGTTCCCAATCTCGGTCGAGAAGCGGAATGTATCCTCTCCTGCGCCGCCGATGAGCGTGTCGGCCGCCAGACCGCCATCCAGCAGATCGCTGCCGGCACCGCCGGTGAGCTTATCGGATCCCGCCTCTCCTGGCTGAGCCGGTGCCGGGGGAAACTCGACCGATACGTTCAACTCGTATGTCGAGCCGTCCGGTACAGCTTCCGCCCAGCCGTCACCCGGCACATCGGGGGACCAACTGCCCTCCAGTATGTAATAGGACCCGGTCTCCTGAACGACGAATACCAGGCTTGAATCCCGGTTGCTCGCTGAGCCCGGATCGCCGCCGCCATCGTCATTCTGAGCGACTATGTTGCCGGCGCTGTCGAGCAGCCTGACCCAGCTGTCGTGGACATTGGGATCGGCAATCCCGTCAATATCGATCGTAATGACCGTACCGGCGGCCAGATCGACCTTGTAATATCCGCCCTGGCCGTTGCCCGTGGCGTTGACGGTCGTATGAAGAACGGTCGTCGAATCGAAGATATCGGGATCGCTGGCGAGCGAAAAATTATTAGAAATGTCGAACGCGGCTGCGACCGAGTTGTTGGTCGCGTCCGGTCCCAGCGTAGCATAACCGGTTCCCATGCCCGGACGTGGCGGCGCGTCGCCCTGATAGGCGAAATCGCCGAGCAGGATGTCGTCGCCGCGGCCGCCATCGAGCACATCGTTCCCGCCCTGGCCGGTCAGGACATTGGCTGCGCCGTTGCCGGTCAGACGGTCATTGAATCCAGAGCCTGCAAGGTTTTCGATGGAGATATATCTATCTCCGCCGGACCTGCCCCCGGCAAGACTAAGCCTTAGTCCACTTGTCGCGTCAGCATAGTCTGCCGTGTCGCTTCCGGCGCCGCCATTCAATATATCGGCCCCGCCGCCGCCGGTCAGCGTGTCGTCGCCGGTGCCGCCGGAGAGCTCGTTGGCGAGCGTATTGCCGATGAGGTGGTCGTCGAAAGATGAGCCGACGGCATTTTCGAAGCCGACGAGTATATCATGACGGATTACTGCACCTCGGCCAACGATTTGCACCGGGCCATCACCATCGCCACCATTGGCCGTGCCGTTCATAAGATCGATCGTCACACCGTCGGAACTGCCGGCATAGACGACCGTGTCGATACCGGAACCACCATCCAGATAGTCCTGGCCGGCGCCACCGATGATCGTATCGTCGCCCTCCTCGCCATAGAGGATATCGCCGTCATTGCCGCCATCCAGGATGTCATTGCCGCCGCCGCCGTTGAAATAGTCCCCGCCGCCCTGGCCCCAGAAATGGTTTGCGTCGGCCGTGCCGATAAAGCGGTCGATGCGGTCGTCGGAACCGATCAAGTTTTCGATACTGTAGAAAGTGTCTCCCGAGGCGGTGCCTCCGCTGGCGACATTGGTGGCAAGGTTGACGAGCAGCTGGAAAGGGCTCTCCTTGCTGTAATCGACCGTGTCGACGCCAGAGCCGCCCCTGAATATGTCAACGCCGTCCTGGCCGCTCAGCGTATCGTCGCCGGCGCCGCCATCCAGAATATCGTTGCCCTGGCCGCCAAGAATGGTGTCATTGCCGCCGCCGCCGTAGAGCGTGTCGTTACCGTCATCGCTTTCGGTCTGGTCTTCAAGATCCTCGACATCGATCGTGTTGTTGATGTCACGGCTGGCGAGCGAGTCGCGGCCGCCGATGATCAGGTCGTCACCGCCCTGGCCGAAGATCGTGTCGTCGCCGGCGCCGCCGTCAAGCGTGTTGTTTCCATTGTCGCCGAAGATGATGCTCGTCAGTGTATTGTCGCCAAAAACGGGCGCGGGTGCGTTGTCGCCCGCGGGCGGCTGAAGCGTCGATTCGTCGGCATAGATGATATTTTCGACGTTGGCGATTCTCCGAATCCTCAGATCTCGGGACAGCAGAATGACCGTGTCGTTGCCGCCGTTGGCCTCTTCGCGAACGATGTCATCCAACGAGTCGACGAAATAGATATCGTCGCCGCCGTTGCCGGCCATGCGATCGGCGCCGTATCGGCCGTCGAGAACGTTGGCGCCGTCATTACCGATCAGAATGTCATTGTAACCGCTGCCGATACCGTTTTCGATGTAGTAGTCGGTCCCATCCGCATTGTGTCCAGCAAAGATCGATACATTGTTGCTATGACCGTTGACGCTGGAGAACTGTCCCGCGCGCAGGTCAAGGATCGTGCCAGCCGTCGAGCCCGAGAAGTCGATCGTGTCGGTGCCGCCGGTATCATGGATCGCAAAACCGATGTCATGTTGCATGCCTGATGCGGTCAACTGATAGCCATACTGCGTGCTCCCGAAGCCGTAAACATTGTCCCCGGTGTTGAGGTCGATGTGCTGATAGGTGCGCACGCCGTTCTCGTCGACGGTTGAAAAGAAGCGACGAATGACGGCTTCGATGTCAGCCATAAGCGGCGTCGCTGCAGACCAGCGGGTGGTTTCGCCGACATCGATCCCATCGAAATAGGACATGACGCTGTATTGCTGGCGGTCATAGGTCCAGGTCGCATTGTTCAGATAGTTGATCTGCACGCCACCGGGGCCGCTGTAGTTGTAGAGCCCGGGATGGTTCAGGCCGAATTCATGGCCGAATTCGTGGATGAAGGAATCGAAGACATATCCGCCGATATCGGTCTTGTTTGGCTCCGTATCGTGAAAACGCTGACCGATGCTGACATAGCGATTGCTCGAATAAGCGCTGCCATCGTCCTCTTCGCCGAGTTCGGGGCTGACAACCTCCATCCAGTCCGTTGTGCTGTCGAACGGCACGTCGTCGACGATCTCGAATTTCAGGGGGGTCACGGACGCCCACATTTGTAAGGCGCCGATCGCGGCGGCCTTGTACTCGGGATGGTCATTGAGCTCGTAAACGTTGATCCTCAGCGTACCCGCGGCGATCTCGGGCGTCAGGCTGCGCGGCAATGCCCCAAGATAATCGAGAAAGGATTCATAATCCTCGCTTTTCCCATAAGGGTTGTCCGGTGTCTGATCGTTTTCCCACCATTCGTCGCTGGTCTGGCTTGGGTTCGGCATCGTGAGGCTCCTCTCCGACGATTGTGCGCAGTAACGGCTAACCCGTTCTGCGGCGGCCAATTTTCAACAGGCAACGCATGCGTCTGCCTATGAGTCCCTCACCCTTCCAGGTAGTGTAATTGGAATCTTCAACTTGTCACCCCTGCAAAGCCGCGTGAGCTACGCTACATTTTGCAATTGAAAATCCGGTCGGCTGCCCTACCGCGGCACATGAGCTGCGAAGCCATAGCTGCGCCCGACCAACCTTCTCAGCCTCCGCCGGGTACCTATAGAGCTCTGAGATTGGGAAGCTTTGACGCGACTAGCGGAACGGGAGACGGCTGCAGAGATGTGCATACAAATCTATTTGCCTCTGGAGCTAGCATCAGATTGCCGTCGTAGGTCTAGTCAGAAGCAGTCAGTCCGCAAACAGCAAAACCAAGACGCTCTAAGTATCATGTCCAAGCGTGCTGCAAGGGGCGCTATCAAAGGTTCGGCGGAACCGCCAGTGGCTGTCCCTTCATCTGGAGATGATTAATAACGTGCCGTTGCATCCTTCGCGTTGATGCGCATCGAAGACCGGACCCACGGTTTTCTGACGGCACCCCCATTTCCTCGCCTAGAATGTCATTCGCGGGCAGGCGTGGAGGTGTATTTTGATTGCAGTAAGCCGGATCCGACATCTGCAGCTCAAGGCGGATCGTGGGCGTCGAGTGTTGAGCCGGCCGGCGCCAGGGCGAGCCGCCGGCTCGGTTTTGTAGGCGTGGAGATCGAGCTCCTAGCTACACGCCCGAGGAAGTCCCCTGAATAATCTGCGGCTGTGGACCTCCGGCGAACCGGGCACGCTCTCTCCAAAGCGCAGGCAATGAAAGGAGCATAATGGAACTTATACCTATAAAACTCTTCGTAAACTGGGAGAACTCCGGCGTCCGCTGGTCGATGTAAAACACGATATAAACGATCGCCACGTGCCATACGTAAACCTGCAATGAGTGCCGGCCAAGTAGGCGCAGGAAGCTTAGCGAGAATAGCCATCGCAGGGCAAAGGACAACTTGCGGACCCACGGATTACCATGCTGCGAGCCCGCCATCAGCAGCCATGTGAAGCCGACCGCCGCGGCGATGAAATTCATCAGATAGACCGGGCCGAAATCGGCGCGGATTTCCATCGTCGCGAACTTGGCGAGGACGAACTGCGGCATTAGATCATGGCTCGAGAGGATCCTAAGCGGCAGAAAGAAAACGCAGATGGCGAGGCAGAGTTTCGGGATACGAGTAGCTTTCGGCCGGAAAATTTGCGACCAGTCGACCTTGCCCGTTGCCGTCAGGACACCGGTAATCACTCCAGCAAAGAAGACCATCTGCCAGCCGAACAGGTTGAAGCTGGCGCGGAGGCCCTGCTTGTCGCTGCTTGCGATCAAATTGTCGACGACCTCGGTGGCGAATGTCTGGATGCCGAGCTGGGCCGCCATCCAAAGTGCCAGCGAGCCCGCTAAGACGTAGGCCAATTTTCCCCGCAGGCAGAGCCAGATGACGGCAGGGAGAAAAAACATGTAGAGGACGTATTGTGGCAAGATGTCCATGAACGTCGGCTGGAAGAGAAGCGTAGCGATCGCTGCCAGACGAAGCGGCTCGTCCAGTGTCGTTTTTCCCAGCCAGTCATGCCATATTCGCCCAGCATCGGGCAGAAGCATCTGCAGGACGAGTACCGCCATAATGACACCCATCGCATACCGGTAGATTTCAAAGGCGCGAGCCCAGCTCTGTCGGCGGGCCTCCCGATAGCCGTGGATGATCATTCTGCGGCTGTAGATCATGCCGGCCAGCAGGCCCGACAGAAGAATGAATCCTTGCGCGCTTTCCACGAAAGCGAGCTGATTCTGGTTGATCGACAGCATCCAGTTACCGCCGATGAATATGAGATGGTTCAGCAGCATGGTCACCAAGAAGTAACCGCGTAGACCGTCGATAATCTCATATCGCTTCTTGTCAGCGATGATTGACACTTCATCTGCAATGTTTTCCCCATCTCGTCGGCAATTTTCAACAGCCTCGCGACAACCTTGTAGAATTGCTAAAGAGTGAGGGTTCTTCGTCGATGCTGGCTGCCGTGACACTCGAATTGCCGCTTTCATCGTGCCGAAAATGCTCATGTGTAAACTCGTGCTGAAAGTTTTGTCTGATTTGCCGGCTAGCGTGAGGCCTTAATGGCGCTTGACCTAAGACAGGGCCCAGCGCGTGTTAGCGCTGATGCCCCTCCACCACCGCCGAGGGCCGCTCGAGGATCCAGACAGCGGTGAAATGCTGAATCGGCCTAGCCCGTTTGGCGGGATTCCAAAGGTCTGGCAGATGCAGGTGCTTCTCGATGATCATAGGCTGCATATCGAGGTTCATGGCACTGAACGCGATAGGAAGATTCAAGCTGCTCTCACAATGCCCGAGGCAGAGTTCCTGGCACGCGGCAAGGACGCAAAACTGCTCGTACGCGCTCGGTTGGTAGTGAATCGACCGCCACGCTTGTTTCGCATAAACACCACACAAAGAGCTTTTCGTGGAAGTTTAAAAAGTGTTTCCGGATTGTAATGGCGATCAGAGGGGATGGCGGATGACCGTTCGTTACCCTAACTAGCAACAAGCGTGATGGGATTCCCTACTTTGAACCTCGCTCCTCACATTTTGATCGTCGACGACAACGCCGAGATACGGTTGCTATTGAAGGATTTTCTTCAGCGGCGCGGCATGCGGGTGTCGCTGGCGAAGGATGGCAGCGAACTCGACGCCGAGATTGAACGGACCAAAGTCGATTTGATTGTCCTCGACATAATGCTGCCGGGGCGTTCCGGTCTTGAATTATGTCAGGAAATTCGGAGGCGGTCGCGAGTTCCGATCATCATGCTGACGGCCGTCACTGATACCAGCGACCGAATTGTTGGCTTGGAATTCGGCGCTGACGATTACATGTCAAAGCCATTTGACCCGCGGGAACTCCTGGCGCGTATTAGAGCTGTACTCCGCCGCCAGGGCGGACTACAGCTGGAGGAACCGGCACCTGCGGCTAATGCCGTTGTCCAGTTTTCTGGATGGACGCTTGATTTTGGCCGTCGTAGGCTGACCGACGTTAGCGGTGTGCGAGTAGAATTGACGCGCGCCGAGTTCAATCTTCTCGAGGCCCTGGTGCAAGCCGGCGGTCGCGTCCTCAGCCGTGAGCAGCTTATCGAACGATGTGGAGGCAACGCGAGTCAGAGTTTTGACCGCAGCATCGACATTCTCATCAGTCGGCTGAGGCGCAAGCTTGAGGATGATCCCAAAAAACCTTCAATGATTGAGACTGTTCGAGGAGACGGGTATCAATTCGTGGCAGAAATAAACCGGTAATCAAAACAGGAAGATTGTTGTGCACAGGACAGCAATTGACTCGATTGCAAGCGCCAGGCCAGCCAGATACATGCGCCGCGCTTCCTCTATCGCGGTGACTTCCGCTTCCTCCGCGCTTGCCGCAATGTCCGAAATTACCATCAGAGCGATCTCGTCATCTGTTGGAGCAATGAACTCACTCGCCTGACCATCGGCTTTAATGCGGCTGCCGTCCGTATCTTCCAGTTCCGGTCCAATGTGTATTCTCACCCGCAGGAAGGTTGTCATTTTGCGCTCGCTGCACGGAAAGATCGATAAACCTCCTCGATCTTAGGTATGGCGTTCTTTCGTACATTACCCCCTCCATCCACAACCAGTCCAATCGCAATTCACGTTTGTCGCATGGAGAGAACGGTAGGCCTTTCGCCCCGCATGGAAATCGTATTTCGCATTTGTAAGCATTACGGCGGATGAGACTGACGAACGAGAGCCTAGATGGTATTCGCTACGCTGGCGTCGCTGCAAAAATTCTGGAGGCTGCCATTTCGACCAAGAGAGATTTGAGATGGCTTACCAGCAAGCGTCTCATCCCGCGGACGTTGCCAGCCTGGGTGCTGATCGTTTTAGTAGCTGTGCTTCTCGTTTCCCAGACGAGCGCGTTCGTTATCATGTCTCGCGATCGCATGATGTCGAACGAGACAATTGACTTTTACCGCATCAATGAGCGTACGTTCTGGCTCGCCAAGCTGATGGCCCCACTATCGCCCGATGAGCGGCGACGCCTCAGCAGCGAGATGGTGGATTCCACCGGTGTTCTCAGCCTCTCCGCATCCCCAGGTGTCGCTTCTGCCGTAGATCCACACGATCCTCTGGCCGAGCTTGAGGACATTCTTTCCGCACGGCTTGCGAGGTTCGGGATCGATGAAGTTCGCTTCAAGCTGGAAGAGTCTCATTCGCCAACTGCGGCGAACCAGCGTATGCAAAGTACTGATGAGATAAGCGAGGTAGAGGAAAACCTTTCCGAGATCGCCAGTGATTTCTTGAAGAGCCCACGCTATATCGTTTCGCTGAAGTTCGCCGACGCCCAGTGGCTCAATATCGTCACTCCCCAAACGCCGACCGGGCCGCTTCTCGCCTCTGACAGCTTGTCACCATATCTAGCCGTCAGTATCTGCGTCGTGGTTATCGCCTTCTGGGCAGTCTGGCGTCTTACAGCACCCTACCAACTGCTCGAGGCAGCCGTCCGCCAGCTTGGCGATGATCTCCACAGCCCACCCCTCTTGGAGAAAGGTAGTCGCGACTTCCGAGATGCCGCCCGTGCCTTGAATCAGACTCAGGCAAGTTTACAGGAGCATTTTGAAGAGAGGGAGCTTTTGGCGGCAGCATTAGCGCATGATCTCAGAACACCACTCACGCGCATGCGGCTCCGCCTCGCGCTGATAAGGACCTCGGCTCTTAAAAAATCGCTGGAGGGGGACATCGCAGATATCGAGGAGACGGTAGAATCTGTCATCGGATTGGCCAAGCTGAATGCCATCGATGAACCGCCGGAATTAATCGATCTTTGGAGCATGGCGGATACTATCGCGGAGGAATACGATGACGCCTTTATGGAGGCTCCTAGGAATGGCTCCCCCCGCTTGGTCTGCCTCGCGCCTCCTGTCGCACTGAGAAGAGCACTTCGCAACTTGATCGAAAACGCCATTAAGTATGGCAGAAGAGCACGAATTTCGCTTCAACATGACGAGGAAAATTTGCTTCTGTCGATCAAAGACGAAGGGCCAGGGATCCCGGAAAAGGATATGAACACCGTGTTGAAGCCTTACGTGAGGCTTGAGCAATCTCGTAATCGCGAAACCGGTGGTTCCGGTTTGGGATTAGCCATCGCGTCCGGAATAGCGCGAAGAATCAAGGGGGAGGTTCAGCTACGCAATCATCCCGCCGGCGGGCTTGAGGCGCGCCTTATCCTGCCGCGCTACTAACTGGGTCTTGAATCAAGTGATACGCTCGCGCGACAGTTTTTCTGGCAGCAGTCGGGGGCCGCACTTTCCCGTTACTGTAAACTCAATGGCATCGATCCGCTGGCTTATCTGACCCCCACACTCACTGCCATCGTCAACGGCCACAAGCAGGGCCAGATACATGAGCTTTTGCCTTGGAACAATTTGCCCTTGGAGCGGAGCAACAGTAGCAGGGCAGATGGCTGCGCACGACGGTCCGCAGTCAAATTGTTCAGTGTAGTGAGGCGTTTGCCGCAAGCCGCTCATCCTTGTCGTGCAGCGCGAAGCGGTCAATCATATCAGCACTCGCTTCGTTAAAGCCGAGAACCTCGACCTCGTCGCCCGCCTGACGGAACTTCAGCACGATCTTGTCCAACGCGCCAATTGCGGTGATGTCCCAGAGGTGGGCCCTTGTGAGATCAATGATAATCCGCTTACCCTTATCCGTGAAGTCGAACGCGTGGATGAAGGCTTCTGCCGAAGCAAAGAAGACCTGCCCCACCACTGCATAGGTGACATTGTTCTGTTCGGGATTCTCCAGGCGCGTGACCCTGAACAGACGGGCTACCTTGCCAGCAAAAAAAATGCCGGACAGCAGGACGCCAACGATCACGCCCTTTGCCAGATCATGCGTTGCGACGACGGTGATGACCGTCGCCAGCATGACGACGGATGACGGAAGCGGATGGCGTCTCAGGTCGAGGATCGACCGCCAGGAGAAAGTGCCAATGGAAACCATAATCATAACCGCAACAAGCGCGGCCATGGGGATGATCTGGACGAGGTCGTTAAGGACGACGATCAGGAATAACAGGAAAGCACCCGCGACGAACGTAGAAAGCCGTCCTCGACCGCCAGATGTTACGTTGATGACCGACTGTCCGATCATGGCGCATCCGCCCATGCCGCCGATCAGTGCCGAGGCGATATTCCCCGCGCCCTGTCCAACGCATTCCTGACTCTTGTTGCTGGGCGTATCCGTCATGTCGTCGACGATCTGCGCGGTAAGCAGCGATTCCAGCAGTCCTACGGCGGCGAGCGTCACTGAGTATGGGAAGATGATCTGCAGCGTTTCCCAGGTCAACGGAACCTGCGGAAGCATCAGGAATGGGATCGAAGACGGAAGTTCGCCGAGGTCGCCGACGGTGCGCAGGTCCATGCCAAACCACCATGCCATGGCCGTGAGGACCGCGATGGCCACGAGCGGCGATGGGATTGCCTTGGTCACGTATGGAAAGAGGTAGATGATGGCGAGGCCGCCCGCGATCATCACGTAGGTGAGCGTCGGGACCCCAATAAGTTCAGGCAACTGGGCCATGAAGATCAGGATCGCAAGTGCGTTAACGAAGCCCGTGATGACCGACCGGGAGACGAAGCGCATCACGCGGCCGAGCCTCAGCCATCCCGCGACGATCTGGATGGTGCCCATCAGGATGGTCGCGGCGAACAGATACTGAAGGCCGTGCTCCTTGACCAGGGAGATCATGACGACAGCGGTCGCGGCCGTTGCAGCAGAGATCATGCCGGGCCGGCCGCCCACAAAGGCCGCCACGCAGGCGATTGCGAAGGAGGCGTACAGGCCAACCTTGGGATCGACACCCGCAATCACCGAAAAGCCTATCGCTTCCGGGATAAGCGCGAGAGCGACGACGATACCCGAAAGCACGTCGCCACGGATGTTGGAGAACCACTCCTGACGGTAGTTTGAAAGAGTTCGCATTGATGATTTTTCACAGTTGAGGCAACGGGCCGAGCAAAACTCGGTCCTCGAAAATGGAATAGGTTGCGTTGCTGTGTTGTCTGGCGGATCGGCGGCCAGAAGAGCCACCCGGAGTTTCACCGGGTCCTTGTGGATGACGCTAAGTAGCTCACGCAGTCCGGTTTTGCAATTACGTCTCAGTCTGAACCCGCTCGCCACAAAAATAGGCTGCGGCGTCAAGGTGCGGGTGTGACACCGGTTACGGTAAAGCGTATTCGATGTAGATGTCGTCCTTCGATCGGCCGAGAACGGTCTGAAACGAAACCATGGGAAACGAGATAAGCCTGACCGAAAACCGCCGCCAGCACAGTGTCAATCTCCCCTTACTACCACGTACCTTCTCGCTTCAGAACGTCCTCCTACTCCAAGGCTACGGCTGGCGACACATTGCCAACAAGCATTTCCCGCGAAAGCAGATGCGACGCTCATTTCCACGAGCGCAGAGCTGAAAGCACAAAGTTAGGCAGCATAGACGGATTTGCCCAAGAAGAGGTGCGGTGGCGATGGAAACGATGCCAGCGAAATTGTGCTTCGTCTTCTCGCAGTATGCTCAGCATCTACAACAATCACGGCGTTAATATCGAATCGTACGTGATGTTATGCCAAGCAGCCGATAGCGCTGACCCGAATCCCGGCGCAACACGAGGCGGCCACTCCATCACGCGGTAACATCTCCGGCCGCGTGAGGCGGCCGGAGATCAAATCATGCATTCAATGTCTTGGTGAAGGGCATGACGCGGATCCGTTTGCCCAACGCTTTGTAGATGGCATTGGCAACTGCGGGTCCGATCGGCGGAACGCCCGGCTCGCCGATACCTGATGGCGGATTTGTGGAGGCAAGAATGTGAACCTCCACTGCCGGCATCGCATCGATCCGTAAAGGCGTGTACGCGTCGAAGTTACCTTGATCGACCTTGCCTGCGGTCAAAGTGATCTCTTCGCCCAGAATGGCGCCCAAACCGAAACCTATGCCTCCCTCAACTTGGGCACGCACCAGATCCGGATTGACTGCAAGGCCGCAATCGACGGCGGCAACGACACGTTCGACCTTGATGCCCCCGCTGCCATCGAGAGAAACGTCGGCAATCTGTGCAACGACCGACCCGAAGCTCTCCGCCACGGCAACTCCGCGGAAACGGCCTTCCGGCAAAGGCTTTGTCCATTCGGCCTTTTCTGCTGCGAGCTTGAGGACCACCGCGTGACGCGATTGCGGCTCAAGCATCGACAGGCGGTATTCGATCGGATCACGCCCTGCCGCTTCGGCCACTTCGTCAATAAAGGCTTCGGCGGCAAAAGCGGTATGCGTCGAACCCACCGAACGCCACCACAGAACCGGAACCCCGACCTCGGTGGTCGTCAGGCCGACCATCTGGTTGGGAATTGCATAAGGCAGGTTGTTTGCCCCTTCCACAGACGTCGGGTCGACGCCGTTCTGTACCATGCCGTCAAAGGCCGTCTTGGCCATGATCGACTGACCCACAATGTGGTCGCTCCAGGCCACGAGCTTCCCGTCACCATCGATCCCGGCTTTGAGCTTATGCACATAGGATGGCCGATAGCGACCGGCGCGCATGTCGTCCTCGCGGGTCCATTGCACCTTTACAGGCGCCCGGAAGCCGATTGCCTTGGCGACATAGACGGACTCGACGACCACGTCGCCGTCGAACACCGCGCGCCGACCAAAGCTGCCGCCTGTTTTCATGACATGCAACTGCACCTTGTCGGGCGCAATACCGACGATCTGGCTGGCAAGCATCTGATAAACATCGGGGAACTGATGTCCGCCCCAGATCTCCAGCGTGCCGTCATCGTTTTTGCGCGCCACCGCGTTGAGCGGCTCCATCGCGGAATGCGCCAGATAGGGGAACTCGAAACTCGCCTCGATGACCTTGGCTGCTGCCGCAAAGCCGGCATCGGCATCGCCGTCCTTGCGCGCAACGGCTACTGGGGCCTTGTCTGCGAGTTCCTTATACATCGTCATAAGTTCAGCTGTGCTGCGCTTTTCGGCGCCTGTCTCGTCCCAAACGACAGTGACCACTTCGCGGCCCTTGATCGCGGCCCACATATGCTCGCCGACGACGGCAATACCGCGCGGCGTCTCGACGACATCGACAACACCTTTGACGGAACGTGCGGCCGCAGCGTCGAAGGATTTTACCTTGGCGCCAAACATGGGCGGATGGATCATCACGGCCGTCAGCATTCCCGGCAGTTTGATGTCGATCGTATATTGCTCGGTTCCGTTCGTCTTGCGCGCGCTATCGAACCGCTTCAGTTTGGCGTTGCCGATGAGCTTCCAATCGCCGGGCTGCTTGAGTGTTACATCGCTCGGCACAGGCATCGCCGCCGCCTTGGCGGCAAACGCTCCGAACCCGCCGCTCTTGCCCGATGGATGCGCCAGGACCCCGTTTTCGACGGTAATCTCTGCCGGTTGGACACCCCATTCGGATGCGGCGGCAGCCACCAGCATGGCGCGCGCCGCCGCGCCTGCCTTTCGATAGCGCTCCCAGGAAGTGACCATGGAGGTGGACCCGCCCGTTCCTTGAATGGTACCGCCGAAGGCGACGTTGCCATAAGCCTTGACGTTGCCGGCGACGCCGCGGACATCGATGGACTGCCAATCTGCGTCGAGTTCTTCTGCAACAAGGGTTGCAAGGCCGTTATACGAGCCCTGCCCCATCTCGAACTGGGAGGAAAGCACCACGACTTTACCGTCAACGTCGATGGTGAGGTAGGGAGTAAAGGCCGCAGCTGCTTTATTAGCATCAGCGGCAATTTCGCTCGCGGCCGCAGGCGACGAAGCCAGAACCTGGTAGCCGATGGCGAGACCGCCACCAGCTGCGAGCGCGCCGAGCATGAACTGCCGGCGAGACGCCGGTGTCTTTGCGACGGGAAGGGCAAGCGATTGCATCAGTTTCGGGATCATCGTTCAGGCCTCCAAGCGCTTGGCAGCTTCGTGAATCCCGGCACGGATTCGGTGATAGGTGGCGCAACGACAGAGATTGCCCGCCATAGCAGCGTCGATATCATCATCGGTCGGCTTTGGAGTGTTGGTAAGTAAATCGGTGGCCGAGATGATTTGGCCAGACTGACAGTAACCGCACTGGGGTACGTCGAGATCGGCCCAGACGGTCTGCACAGTTTCCGCCACTTTGCCCGCAAGCCCCTCGATGGTCGTCACCTTTGCGTTGTCGATATCACTGACCAATGTCTGACAGGAACGCACCGGCGCGCCGTCTAGAAGAACGGTGCAGGCGCCACATTGCGCCATCCCGCAGCCGAATTTCGTTCCCGTCAACCCGACTAGATCGCGGATCGCCCAGAGCAGCGGCATATCCGCTTCGGCATCGATTTTATGTTCTTTGCCGTTGATCGTTAAAGTCACCATGGCGTTCTTCCTACGTTGCGACGGGCGGAATTTCGCGCCAACCCGACCGGTTTCGACCTTCCGATTTCGTCATTTGCGCCGCAAACTTAAAAGACGACGCTCACTGCCGATAGGTTCGATCCTGCCTGATTATTGCTCAATCCTGTCGTGATCAGTCACGTTCTGTTTATTTTACCCGTTTCATTACAGGCGGCCCGGATCGCTTCATCCGATCGCCGATCGCTCTAACCGACGGAGTTGCGCCTGTTCGGCTGATCCGAATTGAGGATTGCCTTGACGTCACGTAGCGGCGGGTGACCGAACATTCGCCGGTATTCCCGGTTGAATTGAGTCGGGCTCTCGTAGCCGACCCTGAGCGCGGCTGTCGCCGCATCGAGGGATCCTGACAGCATCAGTTCCCGCGCATGATGCAGCCGCAGATGCTTCTGGAATTGCAGCGGGCTCATGGCCGTCATCGCCCGGAAATGATGATGCAGCGTGGACACGCCCATATTTGCAATCTCCGCCAGTTCGTCGAGGCGAAGCGGCAGAACGTAATTCTCCTTTAGCCAGGCGACCGCCTTCGCCACCCGATTGCTATTCGTTCCGGCAAGTGCATAACGGCGCAGCCTGGCCCCCTGTTCGCTGGTCAGCAGTCGGTAGAAGATCTCATCTTGGATGTGTGCTGCCATGAAGGGCATGTCGTCAGGCGAATTCGCAAGCGAAATCAAGCGCAAGAAGGCGTCGAACAGTTCCGGCGTGGCCCGACCCACCACGACGCCGCGGTCTTGGTCACGGTCAGATGAAACTGGCGGATGCAATTCGTAGTTCACGATCAGGCGCCGAAGTGCCTCAAGATCCAGGCGCAGCATGGCGGCCACATACGGCTCCGACTTGCTCGCTTCGCAGATCTGACCTGTCATCGGCAGACCGATGGGGGTTAGGAAGAAACAGGACTCGTCGTAGACAAGCGTTTTATCCCCGACGCTGACGCGCTTGCTTCCTTTGATGATGATCGAGAGACTGGGCTCATACAAAGTGAAAAAAGGCCCGACGGGCTCAACGACGCTATAGAGCGAAAGCCCTGGAATTTCATGCTTGAACCTGAGGCCATCCCACGGCAATTGCGCCAGGACATCAAGGATGCGGATGCGAATTGCGCTCGCTTGAGCTTGAAATTCGTCTTGGTCGCGCAAAATTTTCTCCATCAAACCTTTATTTCCAACTATCGCTGAGCAGAAAGAGCCGTCGCCACATTATCATATCGGTTTGATTTCAACAGTATCAGGCAATGATGACTGCGCCCACACAGTGCCTATGTGGCGGTAGTGCGGATTCGCCAACGATGCGGAGGCCCAGCGACCGCCACCGTCAGTGTTCCGGACCTATTTATATGTACCGTCAGCGAGCCCCATTGGGCTCAACCGATGTTTCGCCACGAAGACCGAGTTGGCCGCTTGGTCCTGACTTTTTCCTGTACAATCTGCTGGACTATTCAAGGACATTGAAGTGGGTTTTAGGCAAGTTCGTTGCTGACGAGGAATGGCCTTTCCCAGGTTCGATCGCGCCGCGATAGGCATCAGCCAGCAATCGCGACAAGTCTTAAGAACAGCTAATAAAAACTTCTGTCAGGCAACAGATTCGGCGGCTGGACGCGTCAGTTCATCCGCCGCCAGGCCTCCCACTCTTGCCAGGGTTCGCACCATCCCCAAAATACTGGCGCGAACCGGTATCGGCAGATCCTGGAAGGCATCCACAAGGTGCTGCCCCTCGGGCGTCGAGATATAGGCAAGCCTTCCTGCCCATTCAGGCCCCATTTCGGCTCCCTCGCGCATTGGATTTGGCAGCGCACTGAAGAAGAATTCGACGGGAACTTTCAAAATGAGGCTCATTTCATAAAGGGTCGAGGAATTGACCCGATTGGCGCCGGTCTCATATTTCTGCACCTGTTGAAATGAAACCCCCAGCCGCTTTCCGAGCCCTGTCTGCGTCAAACCGCAATGGGTGCGGCGGAGTCGGATTTGCTGGCCAACCAACTGATCGACGGTTTTTTCCCCTGCTTGCAATGATAGGGCTCGGCGAACGACTGCATGCGTCATGAACTCCTCCAGGGCGGACGTTTCGCCCGCTGGTTAGAAAACCTGGTGATCGGGGAGTTCGAATGCCGATAGATTCAGCCCCTGCGGCCTTCGGCTAAGCCTGTTTTATACGCCGCAGGCTCCCCGACCATAGAGGAGTGTTGCCTTCCGGTGGCACGGACCGACCTATGGGGATTCGAAGCCCCAAGCAGCATGGCTGCTCAATATTCTTATACACTATCAGATTTCCAATGCAAGCATTACGAGCATAAAATTCTCGATTTTTTGACTGTCGAAAGAACAAGGAAGCTCTTCGTCCCAAAACATGCCGAACTAAACAGAGGATATTCGATAGATATATCAAGATGATATAAAAGATATCACTTTCTCCGTCTAGCTTCGCCCCCTATGCTCGTTACAGTTGATCTGGAGGGTAAAATGGCCATAAATTCAATTCATAAGGGGGCCGCTGCTGTCTCCATCACAGCCACACGCAACACCCGTGCAATGATCGACAAGGCCCGCCCGCATTTTGATCTCGCCTACCAAACAGAAGTGATGGGATTGTCTGCCAGACCTTTGGAGAAAAGGCACGTTTCTGTTGATCTTAACTCTGGTGCTCGCAGTCTCCTGGATTTCGTTCGTTGCTCCTATCTCGGTCTAGACAACCATCCAGAAATCGCCGCTGGCGCAATCGACGCCGTAAAAGACTATCGCTGCCTGCATTGGTCTTGCGCCCGTACGCGTCTCAATTTCGCATTATCGACGACGCTTGAGGAGGATCTCGCCGATCTGTTTGGGGCTTCCGTGATTGTCTATTCGAGCGTTCTTGCGGCCAATATGAGCGCACTTCCGCTTCTTGCATCGGGCCATCTCACAAAAGAACAGAAACCGGTCATCGTCTTTGACCGCTTCGCGCATGCAACGCTCGCCTTTCATAAGGCAACGCTTGGCGCAGAAACCGCCGTTGTCACGATCGACCACAATGACGTTTCCACCCTCGAGGAGATCTGCAGACAAAATCCCCTCGCTGCATATATTTGTGATGGTGTCTATTCCATGGGTGGCGCAGCACCTCTTGATCAGCTTCTATCCCTTCAACAGAAATATGGGCTTTTCCTTTACATCGACGATGCGCATGGCATCTCGCTCTTTGGCCGCCAGGGAGAGGGTTTTGCACGTTCGCAAATTCCAGGTGCTCTAGGCGATCGGACGATCATCGCCGCCTCTCTCGGTAAGGGTTTTGGCGCGTCAGGCGGTCTTTTGATGTTTGGTAGCGAGAACCATGAAAAACTCTTCCGCCAATTTGCGATAGCACATGCGTTTTCCGCCTCCCTCAACGTGGCCGGTCTCGGCGCTGCACTTGCCTCAGCAAGACTGCATCGCAGGGTTGACCTCTTGCACCGCCAGATTGCCCTTGGCGAACGAATTGAGCAGTTCGACCGGCTATTTGAGACACCTCAGCGGGGCCTGCCGCTTCCCATCCGCACCATCAGGATCGGCGATGAGGCAAGCGCGATCAGCACGGCTCGAAAGCTGATCGATCGAGGCTTTTACACCTCCGCAATCTTCTTTCCGACGGTACCGCAAGGTGAGGCGGGTCTGCGGGTTTGCGTAACGGCAAGCCATACCCAGGAAGAGATCGCAAGTCTCTGCCGTGCGCTCATTGAGGTCCTGCCGCAAGGTAAGGAGCCCTAACGATGTCGGTTGAACGTTCACGAGCCGCATATTTGCAAGCGCTGGATGTCATGCCGGGCGGCAATACCCGCGCATCAAACTTCGAAAGCCCGCACCCAAGGCGCGATCACCGGCCAAGGATCGCTTTTCCGCCTCTTTATCGGCTCTGAACAGATTTCGAGTTACGCCGACACTTTTGGGTCAGCGCGCGATCCGCGACTGAAATCAGTTGTCATCCGAATGCGCCAAAACGGAGTGTTGTTGTCGCCGATCGGTCTTGGAGCACTCTCCACTGCGATGACGGAGACCGACATTTCACATCTTGGCGAAATTTTCGAAACGGTGCTGCGATCACTGAAACGCTAAGGTAACGCTGGATAGCGATGGAGAGAGCGTGATGAATCTGGAAACAGAAAGGCTGTTCATGCGGCCAGTTAGCGCGCGCGACGGCGATGCGCTTTATCGACTGCATTGCGATCCGCTGGTGGTGGAGTTGATCATGCAGGGCAAGCCGCTGAGCCGCGAACAATCCGACGCAAGGCTTGCGCTTTATCTCGATGAATGGCGGCGGTACGGCTACGGCTTTTGGATGCTTTACCAGCGCCAAGCCAATGGCGACCTCACCTTTGTCGGGCGGGCAGGTCTCAGACACTATGATGAACACGATATCGAGATCGGCTGCTGCCTCTTTGGGTTCAGTTCCGGCAAGAAGATTGCGCTAGAGGCTCTAAGACCAATCGTCGCCTATGCGTTCGAACGTCTTCCGATCGATAGGCTCGTCTCCGTTATTCGACCGGAAAACATCCGCTCCCAGAAGATGACAACGGCACTTGGCTTTTCCTATCGCGGCATGACCGAACATCGGGGCGTAACTTTCCGATTTTACGAGATGAAGCGCTCCGACACCTCTCTGCCTTCCCCACATTGAGTGGATCGCTGCTATAGAAATTAGCCTTGGAGGCGTTTTGTGGCCGCAATCCCGACCAAGCCAGAGACGCGTTACCGGCTCGTCTTGCGGCCTATAAGCTCTGGTTTAATCGTAATGTGCGGAACGCCTCGCTTTCCGTCGAGCAGATCGAGGATCAGTTTACCCGCGCGTTCGCCGATTTCGTGGGCAATCAGCGCGCCGATGAAGACTAAACGGCCCGCGCGTGTCTCGGCGGTGACATGAGCTTGCAATGATAGCCATTACTGCCAAGGAACCGGATCTGCGCATTTCCACGAAGAATTTGCAACCACGATCCGTTTGATGCGGGGCAGCCTGATCGATGTCAATCCGTTGATGACCCATACCTTGCCACTACCGGATACGCGCAAAGCCTTCGAGATGGCCTCACAAGGGACAATCGATCAAAACCCAGATCGACTTCAGTTGATATACGAAGCAACGAACCGCTTCGGGAGGAAAAGATGAGCACTGAACTTTTTGATCTAAAGGGCAAACGCGCGCTTGTCACTGGCTCCTCACAGGGCATCGGCTTTGCCTTGGCGCGCGGTCTGGCGGGGGCCGGTGCGGAGATCGTTTTGAATAGTCGAGACCAGGCTAAGTTAGAGGCGGCCGCCGAAAAGCTGGGAGCAAAGCATATACTCGCTTTTGACGCCACCGATCACCAGGCCGTGCGCGCAGCTATCGACACTTTCGAGGCGCAAGTCGGGGCGATCGACATCCTCGTCAACAATGCCGGGATGCAGCACCGGACACCGCTGGAGGATTTTCCCGCAGATGCCTTCGAGCGCCTCTTAAAAACGAATATCTCGACCGTCTTTCATGTCGGCCAAGCCGTTGCACGCCACATGATCAAGCGCGGGGCGGGCAAGATCATCAACATTGCGAGCGTGCAGACCGCACTTGCCCGTCCCGGCATTGCCCCCTATGCCGCGACCAAAGGCGCCGTCGGCAACCTTACCAAGGGTATGGCGACGGATTGGGCGAAATACGGCCTGCAATGCAATGCGATCGCGCCTGGCTATTTCGATACGCCATTGAACGCCGCGCTCGTGGCTGATCCGGCCTTTTCCACATGGCTCGAAAAGCGCACGCCAGCCGGCCGCTGGGGCAAGGTGGAAGAATTGGTCGGCGCTTGCATCTTCTTGTCCTCCGGCGCGTCCTCCTTTGTGAACGGACACGTGCTTTACGTCGACGGCGGCATCACAGCTTCGCTTTGAGCTGCCGCGACGTATCGTCCTCACGGGCGTCGCCGGTTCGGGCAATCCGTCGTGGGTGCTGCGCTCGCCGAGCGGCTAAGCGCGTCCTATCACGATGGTGACGGCCTGCGCTCATCGAAAATCGTCGCCCAAATGAGCCGTGGCCAACCACTGACGGATGACGATCGCTGGCCGTGGCTTTCCCTCTTGCGTGGACCAAGGCGCCATATTTTCAATCTCCTTAGCCATTGGCGTCTGCGCCAGGATATACGGCGGATCACCGTGGAGGATCTATTCTCCCTCAGGATGGAGCGCTCATACTGCTAAGCAACGGCTTGGCATTTGTTGTCGGTCATCGCCCTGACACCAGCGTAAACTACCGCAGTGATCTTAGATGAATCGACTTCATGCTCGGGCCAAAAGCGAGACTTTTCATATGAAAAGATACCCTTCTTGTAGTAGCCCACTCCCGGTGTTTCGACGAGCAGCGGCGTTGCGATACCGGCAAAGTTCATCGTGAAATGGTATCCGGATTTGACAACCACAAAATCCATGGCGCCGATGTCAATCCCTTGGCTGGTGAAGACTGCCGGATCATGGCTGAAGGCCGGTTTGCTGGTTAAAACCAGGAATATCCGTTCCTCGATCAACAGGACAGCCGTGTCACCGAGCGAACTGGCCTCGCCGCCATGAAACGGACCAGCCAGAGTGAAGGTGCCATCGCTGACATGGATCACCTTTCCCGTCACCTGGCGCGGAACAAAGCCCGGTGTGATTTGCCCTCCGACCTCCAAAGTTACCGTAGCCCCCATCCCGGCAGCGACGGCAGTCCTGGCGTTATCCGGATCGGTGATCGTCAACGCGCCCTTGAGATCGGTGAACTGGTCGAGTGCAGCCGACAGCAAAATTACGCTATCGCCTGGAGCGCCGGCAAGAATACGGTCGCCCATATCCGCCATGACATAAGGCCTTGCTTGCGCGTGATCGCGAATCCTTAAGAAAGCAGCGTCAACCGACAATAGGTCATCCTTGAACCGTTCCCGGTATTGCCAAAAGTCTGCGGCCAGATCGCTTGCGATCTTCGCTGCAACGGGTCGGGGTCCATTCGTCATCACCGTAATGACCTGGCCGATATGGCGATCGTCTGCGTAACGAAAGACATTGTAGATCGACAGATCGATGATCTCAGGCAAGACCTTCTGGATCGCTCTCGCTTTTGCATGGATTTCCCCAAGCGGCCCGGAGGCGGTTTCGCCAGCCCCGGGCAAGATCATTGGCACGCGAATACTGGTGGTGACGGGTGACAGCGAACCCCGAAGAACCTCAAGCACAAGCTTTGCAACCTTGGCGCCGCATTCTACCACATCGGAATGCGGATTTTCCTTGCAGGCAATGCAGATATCGGTGCTGCGTAGCATCGCATCGGTAAGATGCGCATGGAGGTCGAGACCAATACCGATTGGCACCGCCGGCCCAACCAACGCCCGCAACCTCGAAAGGAGATCCCCTTCTAGGTCGGCAAGCCGACTCGTGGCAGCAGCGCCATGCAGGTCGAGGACCACCGCATCAGGCTTCAGTTTTTCGATCTCGTCCAAAAACTCCTGGGCGACCTGTTCGTAAAACTCATGGTCGATCAAGCCGCTCGGCGGCGCGGCGACGGAGACTGTCGGCTGGACGATCGCCTCGCCCTGAAGTTCGCTCACAATTCCGGCCAAGGTTGAACCGGAAGCGTTCAAAACGGCCCCGCCCCGCTCGATCTCAAACTGCTCTTGTGCAGCCGGTTGCGGGTTAAGCCGATTGGACTCGTGATAGAACCGACCGACAGCGATGCAAAAAGGTCCACCTGTCATCATATACCTCCCATAGGTAGCCAAATGAAAACTATTGTTGGTTCCATTCATTCCAGCGCTCGATCAAAAGCTGGGTATTGGCATTGATCCATTCCGCATCCGGCTTGATCAGCCGGTCGAACACTTCCGGCGACGTCGGAACCATGGCGCGTGCCGCCTCCCCCATGGCCATCGCCGCAGAATTACGAGCAGGCGTGCAGACCAGCGCCTCACACACCTTGGCTTGTGCATCTGGATGATCGAGGAAATAGCGAAGAAAACGGATCGCGTTATCGCGATTGGGTGCATTCTTGATCAATGCCCATCGGTCCCCGACCAAAAACGCCTGGTCTTGGCGCCAGGCGAGCGGCTGGCCTTCCTGCTTCAAAGCCGCCGCACGGGTCTGCCAGATTTGCCCGATCACATATTCGCCGGTCCTGAACCCTTGCGTCGACTGATCGCCGGTCTTCCACCAAAGCCCGACATGCGGCCTCAGGTCATTAAGCTTCTTCAGGGCCCGATCGACATCCAGCGGAAAGAGGACTTTTGGCTCGACACCGTCGGCAAGTAGCGCTGCTGCCATGACCCGCCAGGGATCGTTGAAATTCGGTAGGGCCCTTGGACCTGGATATCGCTCGACATCGAAAAAGTCCCTCCAGTTCGAAGGTCCACCTTTGGGAAAACTCTCCGTGTTATAGACCATTAATGTCGTGCCGTAGCCAGACAGCACGCCAGACCGGTTGCAGGCATCTGGAAGCAGATCTTTGTCAGCCAGATAGTCGGCGCAAAACGCCGTCATGTCTTCGTTGAGGGTCCGGTGCAGGTCCGAGGCGGCTTGTATCTCGCCTGCCTGATAAAGATCCCATTCGATCTTGCCGGTCGCCACCATCGCCTTGACGCGGGCGACATTTTCCGCCCCCGTGCCGGAGACCGTCACGACCTTGATGCCGGTTTCTTTGGTGAAGGGGTCAAAGAAATGCTCCCGCATCTGGCGTTCCCAGGTGCCGCCGGTGGTGGCAATCACGATCTGCTGGTCCGCGAACGAGGGGTTAGCCGCAGCAATGGAGAAAGCAAGCAAGCACGTGGCAAAATTCAATTGCGCTCGAGGCGCCGAGATAGCTTGGTTGTTCGATCTGCACAAATGAACAGGCACAATAGACATTGGAATGCCCCCTTTGGTTTATGCTGTTGATGATCTTTGTGCTCAGCGCTGTGCTGAGACGGTAGCGCGGTTGAAGGCCTGCAATACGCCCATCACGATCAGCGATATGACGGTGAGTACCACCGACACCGCAGCGATGACTGGCGTCAGATTAAAGTCGATGTCCTCGAACATTTTTCGGGTAATGGTCTTTCCTTCGACGCCGGACAGGAAGAACGCAACCGTCGCCTCGTCGAAGGAAGCCAGGAACGCAAATACGGCTCCGCTGGCAACGCCGACCCGGATATTGGGCAAGACAACTGAGAAGAAGGCGCGGATGCGACCGGCGCCGCAATTGAGAGCTGCAAGCTCGAGGGTCGTGTCGAAACGCTCAAGGGCGGCAACCACCGTCAGCACGACATAGGGCACCGCAAGCATTGTATGGGCGATCAAAAAACCGAAGAAATTACCGGACAGATTGAGCGGCGAAAAAGCGATAAACACGGCCACCGCGATGACGATGTGGGGAATGATCATCGGGCTTAGCGTCAAGGCCTGAAACAGGCTTTTTCCCAAAAACTTGCCCCTTGCGAAGGCGATGGCGGCAAGCGTGCCGACCATCGTCGCCGAGAAGGTCGTCGCCAGCGCAATCTTGACGCTGAAAAAGGTGGCGGCGCGCCAGTCCGGATCCGACAGATATTGCCGATACCAGTTCAGCGTCAGGCCGCGCGGAGGAAACTCAAGATAGCTGGCGCTGCCAAACGACATGGGAAAAATGACAATGATCGGCAAAACCAGGAAGAGCAGAATGAGGAACAGAAAAAAGCCTGCAACCGTCGAAGTGAGGAAGTTTGAAAGCGACCGGCGGCGGCGAGGCAGCAGCAAAAGGCCCTCACCACCCTCTTCCACTTGGCGCGTTGCAAGCGCGAACTCCGCGTCAGGCGACATTGGAAATCCCCCTATTGTAAGAAAGTGCTTTGCGGAACAAGAGAACGATCAAAAGGGTAACGCAAAGCAGGACGGTGGAAAGCGCGCCGGCAAATCCCCAATCGAGCGTCTCTGTTGTCTGCTGGCCGATTAGGGTTGCCATCAGGAGGCTGCTTGGACCACCGACGAGAGCCGGCGTCACGTAAAAGCCAAGGGCAAGGATGAAGGTCATGAGGCAGCCGGCGAAGATACCGGGCAGACTGAGCGGGAGGAGGACTTTTGCAAATACCGTCGTCTTGCCCGCTCCGAGATTTCGCGCCGCCTGTACCAATTCCGGCTGGATTGCCCGGATCGCTCCGAAGACCGGCAGGATCATGAAGGGCACGAGCACATGCGTCATTGCCAGGATGACGGCACCTTCGGTATATATGAGCTTGATCGGTTGGGAGATCACGCCCGATGCCAAAAGCACGTCGTTGACCAGACCGCGCCGTTGCAGGATCACGATCCACGCATAGGAGCGCACCAATGCCGAGGTCCAAAGCGGCAGCAATACACAGGCCATGACCAGGTTTGAAAGACCGCGCCTCAGCCTTGCCATGGCCAATGCCACCGGATAACCGAGGACCAGGCTTGCCGACATTACTACCAAGGCAACGAAGACCGTTCGGGCCAGTACGCGCATATAAAGTGGTGTTTCGAGAAGGCGGCGATAGTTGTCCAGCCCGAATTCCGGCGCAAAGAAGCTTTGGCCCAACAGGCGCCCCACCGGATAGACAAATCCGAAACCGAGTAGCAAGCAGAGCGGCGCGATTAAAAATACCGACACGCCGAGAGGATATTGGCGCCATGATGGACTGCTGGTCATGGATGCAGCAGCCCGCCCAGCAAATTTTCCGATGCGCATTCGTGTCGTCATGCCGCTTGCCTTTTTTGATTGACAAAGACCCGCAGCGCATGCGGTTCAAAGGTGATGTTCACTCGGTCGCCCGCAACGAATGGCTGCGCCCCGCCGGCGGCTGGCAACCGTGCCTCAAAGACCTTGCCGGGACGTTCCTCAATCGCAACCAAGACGATATAGACCGCCCCCACAAAGAGGGCCGCTTCAACTGTGCCTGCTAAGCCCTGCGACGATGAACCTTCGCGTGGCGTGACGTTTAAATCCTCGGGACGAATGGCAACGGTCAAACGCTGACCGACAGCCGCAGGTGCGATGGAAACCGGGCCCTTTATCGTCGCTGTTTGGGTAAGGCGGACCACCGCCTCACCGCCATCTTGACCAAGATATTCACCGTCGAGGAAATTCATCTTGCCGATGAAACCGGCAACGAATGCATTGGTCGGCCGGTGATAGAGGTCGGCCGGAGCGCCGATCTGCATCAATTCACCCTCCGCCATAACCGCTATGCGATCCGACATTGTCAGCGCCTCCTCCTGATCATGGGTGACGTAGACGACCGTGACGGCGAGACGTTTTTGGATCCGCTTGATCTCGATCTGCAGGGTTTCACGCAGCTTCTTGTCAAGGGCGCTTAAGGGCTCGTCCATCAACAGGACCGGCGGCTCGGCGACCAGGGCTCTTGCGAGCGCGACCCGCTGCTGCTGTCCGCCCGACAATTGCTGCGGCAAACGGTTGGCAAACCCCTCTAGCTGTACCGTGGCCAGCATCGCGTCAACACGATCGCGAGCCTCCGCTTTACCAAAGCGGCGCATTCGCAGTGGAAAAGCGATGTTCTGCGCTACCGTCATGTGTGGGAACAGCGCATATCTTTGGAACACCATGCCCACGTCGCGTTTGTTTGGAGCTTCAAAGGTGATATCCCGCGCCCCGACACTGATGCGCCCGCGACTGGGTGTCTCAAATCCTGCGATCATCATTAGCAGGGTTGTTTTCCCAGAACCTGATGGACCAAGCAGCGACAAGAACTCGCCTGCCTGGACGGCAATCGAGACGTTGCGAACGACCGCGGTCTTAGCAAAGCTTTTATCAATTTCTTCAAGCGTTACCGCTTCACCTTTCATGTTCAACCTCCTCCTCACGATAAATTTAGGATCAGAAAGCCTTAGAGCGACCACCAAAGAATATTCTTTGTGCACCTTTCAAATTATACGGCATATATATTTGGTATATTCCGTAGATTGATTTTTTTACTACAAGATCATTCGAATTATCGCGATAGTAGAAGACTTAATTCTCTACGATTTCTTAAAAATACATCATAATAGACTTTGATGCAACAAAATTGTTTCGGCAAACCGAGAAGGGCAGGAAAAGTATGAGCCAGAACCACGATCCGCGAGACGAGACATCGGGAAAAGGCGCCGCCTTAGGGGATCAGGCCTATGCAGTCCTCAAGGAAAAGTTGCTTCGCGGCTCGTTCCGACCGGGCGAAAAACTCACGGTGAGGAAGATCGCCCAAGAGTTTGGCTTGTCCAGCACACCCGCCCGCGACGCACTGAATCGCCTGGCGATCCAACACGCGCTGGTCTACGCCGGCCCCAAAACAGTCGTCGTTCCAAACCTGACACTTTCGCAATTGCGAGAGGTCACGGAAATGCGGCTTGCACTTGAGGGCTTGGCAGCAGAAAAGGGTGCGGCAAAGGCCTCACCGGAGATCCTTTTTCAACTCGAAGAGGCCCAAAACCGTATCAACTCAGCGCTGGACAAGCACGCCTATACAGATGCCCTATGGGCCAACAAGGAGTTCCACTTCCTCCTCTACGGCTGCTCGAACATGCCGATCCTGATCTCAACGATTGAGCAACTGTGGCTGCGCATAGGCGCAACCCTCCACCATCTTTATCCAGACTTTGCGATTTCCAGGTCAGGAGTGACTAATCATCGCGCCGCGATGGAAGGTCTTCAAAACGGCGAACCAGCCGAGGTGCGCGCCGCCATCGAAGCCGATATCCGCGACGGCTACCGCCAGTTGCGGCGGGCCATTTCCGAGCAGTAACCACAAAAACAACCTAAGCTCGCAATTTTTTGTTGCATCAAAATTGAAAATCTGGCTTCCTTTACGTATTGCTGGCTTACCGCCGGCGCGGAGGAGCCTATGCCGATACGAACACCAGCCCCACAGCAAGCGAGCCTTACGGAGATCTCTAAGGGACTTTTCGAACGGGCATGCATCGTTATCCCCGATGGCGTCAATCGCGCCACGGTCGATCGCGACCCCTTCCCCGACTACGTGGGTTGGGGCCGAGGCGCCTATCTCTACGACGTCGACGGCAGTAAATATCTCGATCTCAACAACAACTTTACCACGCTCATCCACGGCCATGCATTTGAGCCAGTCATCGAGGTCGCCCGCCGCGTGCTCAAAGACGGCAGCTGCTTTTCCAATCCCACGTTACACGAGATCAATCTCGCCGAACTTTTGTGCGAGAGAATCCCGGCTGTCGAACAGGTCCGGTTCGTCAATACCGGCACTGAGGCCGTGATGTTTGCGATCAAGGCGGCGCGGGCGGCAACCGGTCGTCCCGCGATCGCCAAGATTGAAGGCGCCTACCACGGTGCCTATGACTGGGCGGAGGTCGGACAAGCTGGGACACCCGACACTTGGGGGGCACCCGAGGCGCCCATCACGGTTCCCAATTATGCCGGCCAGCCCCGCTCGGTCACGGACGACGTTATTCTGCTTCGTTTCAACGACGCTGCGGCGGCTCGTCGCCGCATTGCGGCCAATCACCAACGACTGGCCTGCATCTTGATCGATCCGGTACCAAGTCGCGCTGGACTTTTGGCGCCGGATGACAGTTTTCTTGCGGCTATCGTTGAGACAGCAAGACAGTACGGAATTCTCGTTATCGCCGACGAAGTTCTCAATTTGCGACAGGGTTATCATGGTGCATCAGCCCGCTTCGGGCTCAATCCCGATTTGATTTGCATGGGCAAGATAATCGGTGGTGGATTTCCGATCGGTGCAGTCGGCGGAACGAAGACTGCCATGGCCGTGTTCGGCGGAAGCGGCGGTCCGCCTTTGCTCCAACAAGCCGGGACTTTTTCTGCCAATCCAATTTCCATGGTCGCCGGTCTTGCCAGCATGACGGCCATGACGATCGAGCAATTCGACCGGCTCGAGCGACTTGGCGATCATCTGCGTGCGCGTCTGCGGCAGGTGATCGCAAAATACGAAGCGCCATTCAGCGTCACCGGCTCGGCATCACTGTTTCGCCTTCACCCAAAGCCCGATGCACCGCGAGAATATCGAGATGCCTATCTTTCAAAAAGCGAAGCCGAAACCATGCGCCTGCTTGGGCGGCATTTCAAAAAACATGGGATTATCCTGCCTTTTGCCGCTGCCGCTAGCCTCTCGACGGCCATGGGCGATACCGAAATCGAGCTGATCATCCAGACCTTCGAGCATGCTCTGGCTTACGAGGAACTGACCCTATGAATTGCGAACCAAATCCCACTGTGGCCGAACGTATTGCACTTGCGCTTAAACGACACGGCGTCGAAACGATTTTCGCCCAGAGCCTCCCGTCGGCGGTTATCCTCGCGGCCGAAGCGATGGGGATCCGCCAAATCGCCTACCGGCAGGAAAATATGGGGGGTGCCATGGCTGACGGTTACGCGCGCCGCATAGGTAAGGTGGCGGTCGTGGCGGCGCAGAACGGTCCGGCGGCAACGCTGCTCGTGCCACCACTTGCGGAAGCGATGAAGGCAAGTGTTCCAATCGTTGCCCTCGTCCAGGACGTCGAACGCGATCAGGCCGATCGCAATGCATTTCAGGAACTCGATCACCTGGATCTCTTTCGGGCCTGCGCCAAATGGGTGCGCCGTGTGATCACTGCCGGGCGGATTGATGATTATATCGACATGGCATTCACTGCCGCCGCCTCCGGCCGCCCTGGGCCGGCCGTGCTGCTTCTGCCCGCCGATCTCCTGCGTGAGCCAGGAGCACCTGTACTATTTAGCCGCAGCTCCAGTCTCGGATCTTCACCGATCGATATTACCCGACCGGCCGACACCCTGATTTATGAAGCTGCCGAACGCATCGCAACGGCACGCTCGCCTGTCGCAATCGTGGGAGGTGGCATCCACAACGGTCAGGGCGTTTCGGCGCTTGGCGGACTTCAAGAACTTGCCAGCCTCCCGGTGTTCACCACCAATATGGGCAAGGGCGCTGTCGACGAAAATCATCCTCTTTCGGCGGGCGTCATCACCATGACCGGTCCGAGATCCCTCGGCAGCCATTCCCGCGCTTTGATCGACGACGCGGATCTGGTGTTACTGGTGGGCACTCGTACCAATCAGAATGGCACCGACAGCTGGCGGCTTATCCCTCAAGCCGCAACTGTCATTCATGTGGACGTTGACCCACAGGAGATTGGACGCAGCTATGAAGCGATCCGGCTGGTCGGCGACGCCGGCGAGACACTTTCGGCGCTTTGTGCGGCTCTTGAAACTCACGATCTTAGTATCCGCCACGCCAACCGCAAACCAGTAGAGGACACGATTGCGGCAGCCTGGGCAAGTTTTGAGGACGATCGCCGATCGCTCATCGATCCCCGTCAATCGCCTCTTCGTCCCGAACTTGTCATGATCGAACTGCAAAAGCGATTGACCCCGGAAACAACGGTTGTGGCGGATGCCAGTTATTCCTCCATGTGGATCGTTGGCCAATTGCGCAGCCTTAAAGCCGGGATGCGGTTCATCAGCCCAAGGGGACTTGCCGGGCTCGGCTGGGGCCTCCCGCTCGCCATCGGCGCGAAGGCGGCGGTGCCGGAACAGCCTGTTGTCGTCGTCGCGGGTGACGGCGGCTTCGCCCACAGCTGGGCCGAGATGGAAACTCTGGTGCGTTGCAATCTGCCGGTGATCATTATCGTGTTGAACAACGGGATCCTCGGCTTTCAAAAACACGCGGAGACCGTGAAGTTTGGACGCTTCACCAGCGCCTGCCACCTTAACGCCGTCGACCATGTAAAAATCGCCGAAGCCTGCGGCTGCACCGCTTTGCGTGTCGCGGAACATTCAGCTTTAATTGACGCGCTCGACCAGGCCTTTGCGTATGAAGGGCCTCTATTGATCGAGGTCATGACGAGCCCCCACGCCTTCCCGCCCTTGTCGCTATTCGCCCATCTGGAGGATGTGGCATGACAGATGACAACCCTTTGCGCGTCGCTGTCGTCACGGGAGGAACGACAGGGATAGGCCTTGCCTGCGCACAACGGCTCCTGCGAAGCGGGCATCGCGTCGCCGTGTTCAGTCAAAATAGGGAAAAAGTCGACCACGCCCGTAGACTTCTCGTTGAGGCGTTCGGCGCTGATCGCGTCATCGCTGCGGAGGTCGACATCCGCAACCTCGACGCTCTGGAGCGCTTTTTCGTCAAGGTGAAGTCGCTCTGGGAGCATCCCAAAGTTCTTGTCCTGAACGCCGGATCGTCGCCCAAATCAAATGGTAAAAGGACCGCATTTGGTTGTATTTCGCAGCAGGAATGGAACGACACGTTAGCGGTCAACCTGACAGGAGCGATGGCATGTTGCCAGCTTGCTGCGCCAGCCATGTCAGCGGCTGGTTTTGGCCGAATTGTCTTTATTGGATCCGTCGCGGCGCGTACCCTTCCGCGCATTGCGGGAACGAGCTACGTAGTGTCAAAGTCCGCTTTGGCCGGTCTGGCTAGATCACTGGTGGGCGAATATAGCGCACTAGGCGTCACCATCAACACAGTTGCGCCCGGGCGCATTCTTACCGATATGACGGGTCCCGCAGATAGTCCGGAAAACACCGCCGCACGTCATCGCATACCCCTTGGACGTTTAGGCCGCCCGGATGAAGTTGCAGCGGTCGTTGATTTCCTCACCTCCGATAGCGCCAGCTTCGTGAACGGCGCAGTGATTGACGTCAATGGAGGAGAATTCGTGCCCCTGTGAACGATGCCTAGACGAGCTCCTCGAGAGGCGTCGGAACATGTTGCGCGCGCAGATGAATGGTTTTCACAAGTTCGGGGAGCATCGACATCGTTTCCTGACATCGTAGCTCAAGCATGCGTAGCGCTTGCTTGCGCGAGCCACTTTGCAAAAGGTGAGCGAGCCTATTGAGATCCGATGGAACGTCAAGTGGGCGGGGCATCGACTTCAGCGCCAGGAGGTGGACAACTCGAGCTCGGTCATTGAATTGGCGCACCGAATGCACGAGACGGAGATTGCCGCCCATGAGCGCAATCCGTTCGTAGAAACTCTCCACATAAGCGGCGCAGGCTCGGGCCAAATCACCTTCGTCCGGCATATGGCTATGATTTGCTGGAAGAAGAGGCAAATCATGTGGGTCGAACGGGTTGGCGCTTCTTTCGATCGCAAATCGAAGCATTAGGAATGTCAATTCATAGTCAGCGCGCAAATCATCGAGATCGAGCGGTTTGACGTAATAGCCCCTACCCGGAACGAAGCCGATCACTCCTTCATGCACAAGCTTGATCAACGCCTCCCGGATCGGCGTCGGGCTCACCTTCATTTTCTCGGCAAGTGTCCGAATGTTAAAGAATGTTCCGGGAAACGACCTATAACTCATCACAGCCGCCTTAAGCCGGGTGTAAGCGTCCGTTGTTTTATCAGGCGATGAGGGATCTCCAGAAATCGATTTCATAATATGCAGCTGCCATTGATCGAATGCCGTCCAAGGTCATTCCAAATACACGCTGTGGTAGATTAGCACGATCTGCTCTTCCGCCGTGGTATATCCAGCTGATATCGCCGATATATGATTGGTATTTGGATGCCTGACTGAGATACCCATCAGGATCGACAACCGCTCACGGGGAGCCAAAGCGTCGCCTCACCGTTCGTAGTCATCGCGGTTTAATTTGCGCTCACTTGGAGCGCGGCCGCTTTCAACAGTTTGAGACTTTATCCTTGCAGCCGCATCTGGACTTCCTTCACGAGCTGACCGCTCTGTCTCGCCGCCCCTATCCTCCCGAGTTTGAATTGAAGTAGCATCTCGCGCCTGCTCCGGTGAGCGGGGGGGCCGTGGAGCGTTTGGCTCCTCTCTTGGAGAGTCACGTTTTTCGCCCAGGATTTCGGCGAATCTGGAGATTCCTGCCTCAATCATGCGTTTAGCGTCCGATCTTGCGGCATCACTGTCATAGTCGTCGGAATGGAAAGAAACCCTCGTTTCACGTGCTCGTCCGATCGCGTCGAGCAATGAGGCCGCTGCGCTTGAAACTGATCGAACGGACCGCTTGTTTTGAACGTCTGTCCCCTCCTTTTCCTGTCGCCTCTGGGGATCGGCGTGGCCCTGTTGGTTTGGGACCGGTGACGACCTCCCCCGTTGCTGTCCGTTGTTTACCGTCGATCCTTCCTGCTCAAAGCGGTGTTGAATTTCCGGTTTTGCGTTTCCTGATTGCTTGCCGGCTGCGCTGGGAAACCCCTCGGCTCCGAGCGATGGAGTTCGCAAGAATGCTGCCTGTTGGCCGTTCCGTCGATCTGCCTCCTCAAAACGAGCCAGAGTGCGCATTGCAAATTGGCGAACCGCTTCTGTACGGCCTTCAATAGCAAGCATCTGCCAATTCTGCCTTGCGAGTTCACTGTGTCGGCCGTAATCCGAACGCGAAAGATGCGGAACCTCCCACCGCTTGTTTTCATATCGGTGCTGTCCCGCGGCACTGGTACCCTCAAACGTGGTGCGTCCCACGTAGTTGGTAGGACGAACTTGCTTATGAGAATAAGCGGGTGAAGAAGCCGTTTCGCGGCGCTCGGTCATTTCCAGGTCGATACCGTTGGCACGCGCATTTTCTGCAAATCGCGTCCGCCACCGCGCCAAATCCGAAATCCAAACCTTAAGCCGATCCCCATAGTCGGAGAGCGTTGCGATCACCGCATGAGCATGCGGGTGGGGCCTTTTGCCTCCGTCATGTAGCGGTCTCGGATCGTTTTCCGGATCATGCACGGCGAAAATATACCGATGCCCCCTGAATTCATGTGCCAGAAAATTTCGGACTGCATCTTGGAACCGCGTCGCGTCGGTTCCGAGGGGAGCCGCAACCAGGACATGGATGGTGTCGCGAGGCCCCCGGCTTTGAAGGCGCGAGCGCCATTCACGCTGGACGAGCGACTTGGCTGCTTTAACGTCTGCGACAAACTCCCCGCGATCGTTACGAACTTGACCCGTGCGGCTTTCAACAAGCCGCCGGAGCAGTGCTGTGCCAAAGCGAACACCATGCCCCTGACCGGTAATGCGAAGTTCAACCGCATCAGCCTTTTCCGCCAGCGCGTTCTTCAACCGCTCTTTTGCGGCATCGTAATCATCCCCTGTGGCGACAAGACGGCCTTGAGTTGGTGAATAGAGGACGACCACGCCCTCGATCTTGGTCGCATGAGCGGCCTGGCTCACGGCGAATGCGAACGGCCTGTCAGTGAAAACAGATTTCAAGATAGCCTGACTGTCGCTCGGCAGTCGGAGATCAGGAGACCGCCACGAAATCTCGACGGTGAACAGCCCGATGTCCCGGCTCGCGTGGCGATTGCCAAGAACGGGCCGCCAATCGGAGTAGATGGCAGCCGGCGCGTCCTGCCCGCCATATCTCTCGCCACGTTCGTTCTCGATCGCAATCTCACCACCCCTCGAGACATATTTTACGAGCTTTTTGACACCGGAGCTTTCTCCGAAGCTCAAAACCTTCACAACGGCAGGCTGTGCGCCTGTCGCAAGGCGCGCGAACCTTTTCCGCATGTCAAGTTCAAGACCGCGGTCCTTGCTGCCAGTCGCCGATCGACGAGGCCCCGCTCCGAACCCAGCCGGAGGCTCAGCCGAACCCGCTCTTCCACGCCGCCACCACTCCTCATCGAGAGATGGTGGTTTCGTCGACAGTTCCAGAATAAGACTCTGACGCCGAGCGAGCCACTCTTCCTCGAAGTGATGTAAGCTGGTCCACATATGAGGTGGTCCTCCGCTGTCTCGTTTCCTTTCTCGCGCATCCCGATAGTTCAATGCACAGCGCAGCGATTACGCGCTGCATCGACAAAATTTCCTTCTTCAACGGCAAGTCAGAAATGCGCTCGGCACGGTTAAGAGCAATCAATGCACCGGTAAGATTGAAACCTTCAGCTCGCAACTCGTCACGCAGATGGAGCAGTAACAAGCGATCCTCGTCGGAGAAAAATGGTTGGATCCCCCCGAATTCGAGAGCAGCCGTTCTACAGAAATTGGAAACCGTCATTCCCGCCTGAGCCGCAGCTTCCTTAATCATCTGCAACTCATGCCGTCCAATCCAGACCGCAACGGTGGTACTCTTATCGCGCTGTCCCATCATGACCTACCTTGGCAACTTAGGCTTTAACAACTTGGCCTCGCGAAGATACGAGCAGCCTGAGGCGGATACCGAAGCTCGCGCGGATTCTCGCCACTCGAGAATTAATAACTTATATAGTTATCACGTCAAGACCACAGACGGCGCGGACGCAAGTTATCATTGCCACTTCTACATCCTAAATGCTTTATTTATATAACTTTTTTACTCCAACATCGCGACGTTCAAAAATTCGATCCTTCACACATATATACTAAATTCGTAACAATTATGCAGCTCACATTGACCGTTAGTACTCATGCCTAAAAAAACAGCAGATCGAAGAGTGGGCATCCCCCGCCTGCGGCTCCTCCTCAAAGGAGTGCTATAACGCGTGAGAAATCACTGTTTCCGAGGATCTTTATCGTCTTCCTGCAATAGGTCTGATAGTCCCATGCAAATCCTTCTTAAGACTCCCTTAGGCGCCAATTCCCATTGTCATCGTTGATGACCTTAATAAGACTGACGGCAGCGAGAATGCGCAAACTCAAAGACTGGTTTTCGGGACGTCGCTCCACAAGTGTCGGTAATCTCAAGCGCCGCCGGATCGATCTTGGCCGCGCCATCCCGAGCTATCCGATCTATGTCATCGGTGATGTGCATGGATGCCTCAAAGAGCTAAAAAATGCCGAGGCGCAGATCGCAGCGGATATCAACTCAACCGAGCGGGCCGGCCCTATCGTGCTGCTTGGCGATTATGTTGACCGCGGTCCAAGCTCTAGCCAAGTTCTGGAATATCTCATCAGGCCGAGCGAGTTTGGGCTGAAACGACTTCCTCTGTGCGGCAATCACGACGACATCTTCCTCAAATTCCTGAATGAACCCGAGCTTTATTCCGAATGGCTAGGTTTAGGCGGCGAACAGACCTTGCTGTCTTACGGCGTCGACCTGCACCACTTGGGCGTCCGGCAGAAAAATCGGAATGCAAAACTGAGTGAACTGCTGACGGAGGCTGTGCCTGACAGCCACAGACAATTTCTCGCCGATCTGCCCATCTGTCTAAAAATCGCCGACTTGTTCTTTGTTCATGCCGGGATCAGACCCGGCGTCCCGCTCGATGAACAGGATGACGAAGACATGCTGTGGATTCGCGATCCTTTCCTGAGCGAAGGGCCTAAACTCCCGGTTCTCGTCGTACACGGGCATACGCCACACCCGTCCCTGAACCTTGGCCCCGGAAGAATTGGCATCGACACCGGCGCCTATTATACCGGCAACCTTACCGTCCTTAAAATCGACGGCGGACGAGCGACGGTTCTCTAGACTTCGAAAGCTTGGGCGAGCTTCAACCGATGGCGGCCCAACCGAAGAGAGCTCGGCCTGTGCGTCACCATGCCGGGCGCCCCACTCGGAAACGCCGCGCCCTTAGAGGGCGCGACTGCTTTTGCCTATTGGTCTTCCACTGGATATTTGCTTTTACTCCGCTGCCTGCAGTGCCGGCAGGGCGGCAGCGTCCAGCGAATCTCCCGCCAGTGCCGCGGCAAACTTTGTTTGATCCAACTCGTTCTCCCAGCGCGCGACGACAACCGTGGCAACGGCATTTCCGACGAAATTCGTCAGCGCGCGGCATTCCGACATGAAGCGATCGACACCAAGGATGAGCGCCATGCCGGCGACGGGAACCGAGGGAACCACAGACAGCGTTGCAGCAAGCGTGATGAAACCCGCGCCGGTAATCCCTGCTGCACCTTTCGAACTCAGCATCGCGACCAGCAACAGCAAGACCTGATCAGAGAAGGTGAGCGGCGTATCCGTTGCCTGAGCAATGAACAGGGCTGCCAGCGTCATGTAGATATTGGTGCCGTCGAGGTTGAAAGAATAGCCGGTCGGAATGACGAGACCGACAACGGAGCGCTTGCAGCCGGCCTGTTCCATCTTGGCCATGAGGCCAGGAAGGGCGGCCTCTGACGACGACGTGCCAAGAACCAGAAGCAATTCTTCCTTGATGTAGCGGATCAGCGCCAGGATCGAAAACCCGTTGTAGCGGGCGACCGCGCCAAGGACGACCAGCACGAAAAATAGCGAGGTCAGATAGAAGGTGCCGATCAGCATGGCCAGGTTGGCGATAGAACCGATGCCGTATTTGCCGATCGTAAAGGCCATCGCGCCGAAAGCGCCGATTGGAGCAGCTTTCATCAGGATCGCCACAAGGCGAAAGATCGGAGTCGTCAAAGCCTGCAGGAAATCCACGACCGGACGGCCGCGGTCACCGACCATCCCAAGAGCAATACCAAACAATACCGAGAAGAACAGAACCTGCAGGATGTCGCCATCAGCAAAAGCGCCGACGATGGTCGTCGGGATGACGTTCATCAGGAAGCCGGTGATCGTTGCGTCATGGGCTTTCGCAGTATAAGTCGCGACCGCCTGGGCATCGAGGCTCGCCGCATCGATATGCATGCCGGCACCTGGTTGGATGACGTTTGCAACGAGAAGACCAACGGCAAGCGCCAGGGTGGAGAAGGAGAGGAAATAGATCATCGCCTTGCCCGCGACGCGTCCGACCTTCTGGAGATCGGACATGCCGGCTATGCCGGTTGCGACGGTGAGAAAGATGACTGGGGCAATAATCATCTTGACGAGCTTGATAAATGCGTCGCCCAGCGGTTTCAGCGTCGTACCGATCTCAGGATAGAAATGACCCAAAAGGATGCCTGCGAAGATTGCGCAAATGACCTGCACATAGAGATGGCGATAGACGGGAACTTTGCCGCGCGTTGACGCGGCTGGAATTGCTATGCTCATGGTAATCCTCCATAAAGCCCCCAACCGACGACGGCCTCCCGGGGCAGATAAGCTGGCGATTCAACAGCCTGCGGCGGCTGCATGCATAGCTTCTGCAACCGGCGTGCCAGTCTGAGGTCTATCGCCAACATATTGTTTTACCTGATGTTTTTCCGATTAGCTTAAGAAAGCAACCCGATTTGCGCGTCTTTTCGCACAAATTCATTTGACCCGTGTGCGAAATTACGCACATTCTCCGCCATGCATCAGCGATCCACCATGCAGAGCTTCCAAACGCCAAAGGACCTCAACTCGCAGACGCGACGGGTCTGGTTCTTCTTCCTGGTCGTATCTGCAACCCTTACCGCCGCAGCACTCGCCGGAGGGGAATACTACGGCCGGCGTTTCGCCATCGAGACACTGGGAAACCAGGGCCGCACCGACGCCAATCTCAAAATCGCGTTGTTGACGGCGGTGCTAGAGCGCCCCCGCGCGCTGCCGCTTCTGCTTTCGGAGGACCAACAGGTTCTCGATGCGCTCTCATCGGCAAATGGCGACGCAGCCGATCGCTTGAACCGCAAACTGGAACGCCTCGTCGCCGGCACGCAAGCCGCCGTGCTCTATGTCGTTGGCCCGAATGGGATAGCAGTCTCCTCAAGCAATTGGCGCGAACCTATCAGCTTCGTCGGCAACGACTACGCGTTCCGGGACTATTTCCGTCGCGCGATGGAGGACGGCACAGCCGAACATTTCGCGCTTGGCAGCGTCAGCAAACGCCCCGGCCTTTACATCTCCCGCAGGGTTGGCAGCGCGGCGGCTCCTCTTGGCGTCGTGGTCGTCAAAATGGAATTCGACCGCTTGGAACATGACTGGCGCGACGCCAGTCGGCCCGTCTACGTCACGGACGAACATGGAGTCGTTTTGATCACGAGCATACCTTCCTGGCGCTTCATGACGACACGACCAATACAGCAACAGGATCTCGCCTCCATTCGGAACAGTCTCCAGTTTGGAGATGCGCCGCTGGCACAGCTTCCCATCATGCCTGCGGTAGCCACCAATACGGACGTATCGATCGTTTCCGCCGTACTGCCTGGTCGCGGTGAAGCCCTGTATCTCCACCTATCCGCGGTCGTCCCGACAACGCCATGGCGGCTGGAATACCTGGTGCCGACCGAACTACCGGTCGCGTCCGCCGTGCGGGAGATGCGGCTTCTTTCATTGGCGTTTTTGCTGCCCATTTTCGCAATCGCCGCTTTCTTGCTGAGACGACGGCAGGTCTCGCTAATGAAGATAGCCAGCCAACAGGCCATGCGCGAAGAACTGGAGCGGCGGGTTGTCGCCCGGACAGAGGAACTAAGCCGCGCTCGTGATCGCCTGCAGGCGGAAATTGTCGATCATCGTGATACGGAAACGAAGCTGCAAATCGTGCAACAGGAACTCGTTCAGGCAAACCGGCTCGCTATCCTCGGCCAGGTAGCAGCTGGCGTCGCCCATGAAATCAACCAGCCGGTCGCCACCATTCGCGCTTATGCAGACAATGCCCGCGTCTTCCTTCAGCGCAAAGAGCCAGGCCCGGCGGATGAAAACCTTGGCGTCATTGCCGAGCTCACCGAAAGAATCGGCACGATCACCGAGGAATTGAAAGCCTTTGCGCGCAAGGGAAGGACCGCGGCTGAGCCCGTTGAGCTACGCTCTATTATCGAAGGTGCCATCGTCTTGCTGAAGAGCAGATTTGCCGGAAAGCTAAATGCGCTTGACGTTCGATTGCCGCCGGCAGGCCTTCTGGTGCTGGGTAATCGGATCCGGCTGGAACAGGTCCTGATCAATCTCCTCCAGAATGCGCTTGAAGCGCTCGACGACCGCGCGGACGCAAAGGTGGAGATATCCGTAGCAGAAACGTCCGAACTTGTCGCGGTGGCTGTTTCCGACAATGGCCCCGGCATTCCACCGACAATTCTCGACACTCTATTCACACCGTTCCATACATCCAAGGAAAAAGGCTTGGGCCTCGGCCTCGTGATTTCGAAGGATATCGTTGCCGATTATGGCGGCCGGATCGATGTTACGAGCAACGACAACGGCAGCTGTTTTACCGTCTACCTTTTGAGAGCAAAAGCATGAGCGATCCGTTATCAATCTTTCTTATCGATGATGACAGGGACCTTCTGCGGGCCACCAGACAAACACTTGAGCTTGCGGGGTTCAAGGTTTCGGCCTTTTCGGTGGCAAGTGAAGCACTTTCTGCTCTTGACGGCGATCTCATAGGCGCGGTCGTTTCCGACATACGCATGCCCCACATTGACGGGTTGCAGGTCTTCAGGCGCGTACAGGAAGAAGACGAGGACCTGCCGGTGATCCTGATCACCGGCCACGGCGATATTCCGATGGCCGTGAATGCCATGCAGGACGGCGCCTATGACTTCATTACCAAGCCGTTTGCGACCGAAAGGCTGGTCCAAGCAGTCAAAAGAGCGGTAGAAAAGCGCCGCCTCGTTTTGGAAAACAGGGTCTTGCGCCAGGCAGCCGATCAAGCACGCGACGACCTGCCGCTGATCGGGCAGACGCCGACCATGGAGCGGCTGCGTCGAACTTTGCGGCAGATCGCCGACACCGAGGTCGACGTGCTTGTTACGGGCGAAACCGGCAGCGGCAAGGAAGTCGTCGCCAGCCTGCTGCATCGATGGAGCCGTAGAGCGTCCGGCAATTTCGTTGCACTCAACTGCGGAGCTCTGCCTGAGACGGTCATGGAAAGCGAGCTCTTCGGCCACGAAGCCGGCGCCTTTACGGGAGCGCAGAAGAAGCGCGTCGGACGCATCGAGCATGCGAACGGCGGCACGCTTTTCCTGGACGAAATCGAGAGTATGCCACCCTCGACCCAGATACAGATGCTGCGCGTTCTGGAGATGCGGGAAGTGACGCCCCTCGGAACCAATGAAGTCCGGCCCGTTGACCTTCGCGTTGTCGCCGCCGCAAAGGTGGATCTTGGAGACCCGCAACTGCGTGGGGATTTTCGCGAGGATCTCTATTACCGGCTCAACGTTGTGACGATCTCCATTCCGCCGCTTAGGGAGCGCCGCGACGACATTCCGCTCCTCTTTGGCCATTTTGCCGAGCGTGCGGCTACTCGCTTCAAACGAGAGGTTCCGGCGATCTCGTCGGCCGTTCATCGCCATTTGCGGGATCATGATTGGCCCGGCAACGTGCGCGAGCTGTCACATTTTGCAGAGCGCTTCATCCTTGGCGTTGAGCAGTTGCCGGCAAAGCTCCCTCTGTTGGAGACAGAAACGGCCGAGACGCTTCCCTTGCCCGAACGGATGGACCGCTATGAAGCCAACATCATCCGGGAGGCGCTCGATTCCAATGGAGGCGACGTCCGCCGTACGATCGCGGAACTCGGCATACCACGCAAGACGTTCTACGATAAGCTCCAGCGCCACGGCATCGTCCGCAGCCGATTTGCAGCCAAATCCGGGCAGCTTTAGAATCAGACGTACCCAGCCTTGCGATAGAGAGATTAAATCATCACATCAGCCGGCGCTGATACCACCACAGCAGAAATGGCTTGATCAGAGAACCGAAGAAGCCGAGGGCGGTGATCGAGAACCCGAAATAGACCTTGGACCTGCGCCGATCGATGCCATCGACAATACGCTCCGCAACGGCCTTTGCGGCCCAGGGCAGAGCTTTGCCCATCAGCAGTTGCGCCTCGGCGGGGCGTTTGGACAATTCCCGCTCGAACTGCGGCGTGAACGTGTCGGGAGGAAAGCAGATCGAGACGCAGACGCCCGATCCCGCCGCCTCAGATGCAAGGGCTTCGACAAAACCAACCAGTGCGGATTTGGAGGCGCAATAGGCCGTGTAACCATAAAGACCGATGAGCGCTGCACCGGACGAGACAACCATGATGCGCCCCTGCCCGCGCCGCTTCATTTCCGGATAAACGGCACGGACTGCGCTGACAACGCCCAGGAGATTGACCGTCACCTGTTCGGCAAAAGCGGCGCTGGAAAGCGCTTCGAATCGTCCTGGTTCAACGACACCTGCCGATGCGACCAACACGTCGCACGGGCCTAGCGTCGCCTCGGCGGAGCTGATTGCGCTTGAGACCTCGTTCTCGACGCCTACATCGGCCGTTGCGATGTGGACATCCGTCTCCGACATTTCGTTAGTTGAAAGCAGCTCCTGCCTGGCCAGTTCAAGCCTCGCCGGATCTCGGGCGATGAGCGTCAGACGTGCGCCGCGGGCTGCATAGAGCCGTGCGACATCGAGCCCGATGCCGCTCGATCCACCAGTAACGATGACGTGCATGAACCCTCTCGTCCGGCGCTGCCGAGACACCCAGCGCTATTGTATGGATAAGTATCAGCGCTGCCTAAGCTTCACCAGTGGCCTGAAACAGCGGCGAAAGCTTCATCACCTTGTCCATATCAAGCGACGCCAGACCGAAATTGCGATCCTTCAGATCCTTGAGCCTGCGGGCCGTAACCTCCACCGAATGGCGGATCTGATCTTCGGTGTGATCGCAGGTGATGAAAAACCGGAGCCTTGCCATGCCCTCCGGCACCGCGGGATGGATAATCGGCAGCACGTTGATCCCCTCCTCCAGCAGCTCATTGGAAAGCTGCACGGCGCGAAGGGAATCGCCCACGATGACGGGCACGACGGAATAGCCCAGGCTGAGGCCGGTATCGAGGCCCGCCTCCTTGGCGTATTTGAGAAACAGCGCGCCGTTTCGATGCAGTCTCTCTGGGCGTTCCGGCTCGGTGCGCAGAATATGCAGACCAGAGCGGGCTGCCGCTGCAAGAACGGGCGCCAGCCCGACGCTGTAGACGAACCCGCCTGCCTCCGCCTTCAGGACGTCGACAAGTGCCTGCGAGCCCGCAATATATCCGCCGCAGCTCGAGGTCGTCTTGGAGAGGGTTCCCATCCAGATGTCGACGTCGCGGGGATCGGTGCCGAAATGCTCGAAAGTACCCCGCCCTGTCTTGCCGAGCACGCCGAGCGCATGAGCCTCGTCCACCATCAGCCAGAAGCCGTAACGGGACCGCAATTCCATCAGCGCCGGCAGATCGGCAACATCGCCGTCCATGGAGTAGACGCCTTCAACGATAACCAGGATGCGCCGGAAATCAGCGGACAGCGTCCGGAGCACAAATTCCAGATTATCCATATCGTTGTGGCGGAAAAGGCGCCGCGTCGCACCGGATTGCTTGATGCCTGCCAATGCGCTGTTGTGAATGAACTCGTCGTGGATCACCAGGTCCAACGGCCCCATGAGACAGCTGATCGCTGCAACATTGGTGAGATATCCGCTCACGAAACAGACGGCGGCATCAACGCCGTATACGGAGGCAAGGTCGGCCTCCAGGTCGGTATGCACCGGTCGCTCGCCGGCGACCAGGCGGCTCGCCGAGGCCGAAATGCCAAAGCGGTCGATGGCCGCTTTTGCCCGTTCCGTCGTCTGCGGATCCGTATTGGTGGCCAGATAGTCGTAGGATGCGAAATTGATGAATTCGCGCCCGCCGATTTCCGTGGTGGCGCCGGCTGCCTTGTCATGCGAACGGTAGAAAGGATTGGCAACGCCGATCATTTCGCCTGCCATCCGCTGGACATGCACGCGCTGATATTCCGGCAGCTCGTCAAAGCGTAGTACCTGGCGGACTTGCGGCGCGGGCTGCCGGCTCAGCCGGGCCGCGCGGTTGCGGCCGGACGTTTCGCTCGCCTGACGCATCTTGTCCAGCAGGCCGCGCTTTCCCTCCACGCCGAGGCCGGCGGAGATTTCGTCGTCCGGACCTTTTTTCATCACTGCGTCGCTGCTTTCTGCGGCTGGGTGGTGGAGTGGCTCTTCACCAGCCGGTCAACCACCTCATTTTGAGGCTCAGCCGCATCTTCCGCCTCGTCATTGTGTTTCGATACACGTTCACGCAAGCGCGTGACGACATCACCGACGGTCGTGTCGTCCCCAACGCCGCTCAAGGGAATATCGAATCCGGTCTTCTGTTGGAAGCCCATGCCGAGTTCCATGGCCATCAAGCTGTCGAGGCCGATGTCCTTGAGCACCTTGTCAGGTGTGATCGTATCTTCGGTTACCCTAAGGATCGCCGCAATCTCACCGGCAACGAATTTGTGAAGAATCTGCTGCGCCTCTTCCGCAGATTTGCCGTGGATCAGTTCCTCCAGATCGACGGTATCGCCGTCGGCAACAGCATTGCCGCTGCCTGCCTGGCGGACAATCGCCTCGAAGATCGCACCCTTGGCAATCGGCAACATGCGGATTGCATTCCAGTCGAGTTCCGCGATCATGACGGCTGCGGCGTCGATACGTCCGGTATCCGCCACGATATAACGCTCGACCTGCTCCAGCGCCTCACGCGCCTTCATCGCCGTCTTGCCGATGCGCTTGGCAAGTATCTCGTTGACTTCAGCGTTGCGAGCAAGGAAGCCGGTGTCCGCGATTGCGCCGAAGCCGACAGCGAGCGCCGGCAGGCCTGCAGCCCGCCGCTTGCGCGCAAGGCCCTCCAAGTAGCCATTGGCAATAACGTAGTTTGCCTGACCGGGATTGCCGATCATCGTCGTTGCGGAGGAGAAGAGCAGGAAGAGTTCCAGAGCATCCTTGGAGGTCAAGCGGTGCAGGACTTCGGCACCCCTGACCTTCACGTCTACGACCGGTTTGTTCCGTTCGGGCGTCAGATTCGAGAGCAATGCGTCATCCAGCACCATGGCCGCATGAATAACGCCCTTCAGCGGCGCTTCGGAGCGAAGAAGCTCAAGCAGCGAAGCGGTTGCCGCTTCGTCCGTGATGTCGCAGGGATGAACGGTCGTGTGGACACCCTTCTTTTGCCATTCTGCAATCGCCGCCGTCGTCTCCGTGTCCGCCACGCCGCGGCGCGAGCAGAGCGCGATACGTCGAGCGCCCTTGGCCACCAGCCAGTCTGCCGCCGACAGGCCGAACCCACCGATGCCTCCCGCAACCAGGAAAATGCCCTCGGCCGAGAACCGTAAGGGCTTGCCTGCAGCGGTAAGCACGTTGTGTTTGCCCGAAACCGGCGGTCGGACAACGATCTTGCCGATGTGACCGGCATTCTGCATCAGACGGAACGCGGTCCCGATCTCGTCGTGGCCGAAGGCGCGATAGGGAAGCGGCGTCAGCTTCCCATCGGCAAACAGGCGCCCGATTTCTGCAAAGATCTTCTTGGTGACTGCCGGCAGGTTGACGAGAAGTTGATCTGCGTCGATCCCGAAGTAACTGATATTGCGCCGGAACGGCCGAAGCCCGATCTTTCGATCGGAATAATAATCGCGCTTGCCGAGTTCAAGGAAACGGCCGAATGGCTTCACCAGTTCGATGCTTCGCTCCATGGCCTCGGAGAAGAGCGAATTCAGGACAAGATCGACGCCCTCGCCGTTGGTAATGCTGCGAATATGGGTCACAAAATCCAGCGACCGCGAATCGAAGATGTGATCTGCTCCGAGCGCCTCCAGGAAGCGCCGTTTCTCTACCGTACCGGCAGTGGCGATCACGGTTGCGCCCTTCAATTTGGCGATCTGCAGCGCCGCAAGCCCGACCCCGCCCGCGGCGCCATGGATTAGGATTGTCTCGCCCTTTTCGATATGACCAAGATGCACCATCGCATAATAGGCCGTTAGGAACGCAACCGGGACCGTTGCCGCTGCGGCAAAGTCCATCCGCTCGGGTAATTTTGTCACGCCGTCGCGGCGAACGCGAACATGCGTGGAGAAGGCCGCCGGCGCGATGCCCATGACCCGGTCGCCGGGCGTGAGATCGGTTACAGCAGGCCCCACTTCGATCACGCGTCCGGCGAGTTCCATGCCGATTGTAGCGCCGGCAAAACCGTCCTCCAGCGCTTCCTCAGGCAGAAGGCCCATGGCCCACATGACATCGCGGAAGTTGAGGCCGGTTGCCTCAACCGCGATCACAACCTCATCCTTATCCGCTCTTGGCAGATCGCACTCTTCCCAGGCGATACTGTCCACGCGGCCGCTGACGAGCTGTCGGATGGTCGCCGCGGAATAATCGGAAACCATTACATCGGCAGACGGGAACGGACCGACTGCTGCGCGAACTTCACGGAGGCGGTCATCGACCAGCATCCACTCGCGATTGGCCGTCGACGCGGAAAACACTTGGCTCAGAACTGAAGACGTGACGGCGCCCTCGGCTTCGGCATCCAGAAGATGGACGTCGAAGGTGTCGTATTCGTTCTGCAGGACGCGGGCGAATGCCCAAAGGCCGGCATTGGCTTCATCGGTACGCTCCGCTGCCAGAGGTGATCCGCCAGGAGCCAAGATGAGAAGCTGTGGTTTTTCGGCTGTCGCAGCGGCATTCCGAAGATGGGCCGATAACGCCTCTGCCAGAAGGCCCAGCCGGCGCAGGCGATCCTGCTCTTGCACAGACACATCACGCGTCCCCTTACGCTCGGCAGCGTAGAGCAGACGGAGCTGTTGTCCGTCGGCTCGCGCAAAGGCTTCAGCGAGCGCCGCTCCGTCGGCCTCGATATCAAGCGCCTCGATCTTCGCCTCGCCAACAGCAACGGCTCGGTCGGGAGATTCGTTGAGCACCAATATGGAGCCAATATGGCCACCTGCGACCAGCTGCTGCGCAGAACCCTGCGCCTCGGCCGATGCCAGGATCAGCGCCCCTTCCGGATAGGTCCGCTCCTCCACCTGCGGCTTTTCAAAGCCCAAGGTGGCGATCATGTCCTCTATCTGACGCGAGGTGCCAAGTTGACCAACAGGGAAATCCGCCGATTGGCTGCCCGCGAACCAACCCTCCGACTGACCGAATACGAAGTCGTTGAACGCAGACGGAGCGCGATCGGCAAAAACGAGAGCAGCACCCCGCTCAGAGGCGGCACGGATCGCCGCCCGTACCCCTTCGTGGCTCGACAAGAGAGCCTGACTTTGCGTGCCTGCTGATACGATCAAGTCGACAACCGGATGCCCCCCCAGTTTCTCAATTTCCGGCAGGACGATATGGACATCCTGTTCGAAGGCAATTTCCAGCGTGCGGCGGACGCTCTCGCGCGGCTCGGCGATGATCAGCGAGGCGCCGTTCTGCGCCACGACGGCTGCCAGACGGCGACTGAAGGCAACGGACGCTGTGCCAACCTCCAGAACGTGACGAACCCGGCCATTGCCGGCAACAAGAACGCCCTCGACAGCCTCAAGAATGGTCGAGAGCCGTCTTTCCGCCAGAGGCGAATGAACGAGGACGTGATCGAGCGTCGCTTCACTGACGGCATCGACCCATCCGGCCTGTTCGGCGTCATCGCGCAGTGCAGTTACGGACAGACGCTCAATTATCGCTCTGTAGGCGTCGTTGACGAGAACCGCCTCTGCCACGCGACCCGCGTTTTCCCGGCATGCCTCCTGCAGGATTTCGCTCACCGGCGGCAGCGTGAACTCTTTCGGGATGTGCCACTCACCTTCATCCGCCGTCGCAATGCCTGCGTCCTCGAGAATGAACAAGCAGTTGGTCAGGAACGAACGAAGCAGCGTATCTGCCGGCAGACGTCTTGCCGAAACGATGCCTCGGTGATCTGCCAGCGTCGCCGCGATTTCATGACAGGCTCTATAGATCGCGGCATCGAGAAGCAGTGTCGCGTTGTCGGTCGTGCCAGCTGGAAAATTGCCAAATGCTGCGGCAAGGCCAGGGCCCAGCTCTCTTACCGACAGAGGCAGCGAAGCCGGTACCGTTTCATAGTGGAACGCCACGGAAGCCAAAGTATGATGACGGCGCAGCGACGTACGGCGGAAGCGGCAGTCATCAAAGCTTGCTACGGTATTGCCGGATGCGTCCAGCATCTGAAAGCGGACCTTGATGGAGAAGCCGCTAAAGCGTTCGATTTCGATCAATGCCTTGGCGATCGGAGCCTTTTTGCCCGTCACCCGGATCGAGCCGAAGCGGACGGGGATATAGGGGGCTCCCCCTTCATTGCCCGAAAGTTGGTCGAACAGCGCCACCAGGCCGTGGAAGGCGGCATCCACCGAAAAGGGGTTGAGGTTATATTCCACGAAGGGATGAGCCGGCTTGCCGGCCAGTTTCAGATTAACCTCGATAAACGTGCGCCCAAACGCCTCGGCGCTGGAAAGAAGCTGGAACCGAGGACCATATTGAAGCCCGAAACGCTCCGCTGTCCCGTAGGCCAGATCCGACGTTACAAGTTTACCCTCTTCGCCCGCGGGCCGGTTCATCGGCTTGTCGGCTTCAAAACCGATTGAGTGACGGCTACGGGCAATTGCATGCACGGTCCAGTCATCATTGCTGAGCCGCTCGCGGGACCGGATTTCGATATCGCCGGTCTCCGGCGATAGCAACGTCGACAGTTCCACGACCCGGTCTTGACGCAATTCCAGCGGCCGAACAATTTCAAGGTTGGAAATCTCGGCTGAATCCGTGCCGTAATAGCGTTGCGCTGCCGTCACCGCGATTTCGATGAAGCCGCTGCCGGGCAGGATCGGACGCGAATCCACCACATGCTCGGCGAGATCGGGAAAGAGCCGGGAATCGATGTGGTTCTTCCAATGGGAGGCATTGGGATCACTACGCCAGCCCAGAAGAGTGTAGGGTTGGCTGGCGTTGCGGCCGAAGAGATCGATTTCGTCGCTTGTCGCTGGCGTCCTCAGATCCATCGGTTCGAACGGCAGGGTCGGCAAATCGACGGAGGCGTTGCGCTTTCCGCTATGGCGAGACAGAAGCGGCGATGCGCCGTTGGCGACAGCACGGGCGAAAGACTGCGCCACCGGGTCCCTGCCCGGCATCGGTGTCTCGCGCTGCAGTGTCGCCGTCACCACGGCCTGCGCTGATTGGCTCTTTGCGATATCGCTGACGTAATTCGAAAGGATCGACCTGGGAGAAATCTCGATGAACAGGTTGCAGCCCATCTCCAATGCGGCCTCAACGGCGGCTTTGAAGAGGACTGGTTCGCGAACATTGTGCCACCAGTATTCGGCATCCAATCCACGGCCATCCTGAATCGTGCCAGTCACCGTCGAGACATAGGTGTAGACGCCGGTCTCCGGTTCGATCTGCGGCAGGTCGGCAAGAAAGGCTTCCTTGGCGCTGTCGATGATCGGGTGATGGAAGGGATAATTGATGTCCAGGACATGCGCGACGATCTGCGCCTTTCGGGCGGCGTCGCGAAAGGCCTGGATTTCCTCCGTGGGGCCGGAGATGGTCACCGAATTCGGAGCATTGATCGCAGCGACACAGACATTGTCAAGACCATGCGATCTGGCAAAGGCAAGCGCAGCCTCGTCGTTCAAGACGACAGCCGCCATCTTGCCCTGGCCTGCAAAGAGATCCTGATACCTCGACCGCTTCGCCACGATCGCAACGGCCTCGGCCGCCGTAAGCGCCTTTGCAGCGTAGGCCGCCGCGATCTCGCCCACCGAGTGACCAAACACGGCTTCCGGTTTGACGCCTAGTGCGACCAGGCAATCGGAAAGTGCTGCTTGCACTGCAAAAAGCAGGGGCTGGGCAATTTTTGTGTCACCGAGCCTAAGAGCCAGGTCCGGGGAAACGAGCAAATCCGTGAGCTTTTCGCCGAGATGATATTCGAAGAGGGCGCTGAACGACTGGAAACATTGGCGGAAATGCTGGTTTTCCTGATAGGCCTCGACACCCATTCCGGCCCATTGAGCGCCGTTCCCGGAAAAGACAAAAGCGATTTTCGCGGCTTGAGACGGAGCCTCGCCGCGTTCTCCCTGGGAGGTTTCTCCGGCCAGGTGGGCCTCGATTGCCCGCAACACGCCGTCAGTATCCTTGGCCTCCACGGCAAAGCGATGGCGAAGCGTCTCGCGGTTGGCCGCCGTCGCACTAATCACGCAGCGAGCGTGATCCGGCGCCGCGGCAGCGAGGCGCTCGCGGTAGTCCTCAAGAAGTTGCGACAGAGCAGACGTCGTGTGGGCACTCGCAACAAACAGGGAGCTTTCGCCCTTCGGCGGGTCGAGCGGCGCCAGCCGCTCCGGATCGCTGATCACCACATGCGCATTCGTCCCGCCAAAACCGAACGAATTTATGCCCGCAAAGCGGATTTCCTTAGCGGGCAACAGTTTCACCGCGGAGGTATTCACCCGAACATTCAAGGCCTCGAAGTCGATATCTTCGTTGACCTTTTCGATATGAAGGGAAGCCGGCAGGAAATTGTTCTGAAGCGCAATCATCGCCTTCAGCAGACCGAACAGACCGGAAGCCGGCTCGGTGTGACCAATGTTCGTCTTGATCGAACCGAGTGGCACCGGCGCGCGCCGCCGCTTGCCGATGACGGTTCCAATCGCCCAGACCTCGGCCGGATCCCCGACGCGCGTGCCCGTACCGTGGCCTTCGATGAATGCGATGCGGTTCACATCGATGGCACTGTCTTCGTAGATCGATTGCAAAAGCGCCGCCTGGGCTTCGCGCGAAGGCAAACTGATGAAATTCGTGCGACCGGAGGAATTGACCGCCACGGCATGGAGCGTAGCGTAACTCCGGTCCCGCTCCCGCCTTGCCTTGTCTGTGCGGCGAAGGACAATCGCAACACCGCCTTCAGAGCGCACGTAGCCGTGGCCATTGGTGTCATAGGCTCGGCAAAGCCCTTCCGGAGAAAGCATGCGCGCCTGGGCAAAACCCACGAACGACAGCGGATGAACGAGCAGATTTATGCCGCCGACGATTGCGGTATCGATATCGCCTTTTTCCAAGGCCGCCACCGCCTGATCCAGCGCGACCAGCGATGAAGAACAGGCCGTGTCGATCGTCATACTCGGCCCCTTCAGGCCGAAGATGTGCGAAATGCGATTGGAAACGATCGACAGCGTATTGCCCGTCATGAAATACGGGCTGCCCGCGGCTGGATCTTCGGAGAGCAGGTTTCCGCTTTCAAGGCTCGATGCGCCGATATAGACGCCGACGCGCTCGTCCGTGAGCTTGCTTGCCGGCAGATTGGCGTCTTCAAGCGCCTGCCAGACCAGATTGAGGAGAATACGCTGCTGCGGGTCCATCTGCATCGCTTCGCGCTGCGACAGGCCGAAAGCTGCCGGATCGAAAGCGTAGATGTCGTCGAGAACACCCGCGGCGAAGGTATAGGTCTTGCCCGGCACACCCTGTCCCGGATGCCAGAAACGAGCCCGATCCCATCGATCGGCTGGTATCTGAGTGATCGTGCAGCGCCCTTCGCTCAGAACCTTCTGCAAGTCATCTACAGAATTTGCGCCTGGGGCAACACTGGCCCTGCCGATGATTTCGATCGTCATGGTCACTCGAATTTTGTTACGTCTAGTCCTAGCGAACCGTTTAACACCCTTATTCGCCGGATCCCTCTAACAACATACTTATCGAAAGTTGTCACTCAAAAATCTGGTACGGTCGACACCTAACGGAGCTAAGATGCCGCAAACTTCTTCGCGGCATGCATGCCCAGCATCGCACCAACCCGGACAATCTAGCTTGATTTCAAGTACAGTGCCTTGGCGGCGAGAGGTTTTAGTTGCCAACGCGCTGAATATTGTAGGCCGCCCCCGCGCCTTGCGCTGCAACTCCCAATGGTGCTCCAACGATCCCCAGGAATTTGGCGAAGTCGACAGACATATGCCGTGCGGCATAGATCACGTCGCGGCTCTTGACCGGGAATGTTTGCCCAACGACGAGGCTGTCCGGATTTCTCATATTGAAGCGATAGACGATCGGATAGCGCCCATCCTTGTTCGGCTTCATGCCTTTGCGAACGAGTTCATCAAAGCGCTGCCGACCGATCAGGCCAAGAACCACGTCGGGTTCCTCGTAACGGAAAAGGAAGTATCCTTCCGTGTCGACGGCATTGTCGTTGCCGCCGCCGCCAAGCGCAACCGCCTCAAGCAGGTTGAGGTCATTGGCTCCAAATTCAACACGGGCATTGCCCTTGATCGCGCCGAGCAAGGTGAATGTGCGCGGATCGCGCGTGACAAAAACCTGGTCACCTGGCTGGACGTAGATATTCTCCGATGGATTGTCGATGACCGACTTCAGCAAGACGGTGCCGGTGCGTTTGCCACGTACGAGCGTCACATAGCTTTCGTAGGGCTGGGCGACCGGACCGCCCGCCTTGGCGATCACGTCAGTGATCTGCTCACCAGTAAGATTGAGTGGAATTTGGGCCGATTTGGCGACAGCTCCCGATACGGTTACACTTCTCGACGGCGTATTGAGGCTGGATACGATGACATCCGGCTCGACAGCTTTGCTTGCCAAAGCGGCCAAGATTGCCTGGCGCGCCTCCTCAAGGGTCTTGCCCACGAAACGTACGGAACCGACATAGGGGATAGCCGCAGTTCCATCGGGCTGCACGACGACGTCAAGGCTCGTCTGCTTCGATTCACTGGTGGAGAACAGACCGTCCGCGCCGGCTTCGAAGATCGTCACTTTCAACTGGTCGCCGACGCCGATAACAGCTCTGCCAGCCCCGCCGCCGCCAAAACCGAAGCGTCTTTTCAAAGCCGTCGATACATAGTCGGATACCAGACGCGCCGAACGGCCATCCACATCAACAACCTCGAACACGGCCGCGTTCGGACGGCCGATTTCGGGCCCGGACCGGCCACTATCGGCGTTGATTGCGGAAGCCAAAGGACCCTCGCCAGGTACGCTCTGGCAACCAGCCAGAACCGCACAGATCATGATCGCAGTCACTCGAACCAAATTCCGACACTCCAAGTCAGCACCGATGCCGTCTGCCGACGATTCAGCACCACACATCTTCCATGAATCCGACTGCCCCTGAAAAGCACAGCGAGCACCGAACAACAAGAAGGATTCCTAACGGTTACCCAAAATAAAATTTCTGTGCGCTTTTAAGGCCATAGTCGCATACAACCTAATATCCGACCTCGAACCTAAACAAGTTGAGTTAAATGCCTTTTAAGTGATTTGGTTAATGCAGAGCCTGTGAAGCCGGCATTTGAAACCGACATCTTTGGTACGAAACAGCTTCATGGCCTCAGTTCGACCGGGCCGGCAGAAACTGTTCCGGGCGGCTCGGCAATGTGTTATGCGCCTTGACCATCGAAGGGATATCCATCGGTCGGAAATGAGGTTGATGCCGAAAGAGGCCGAGGCAAATATCGTGACACCTGCCGATCAGCGCCGAAAGCAGCGCTCGGCCGCCATTGTCTTCGGCGTGTTCCTGGTGGTGGTTCTGGCGGCACTCGCGGCAACGGTACTCTTGGTCAACGATGGACAAAACTACAAGCGCATGGTTCGCGAATTCGGATTGGAAGAATACCTTCTTCCTGCGCCGCCGGATCTGCGTGTCGACCGACAACGGCAGATTCGGCCTGCCGGCCGCTATCCATCCTGGCTGCTGAGGGCCAGGCTGGAACGGAAGGCCGTCTTCGAAAACAGCGTGTCATTTTCCCCCGAGGAGCGCTGCGATCGGTTGGGCGAGGAGCGAAATGCCGATCCCGAATTCAGAAGTACCAAGGACGATTGGGAGTGCCTGTTCTTTGAGAGCTTCGGAACAGCAACGGAACCTGCCTCCATTTTTGTTCAGGCCAGAGGCATCTTGCCCGACACGCTTCATAGCTTTCGCGTGAAGCTCAGCTTGATCGATCCGCTCGTGGAACGCGCTATTGCCGACGAAGCCATGGCCACCATCAATCGCTTTGGCATTCCGATGACGCCGGAAACGCGGAGTTACCTAGAAGACAAGATTTCAAGGCGTGAAGACTTCACGTCGGTGCTCGAAAACTACCGACTGACATTCACCCGGGAAATGACGGACGATCGGCGCCACAACCTGCTTATTCTGCCGCGGCCGCCGAAAATCGCCTGCGGCGAACCGGCACCTCCCTCGCCGGATAAGTGGTTCAGACCGATCCATCGAATGCCGATTGGTTGCCTGGCCTTGACCGGCCCGTCTAAGGGCCTGCCCGAATCCTAAAGCCTTTCCAACTGAATGAGATCCAGTCGATCGCCGATTTCCCGTCGGGCAATGTCTACCAGGCTCGTCTGATGCGTGAAGAGCACCGTCTGGAAGATCTTGCCCCCTTCCGCCAACACCCGAATGCCGGCTGCCGTGCGCTCGTCGTCGAATGTCTGGAAAATATCATCGAGGATCAGCGGTACCGGTTCGTTGCGGCTGCAATAATCCTCCAGGAATGCGAGGCGCAACGCTAGATAAAGCTGATCGCCAGTCCCTTCGCTCAACCCCGGAAGCGGCACCTGCTCGCCCGTCCTGCGCTCCACGGCAAGCTGCAATTCGTCTTTCTCATCGTAAACCTGCACCAGGCGGGAAAAGCGCCCGCCGGTCAGATCGGCAAAAATCCGACCGGCCCGCTTCATCACCGGATCGGCCTGTCGTTCCCGATAGGCTTCCATCGAATTTGCAAGCAGGCTTGACGCGAGCTTCAGCACCACCCAGCGCCGCGCGAGCTCCTTCGCCTCCTGCTCGGCGGCGAGCTTCTGGAAAACCGCGCGCTCGGCGCCGATGCCTGTTTCCAGCTCCCGGCGGCGACGAATATTGTCGGCCTCGGCAGTTCGCAGGGCGGAAATGCGATCGACCTTCCGATTGTCATCCGCGTCTAGATTTTCGATTTCGAGCCCCGCCGCTATCCGGTCGAACGCAACAAGCGCGGCGCGCACCTCATCCTCGTCGGAACCGTCCGCCTGCTCGAAAAACCGGGCGCGACACTGGCGAAGATCCGCTTCGATGCGGCTGCGCTGCCGGAGGTCTTCAAGCACGGTCTGGAGATCGGAAACTGATTTCGATGCCAATGCGGCCAATTCTTCCAGTTCCGACTGACGATCGCTCATTTCCTCGGAAAGCCTGGCCAACGCCAGTTCGGCACGCTGCAGCGCCGCCGACAATGTCTGCCGCTGGTTCTCCTCCGCCTTGGCGGCCATTGCGCGCTCGTTCATCAGACCGGCTGCGACATCCGCAGGTAAACCGGCCAGATCCGGCGCGACGTCACTGCAAATTGCTCTTACCTCGGCTTCGAAATTCTCCATATCACGCGCCATTCCGCGCACGCGGCGGTCGCGGTTTTCCCGTTCCGACAAAAGATCGGGGACCGTTCGCCACACCTCGAGTGCTGCTGAAGCCATATCCACCGTCGCGTCCTCGGAAAGCCCCGCGAGAACGGCGGCGTTGGCGAAATCGGCGCGCCAGCGCTGGATATCACGGCGCAATTCGGCCTCTCGTTCCTCCATCTTGTCGAGCGCCTCCTGAGCGGAATGACGCTTGCCCTCGCGCGAGCGGCTTTCGTTCCAACGATCGGTGATTTCGCCGATCCGACGCTCGAGCGCGCGGGCAAGAGCAATCGGCGGCAGAGCGGTCGAAGCGGGCTCGATCGCCTCGGCGATCGCGAGAAGGGCAGATTTTATCCCCTCTTCCTTGATCCGCAGCGTCTCCAACTCATCCTTTGCCTCGTCCCGCGTGTCGGATAGCACAAGAATCCGATCCACGGCACGGCGCCATTCGATCATTCGATCGGGGTTGGAGGGCAAAACGGGGGCTGCGTGAAAGAGGTCTTCGAAGTCCGTAACGGCGTCGGATGCTGCAATTTCCGCCTCCCTTGCGGCCATTTCCGCCGCGGTGATCGCCTCTTCGAGATCTCTCCGCCTCAAGGAAAGCTGGGCGTGCCGGGAAACGCGCTCGGCATCCGAGAGTGCGACATCGGAAAGACTATCGGCCTCCCTGATTGCGCTCTTTACCTCGCCCAATATATCCGCGGAAGGTTTTCCGCCTGACGTGTCGATCAGGGCGTCGCGCCTCGCCCGGGCAGCGGCGATATCCTCCCGGGAGACGATCCTCCCCTCACCTTCCAGTATCAAAAGCTGGCCACCGACGGACTTCGCTTCCTCGCGCAGCGTCGCAAGCTTTTGCGCTGCCTTCATGCTTTCGGCTCTCGCAGCTTCGACAACGCCTCGGTGTTTGGTAAGCGTCGCTATATCGGGCAGTGGCGCGGAAAGAAGGCGGGCAATATCCCTGACCGGCGGATCGAGGCGGTCGCAGGCTGCTGCAAGATCGGATTCTGCCCGCGCGACACGCACTTTCGAAGAGTCCATGCCCGAAAGCTCACCGAGCTCGGGACGTAGCGCCGCAAGCTGGTCCGCCCAAGGTTTCGGATCGATCAGCCGTCCATTCGGCCCATCGCTTTCTAGCCGGCGCAATACGTCCTGCGCATCTTCGAGCTGTCGGCGATGCAGCTTCAGGCTGCGATCGAGTTCCATCCCTTCATCCGCAAGCCGCCTGAGGCGGGCAAGGTCGGCATCGGCCGGCTGGGCCTGTTGCAGAAGGTCGAGCCCTGCAAAACCGAGACGCCGCGCGGCCTGCGAAAGGCGCATATCAAAACCGTCGACCTCATGCCGGACCCTGGCGATATCCTCTTTCGCGTTGAGATACGCTCCCTTTTGAGCATGCATGGCAACTATTGTCGGCGCGGCTGCGATCAACACCTCATCGACTTGGATGGCTCTGATCTCATCATTGAGCCGCGCCACTTCCGCCTCGGCAATATCCCTGGCCTCGACATTCTTGCGGGTGGCCTCGAGTGCGTGTGCAAGCCGCGCTTCGAAGTCGGCCGACAAGCCTTCGAGCGCCTCGTACTGCGCCAGCAGCGCGCGTTCACGATCGATCTCGCGTAATACCGGCTCCAGGCGCATGAGCTTGCGCAATCGATCCAAAGCTCGTTTGGTTTCCTCCCGTTGCGCTTGAACCGCTTTCAGATCGGCCTCAATCTCGGTCCGCTCGGCCAGCAACTTCTTCCAGTCCGCGGACTTCAGCTCATTGTCGCGTTCGGCTTTGCGGGCATCTTCGTGGGCGTCGAGCACCTGGTAGAAGAGCCTGTCCTTCGACTTTCGCGGCGCGTAAATACCGTCCGCTTCCGCCTCGAACTGCCTGCGCAGATCCGAAAGCCCGGTGAGCCCCGAGGCTGCGGAAAATAACAGGCTGCCGATCTCCCCGCCGCTCTTCAGCATCGTTTCTCCGCCAGCTCGCAGAGAAGCGGAATCAAGACCGAAAGCACGTTCGAAGACTTCCCGCGAGAGCGTGCCGAGGAAACGTGCCAAAATATCCTCGGGCAAGGCGTCTTCACCTTCGCTCGCGGCCAGCAGGGTATTCTTGCGGCCTCGCCTGCGGCGGAAAGAAAGCGTCTCCCCGTCGCGCGCAGTTATTTTTGCCCCCACCCGCAATGACGCCGGATCATGGAGGAAGCTGTATTCCGCCGCGTTGGGAAAGCCGAACAGCAGATCCGATATTGCCGAGAGGGCCGACGACTTTCCGGCTTCGTTCGGCCCGTAGATCACGTGAAGCCCGGCATCGGGCCGGAACGCCAGCACCCGGTCCGTCAGCACGCCGTAACGCAGAATATCGAGGCGGTCGAAACGCATCAATCCCTCGCCGCACGTGCAAGGAGAAGATCGCGAGCCTCCGCCAGCAGCGCTTCTGCGTCATCGCCGAGCGCCAATTCGCCCGCACCGATGCCGCCGGGAAGGCGCGCGGTGATCTCGGCGATCTTGGCATTCGCGTCGGCGAGCAGTTCCGCGGGAAAGCCGGCCACGGGGATGAGGCCTTCGAGGCCGAGCATATCGGTCGCGATCCTTGTTCCATTCGTTTCCGGTTCAAGCCGCATATCGAGCTTTTCCAGCCAGATATCCTCGTGAGAGCGGTGGCAGGCCGCCTGTACCTCGTCCCGGAAATCCTCGGCACGCGCCACGACTTCGTGACGGAAGCGGCTCATGCCGGTCAGCCGGATGCGCAGAGCGAGCGGCCTGCCCTCCATGCGCTCGACAACGTCGTCCAGTGCATTTTCAATACGGCGAAGAATTGCCGGGATATCGGCATCGGGTTCTATCCCGACGGCAAGTTCAGCGAAACGGGCGCTATCGGTAATGATCCGCTCGTGGGTGACGCGGCCATCCTCTACTGTCACCAGAACAGCTCCTTTGGCGCCTTGTTCGCGGATGGAGCGGCCCTGCAGATTGCCAGGGAAAATCACCAGCGGATCGCTCGAAACGACCTCGAAATCGTGGACATGGCCAAGCGCCCAATAGTCGTAACCGCGCGAACGTAGGTCTTCGACCGAGCACGGCGCATAAGGCGCATGCGGTTCGCGGCCGGTGAGCGAGGTATGCAATACGCCGATGTTGAACCAGCCGGGCTCCGGCTTTGGATAGGCAAGTGCGAGGTTTTCGCTTGCCGAACGTTCGGCAAAACCCTGACCATGCAAAGCCACCTTCAACTGCTCCAATCGGAACGTGCCGGGCTTGTTGACCGGGAATTCGCTGACATTCTTCGGCAGCGTGATCGTCCTGGTGATGACGCTTTCGGCGTCATGATTGCCTTTCAGCAGGAAGACTGGAATTCCGGCGCGCTCCAGACGCGCCACTTCGCGGTTGAAGAACAGCCCGATCTTGTTGTCCTTCCAGTCGCCGTCATAAACGTCCCCGGCTACGACGAAAAAATCCACCTTACGCTCGACCGCCTGGTCGACCAGCGCCGAGAACGCCTTGCGGCTCGCCTCGATAAAAAGTTCGGCAATTGCAGCATCCTTTGCCGCCAGCCCCTGAAACGGACTGCCAAGATGAAGGTCGGCGGAATGGATGAAACGGAAAGAACTCATCGAATCGCTTGTTTTGATTGCCCGATAGGAACAGGTGTTTTAGGCAAATGCCGGGCACGAAGAAAGCTTAAGGCGCCATATCCTGTGGATAGGCCATTTTGGAGGTTATCATGAGAAACCATTCGTTCGGGCGCACAGCCTTCAACGTCAGCGAGATCGGCTTCGGCGCTTGGCAGATCGGTGGTTCTTGGGGTGATGTCAGCGAGGCGGACGGCAGGGCGGCACTTGAAGCCGCGCTCGATGCCGGCGTCACCTTCATCGATACGGCGGACGTCTATGGCGACGGCCGCTCCGAAAAGATCATCGCAAACGCACTTAAATCCCGGGGCGGTGCCCGTCCGATGGTAGCGACCAAGGCTGGCCGCCGGCTTAGCCCGCATGTCGCGGACGGCTATACCAAGGCCAATCTCGAAAGCTTCATCGACCGCAGCCTCAAAAATCTTGAAGTCGACTGCCTAGACCTCGTGCAGCTCCACTGCCCGCCGACGGAAGTCCTTTACCGCCCGGAAGTCTTCGGCGCTCTCGACGACCTTCGCCACGCCGGCAAGATCAAAAACTACGGGGTCAGCGTCGAGAAGGTCGAGGAAGCGCTGAAAGCCATCGAATATCCGGATGTCGTCAGCATCCAGATCATCTACAATATCTTCCGGCAGCGCCCGGCCGATCTATTCTTCAAGGAAGCCAAGCGAAAGAACGTTGCCGTCATCGTGCGCGTGCCGCTCGCAAGCGGGCTGCTCTCCGGCAAGATCAGCCGCGAAACCGCCTTTGCCAAGGATGACCACCGCAATTTCAATCGCCATGGTGAGGCCTTCGACGTCGGCGAGACCTTTGCCGGTGTGCCCTTCGAGGTGGGCCTGGAAGCCGTCGAGGGAGTGCGCAAGCTCGTGCCCGCCGGCGCATCGATGGCAGCTTTCGCTCTCAAATGGATCCTGATGAACGAAGCGGTTACTGTCGTGATCCCCGGCGCCCGCAACGCCGCCCAGGCCAAGGCCAACGCGGCAGCCGCCGAGCTTGCCGCGATTTCCGACGACGTGATGACCGCTGCAAGAGAGATCTATGCGCGGCTCGTCGCTCCGCATGTGCACCAGCGCTGGTAGGAGCGAGTGAACATAAAAAAGGCCGGACAACGCCCGGCCTTTCCATATCTCTTCGTGATGCTCAGTTCGTTCCCTTCAACTCGACCGGGAAGAGTAGCGTCTCGCCCGAGGAATCGTCGATGCCGTCGTTGTCGGTGACGGCAAAGGCCTTGCCGGACTTGTCGAAGGTAAAGCCTTCCAGCTTGTCGAGGACATAGCCGTTGGTCGCCTTCAGATCCGGAATGAAGTCGTGGACTTCTTCCTTCTTTACCAGTGGCAGTTCGCCGCCGAGCTTCACCGGCTTCAGGTCGGCGATCGCGACGCGATAGAGCTTCTTCAGCTTGGCATTGTCGCCGATCTGGTTGTCGCGCTCGACGATATAGACGTGGTCACCGTGCGCGGTGATTTCCGACAGGCCGACCCAGCCGGCATCCGCCTTGTCCAGCGGATAACGGACGGCGCCCCATTCCTTGCTCTTCGGCTTGTAGGAGACGAGCTTCACTGTACTTTTCGGATCGTCCTTCCACTCGCGCTGGATTGCCATCCAGAGCGTGAGGTCGTCGCCGGAGCCGACGGTTGTCACACCCTCAAAGCCGAAGCGGGTTTCGCCGGCAAGGAGGTCGGCCGGCAGGCCGATTTCAGCCTTGATCTCACCTTTGGCGTTGACGTTGTAGAGGCCGTGGCCGGTCAGCTTGGCCGAATCGCCTTCCGACGCCAGCCAGAAACCACCCTTTCCATCAAGCGCTACACCCTCGATATCAAGCTTTTGGGCCGGCTGTCCGTTGCGGGTCACCCGCAGGACATTGGTAATCTCGGCCGGCTTCCTCGTCGTATCGATGGTGAAGATCGACGGCTGCATGTTGTAGACGCTGTCGCTGACCGCATAGAGAATGCCATCCTTTTCAGCGTCGCCGACAAGGCCGGAGAGAGCGCCCCAGCCGACTACATTGCCGTCGACACCCTTCGAGACGAGCGTCGGATAGCTAGGCCGGCCTTCGGCAAGCTCATAGATCATCACATGTGAGCGGGCGCCGCCGTCTTCGCCGAGATCGGCTTCATTGGCCGTGGCGAGCAGGTTGCGGCCAGGAATGGCGACAGCACCTTCCGGCGAGATGCCCGAGGGCAGAAGCTGGGCAAGTTGCGGTTCGGCGCCGGTATCCTTGTAAACGGCCACGACGGAAGCGCGTTCGGAGAGAACAAAAATGTAATTGCGGCCGTTGAAGGAAGCGAACTCCATACCTTCCAATTCGACACCCTTCGACTTCGCACGCTTGTCCGGAAAATGGCCGATTCGAGCGATCTCGCGCTCCAGCGAGGCGCCGGATTCATAGAGGACCTTGCCGCTGCGGTCGAAGATGGTGAAGCTGCGCGAACCGCCCTTCCAGTCGCCTTCGTTGGCGACAGCCAGACGATTGTGGTCGAGCCACTTGATCGCGTCGGGCTCGCGGAGCACGCCTTCGGCCTTGCCCGTAAACGCAAGCTGGCCGTCGGTCTTGTTGTCGATGCCATCCAAGTCGGTCTTGCCGGCGGAGAAGTGACCGATGACCTTGGCCGTCTTGCCGTCGATGATAGCGATATGGTTGTTTTCCTGCAGCGTCACGGCGATTTCGCCGGCATCGTTGATGGCGACGAATTCGGGCTCCGGATCTTCCGGCGCGACTTCGGCAATGCCCCTCAGATCGACATGCTTGATCGACGCGCAGTCGGCAGTGCCCCCCTTGAGCGACACGATGACGAGGTCGCCGGCCGGCATCTGCGGGAGGGCGCCGTCATTCACATCCTCGTCGCGCTCGTTTTCGATCGCGATCGCCGCAAAGGTCTTGTCCCTGGAGACTGCGATCGAATCCGGCTGGCCACCCAGATCGCAGGTCAGGTCGACCTTCTTCGTGGCGATGTCGACGACGGCGAGCATGCCGGTTGGCTTGGCCTTGCTTTCGCCGGTATTGACGGCTGCAAGAACCTTGTTGCCGACCGCGGCAACCGACGTTGGTTCGCCCTTGAAAGTCACGGCGCCGAGTGCCTTCGGAGCCTTGGGATCGGTGATGTCGATGAAACCGATCGCGCCAAGCGGGCTGTCAGAATAGATGAGCGTCTTGCCGTCTTCGCTGGCGGTGATGATCTCTGCCGATGTGGTTGCCGTCTTGTCCTTATCGGCAGGAAGATTGCTGACAACGGGGAAAGATGCAATGCGGTTGAACACCTGCTCGGCGCTGGCCGGCACTGCGACCGACGCCAGAAGCGCAGCGGTCATGGCGGCACGAAGTGAAAATGTCATGGGAAGCCCCTCCTGTCCTTGAAACGAACAGATGGCTTGTGGGCCAGATGCGTGACAGGCAGATGACAATGCCGCCAAAAGGAAAAGGCCCGGAAACCGGGCCTTTTCTTGTTCGAGACTGTACGGGTGCCTGAAAGGCAGCGCGTTAGCTGTTGACTGCGTCCTTCAGGCCCTTACCGGCCGAGAACTTCGGCACGTTGCGTGCCGGAATGTCGACTTCAGCGCCGGTCGAAGGGTTACGACCCTTGGACGCTTCGCGACGGGAAACGGAGAAGCTGCCGAAACCGGCAAGACGGATATCGCCGCCCTTCTTCAGTTCAGCCTGTACGGTCTCAAAAACGGCATCAACAGCGGATGCGGCATCGGCCTTGGAGAGGCCAGCCTTTTCGGCCACTGCGGATACCAGCTCGTTCTTGTTCATGTTTCCACCCCTTTCAACGGTTTTGGAACGACTCATGTATTTCGGGGCCGACAATAGTTTTCCGTCCGGCCTTGGCAACCCAAAAGCTCCGCAATCGCCTGAAAAACAAGGGGTCTACGAAAATTTTCACAAAAAAAGCCGGCTTTAAGCCGGCTTTTTCAGTGGTCAGTGCCAAATTGGCATATACGGAACCCTGTCGATCAATGCGCGATCGCGGCGCCGACGTCGTCGACGCCCTCGACTGTCGCGATGACCGGCGTTTCCACCGTGCCGTCCCATTCAATGGGCTCGGGCTGGCGAACGAGCGCATGGCGGATCACTTCTCCCATGCGGGAAACCGGAATGATCTCCATGCTGTTCTTCACGTTGTCCGGAATTTCAGCCAGATCCTTGGCATTCTCTTCCGGGATCAGAACCTTGGTGATGCCGCCCCGGAGAGCTGCGAGCAGCTTTTCCTTGAGGCCACCGATCGGCAGCACACGACCGCGAAGCGTAATTTCACCGGTCATCGCCACATTCTTGTTGACCGGAATCCCGGTCATGGTCGACACGATGGCGGTTGCCATGGCGACACCTGCGGACGGACCGTCCTTCGGGGTCGCCCCCTCCGGCACGTGAACGTGGATGTCGGACTTGTCGAAGCGGGGAGGCTCGATGCCGAAATCGACGGCGCGCGAACGGACATAGGATGCCGCAGCCGAAATCGATTCCTTCATGACCTCCTTGAGGTTGCCGGTGACCGTCATACGGCCCTTGCCCGGCATCATTACCCCTTCGATGGTCAGCAGTTCACCGCCGACCTCGGTCCAGGCAAGGCCGGTAACGACCCCGACCTGATCCTCGCGCTCTGCTTCGCCATGGCGGAAGCGGGGCACGCCGAGATAGTCGTGAATGTTGGCCGCCGTGATTTCGACCGATTTCGTCTTGCCTTTGATGATCTCGGTGACCGCCTTGCGGGCGAGCTTCATCAATTCGCGCTCGAAGTTACGGACACCCGCTTCACGGGTATACTGCTGAATCACCGCCATCAGGGCATCGTCGCTGACCGAAAACTCGTTCGGCTGCAGCGCATGTTCCTTGATTGCCTTTGGCAGAAGGTGACGCTTGGCGATTTCGCGCTTTTCGTCTTCCGTGTAACCGGCGATGCGGATGATTTCCATGCGGTCCATCAGCGGTGCCGGAATGTTCAGCGTGTTCGCCGTGGTGATGAACATCACATCCGACAGGTCGTATTCGACCTCCAGATAGTGGTCCATGAACGTCGAGTTCTGCGCCGGATCAAGCACTTCGAGCAGGGCCGAAGACGGGTCGCCACGGAAATCCATGCCCATCTTGTCGATTTCGTCGAGCAGGAAAAGCGGATTGGATTTCTTCGCCTTCTTCATCGACTGGATGACCTTGCCGGGCATCGAGCCGATATAGGTACGGCGATGGCCGCGGATTTCGGCCTCGTCACGAACGCCGCCGAGCGCCATGCGGACATATTCGCGGCCGGTCGCCTTGGCGATCGACTGAGCCAGCGAAGTCTTGCCGACACCCGGAGGACCGACCAGGCACAGGATAGGACCTTTGATCTTGGTGGCACGGGCCTGCACCGCGAGATACTCGATGATGCGCTCCTTGACCTTGTCGAGACCGAAGTGATCCTGCTCGAGGATCTTTTCGGCATTGTGGAGGTCGGCCTTGATCTTCGACTTCTTGCCCCACGGAATGCCGAGCAGCCAGTCGAGATAGTTGCGCACGACGGTGGCTTCCGCCGACATCGGGCTCATCTGCCGGAGCTTCTTCAGCTCGGCATCGGCCTTTTCCTTGGCTTCCTTGGACAGCTTCGTCTTGGAGATGCGCTCTTCCAGTTCGGCCATCTCGTCGCGGCCTTCCTCGCCGTCGCCGAGCTCCTTCTGGATCGCCTTCATCTGTTCGTTGAGGTAGTATTCGCGCTGGGTCTTTTCCATCTGGCGCTTGACGCGCGAGCGGATGCGCTTTTCCACCTGCAGGACTGAGATCTCACCTTCCATGAAGCCGAGCGCCTTTTCGAGCCGCAGCTTGACGGAAACCGTCTCGAGCATTTCCTGCTTTTCGGTGATCTTGATCGACAGATGCGACGCGACCGTGTCGGCAAGCTTCGAATAGTCTTCGATCTGGCTTGCAGCGCCCACCACTTCAGGGGAGATCTTCTTGTTCAGCTTGACGTAGTTTTCGAATTCGGAAACCACGGAGCGCGACAACGCCTCCACCTCGACCGCATCTTCGTCAGGTTCGGCCAGGACATCGGCCTTTGCTTCGTAGAACTCTTCCCGGTCGGTATAACTTTCGATCTTGGCGCGGGCGCGCCCTTCGACAAGCACCTTCACGGTACCATCGGGAAGCTTCAGGAGCTGCAGCACATTGGCGACTGTGCCAACCTTGTAGATCGCGGACGGTTCGGGATCATCGTCGCTGGCATTGATCTGGGTGACGAGCATGATCTGCTTGTCGGACCCCATGACCTCTTCAAGCGCGCGAATGGATTTTTCCCGTCCGACGAACAGGGGCACGATCATATGCGGAAAGACCACAATGTCGCGCAGCGGCAGCACCGGATAGGTTTCGCCGCCAGATGCCGCAGACGTTGAATTCGTCATATCATTTCCTTTCCATCGTCCCGTTTCCGGGAAACGTTCTGGGCAAATCACCCAGGTATTTCACTCCCGCTCAAAGTGGAGTGTTTGAAAATCGATTTCAAGCCTTGCAAGCCTGCTGCCTCGGAGGATTGTGACAATGCTATTGCAAAGCGTGCTTCAACTCAAACGCTTACGCAGAACGCCAAGGATACGGACATGATCGCCGACAGTCCCACTTGCAATCGCAAACAAACGAAGCAGCCGTAACAACGATGATCTTCCCGCGCCGCTTCTAATGCAAGGCGAATATCGTGCAATTCTTCGCCATGGAAAAATCATGGATAATCAAAAAACAGGAGGTCATGCTGCTTAGCAAAAGAGGCCCCATTGGGGCCTCTTCAAGGTTATTGTCAGGTCACTCGGATCAGGCGGAAACGTTCGCCTTCTCATCCTGGCGATCCGCGTAGATGTAGAGCGGACGCGCAGTGCCGCGCACGACTTCTTCGGAAATCACCACTTCACGGACGCCTTCCAGAGCCGGCAGTTCGAACATCGTGTCGAGCAGGATCTTTTCCATGATCGACCGAAGGCCACGAGCGCCGGTTTTGCGGACGATCGCTCTCTTGGCGATTTCGCGCAGCGCGTCTTCGTGGAAAGTCAGCTCCACGTCCTCCATCTCGAACAGGCGCTGGTACTGCTTGACGAGCGCGTTCTTCGGTTCGGAAAGGATCTGGATCAGTGCATCTTCGTCGAGGTCTTCGAGCGTCGCGAGAACCGGCAGACGACCGATGAATTCCGGAATCAGGCCGAACTTCACGAGATCTTCCGGCTCGAGTTCGCGCAGCACTTCGCCGACGCGGCGCTCATCCTGGGCACGAACCGTTGCGGCAAAGCCGATCGAGGTCTTTTCGCCGCGGGCGGAGATGATCTTGTCGAGGCCGGCAAAGGCACCGCCGCAGATGAACAGGATGTTCGTCGTATCGACCTGCAGGAATTCCTGCTGCGGATGCTTGCGGCCGCCCTGCGGCGGAACCGAGGCAACCGTGCCTTCCATGATCTTCAGAAGCGCCTGCTGGACGCCCTCGCCCGACACATCACGGGTGATCGAAGGATTGTCCGACTTGCGGGAGATCTTGTCGACTTCGTCGATATAGACGATGCCGCGCTGGGCGCGTTCGACGTTGTAATCCGCAGCCTGCAGGAGCTTCAGGATGATGTTTTCGACGTCTTCGCCGACATAACCGGCTTCGGTCAAGGTCGTCGCGTCCGCCATCGTGAAGGGAACGTCGATGATGCGGGCGAGCGTCTGGGCAAGGTAGGTCTTGCCGCAGCCGGTTGGACCGACCAACATGATGTTCGACTTCGCGAGCTCGACATCGCCGCCCTTGGAGGCGTGCGCGAGGCGCTTGTAATGGTTATGCACGGCAACCGACAGGATGCGCTTGGCCTGTTTCTGGCCGATGACATATTCGTCGAGAACCTTGATGATGTCCTGCGGCGTCGGAACCCCGTCGCGCGACTTGACCATCGAGGTCTTGTTCTCTTCGCGGATGATGTCCATGCACAGTTCGACGCATTCATCGCAGATGAATACCGTCGGTCCGGCGATTAGCTTCCGGACCTCGTGCTGGCTCTTTCCGCAGAAAGAGCAATACAGGGTATTTTTCGAGTCGCCGCCGTTGCTGCCGCTGACTTTGCTCATATCACTTTCCTTCCAGCACTCCGCGCTCACGTCAAACGGGCGCGGTCCACTCTACAGCCCGCCGGCACGCGTCCTGACGGACTGACGCACCGCCTGCCCTAAGGGTACTCTACCGATCCGGCCACACCATGCAGATCGGCGGCAACGAAACCCTCAAGAAACGCATGCTATGTCACAAAAGTTCAACACAGCATTAATAGGTACTAATAGCGCTTTCCGTGCGACTTGAAACCCTTTTTTGCTCACAACGGGGTGAGACGCACAGGATCCGCCATCACACTCAATCTGCAGCGCCACCCTCAAGTTCCAGACGCGAGGTCAGGATCTTGTCGATGACGCCCCAGTCCTGGGCCTCGTCAGGCGCCATGAAGTGGTCGCGGTCGAGCGTCTTCTCGACCTCTTCATAGGTGCGGCCCGTGTGCTTCACATAGACCTCGTTCAGGCGTCTTTTCATCTTCAATATGTCACGGGCATGGCGCTCGATATCCGACGCTTGGCCCTGGAAACCGCCCGAGGGTTGGTGCACCATGATGCGGGCGTTCGGGGTTGCAAAACGCATGCCTTTTTCGCCGGCGCAAAGCAGCAGCGAGCCCATCGAAGCCGCCTGGCCGATGCAAAGTGTCGAAACGGCAGGTTTGATGAACTGCATCGTATCGTAGATCGCCATGCCGGCGGTCACGACGCCGCCGGGCGAATTGATATACAGGGCGATTTCCTTTTTGGGATTCTCGGCCTCGAGGAAAAGGAGCTGCGCGCAAACGAGCGACGCCATCTGATCCTCCACCGGACCGGTCAGGAAGATGATGCGCTCCTTGAGAAGCCGCGAAAAGATGTCGTAGGAGCGCTCACCGCGATTGGTCTGTTCGACGACCATCGGCACCAAGGCCATTGCGGTATCAACTGGATTTCTCATGTCCGTCCTTTGTCAAGCTTCTCTTGATCCCGGGCCGAAGGCAGAAAGGCGCTCCGGAATCAAATGGAATGGGTCATCCCTACATAGAGTGTCAACGCCCGGTACTTCAAGACGGAGCATCCGATATCCTTAATCGCCGTAGGATGTGCGAAACTGACCGCTATCGCGATTTTCCCGAGATCGCAGCCGGCCAGAACCTGGTTTTGTCAAGCCGCACAAGTTTTTGACGGATCAGAGTAAAGCGGGGGTGAAGATCGAGAGCGTATTTAAAATCCCTGCTCGATTGCCTCGGCGGGATCCGAGCGTGGTCGGCAACGTCATTTTAAAGACTTTCCGTCATGCTGGCCGTGCCCGAAACTGGGGCGTGGGGGTTTGATGTGGATATTTTGACGGGCCTGGTGATTTGGGCTGCCGAGGCGATGACGCTTGCTGTGCTTCTCTGGTCACGCTGGTTCTATGAGCGAGAACGCTTTTACCTGAGTTGGGGTGGCGGTTTTGCGCTCCATGGGTTGGGTGTGACGCTGCTGGCCCTGCGCGGCTATATCCCCGACTTCGTATCGATCGAGATCGCCAATACTGTCGTCTTCACCGGCGTCGGCTTTTGGATCGCCGGTTTTCTGCAGTTCGATGGCAAATCAGTCGGAGGTTTTGTCGCCATTCCGGCACTCATCTGGATCGCTGGCATGTTTCTCGACCCGGTGCGCGAGAGCTTCCCTAACCGCGTCGTCCTCTACAACGGCGCGGCCATAGTCGGCTATGCGATCCTGATCGGCATACTTGTCCGAAACAACGGCCCCTCCCGCTCGACCCGCCGCTTCCTGGCGGTCTTGATCGGCATCCAGCTCCTCGCAAACGGGGTCAGCGCCGTATTGGCGATCATGCGTCCCCCGGTGTCCTTCGCATCCGCCCCGAATGCCGCGCTCCTCTTTTTTCCCGCCGCCTTCTGCTTCATCGCCTTCGTCGCCGGCACTGCAAGGCTGCTGACGGAACGCTCGGAGGAAAAGCTGAAGGCATTGGCCCTGACTGACCCGCTGACGGGCGCGCTCAACCGGCGCGGCCTGATCGACGAATTCCACGGGCTCTGCGGCGTTTTGAGGAGTGACAAGCCACTGATCGCCATGCTGCAGTTCGATCTTGACTGCTTCAAACAGATAAACGACCGCTGCGGCCATCAGGCGGGCGACGCCGTTTTGGTCGCTTTCTCGATGGTCGGCCAGACGTCGCTGCGAGGCCGCGGTTCGTTCGGCCGGATGGGCGGCGAGGAATTCGCATCCATCCTGCGGGTGGGCGATATGGTGGAGGCAGCCAGCATCGCGGAAGCAATCCGGCTCACGCTAAAGCGACAGACGATCAACGCCAGCGACCACCAGATCAAGGTCACGGTGAGTGTCGGGATCGCCCTTGCAGTGGCCGACAATGCCGATCTCGATCTCCTGTTCACCGCGGCCGACCGGGCTCTCTATACCGCAAAGGAGTGCGGCCGCGACCGCACCGCGATCGATACCGGCATAGAAGCCTTCATCGTTCCCGCCGTCGATCGGCAGGGCGAAGACGAATCCCCGACCGACCTGCGCGCCGACCGCCAAGTGGTAGCGCTCAAACAACTGGCCGCCCTCGGTCAGCGCTGACCTCTTGCCCTTCGCCTCCGGACGCCCACATTCCGGTGATGGGCAAAGCGTTGCGGAGGATGCATCATGCGGACGGGACTTTTCAGTGGCATTGTATTTTCCTTGGTGCTTTGGGCTGCGCCGCTGCCGGCCCAGCAAGCATCCGACACCGTGGCGCCAGAACGAGCGACGGGCTTCACCGCCGCAAAACGCGTAGAGACGAAGGACTTCATGGTCGCGGCGGCCAATCCGCTCGCCGCAGAGGCAGGCCGCGAGATCATCGCCAACGGCGGCAATGCGATTGATGCTATGGTCGCCGTCCAGACGGTGCTGGGGCTCGTGGAACCGCAGAGCTCCGGCCTCGGCGGCGGCTCCTTCCTCGTCTATTACGATGCGGGATCTGCTAAGCTGACCACGTTCGACGGCCGCGAGACAGCGCCGATGGAGGCGACACCGAAACTCTTCCTCGATGCGCAGGGCCAGCCGTTGAAATTCATGGACGCCGTGGTCGGTGGGCGTTCGGTCGGCACGCCCGGTACAGTGCGCCTGCTTGAAGACGTGCACAAACGCTATGGGAAGGCGGAATGGGCCGGTCTTTTCCAACCGGCAGAAAAGCTTGCGGCGGAGGGCTTTTCCGTTTCTCCCCGCCTTGCCTCACTCCTTGCGGCCGAAGGCGAACGACTGAAGAAATACGACGGGCCTCGGGGTTATTTCTATGATGCCGCCGGAGCGCCATTGAAAGCCGGGATGACACTCAAGAACCCCGCCTATGCCGATACGCTGAAGGCGATTGCATCGGGCGGCGCCGACGCCTTCTACAAGGGGCCGATTGCAGAGGCCATTGTGAAGACCGTTCGCGAGGCGGCCGGCAATCCGGGCGTTCTGTCGCTTGCCGATCTCGCCAATTACCGGATCAAGGAACGAGAATCCGTCTGCTTCAACTATCGCGCGCTGGATGTCTGCGGCATGGGGCCTCCCTCCTCCGGTGCGGTTGCCATCGGGCAGATGCTCGGCGTCATCGAGAATTTCGACGTAAAGGCGCTCGGGCCGCAAAATGTGGAAAGCTGGCGGATCATCGGCGACGCCCAGCGCCTGGCCTTCGCAGATCGCGAACGTTATCTCGCCGACGCCGATTTCACGCCCCTGCCGATCAAAGGCCTCCTCAAGAAAGACTATCTCGGCAAGCGCGCCGACCTGCTCGACGGTGGCAAGCCGCTTGCCGCCGATGCGGTGAAGGCTGGCGAGCCGGAATGGGACCATGCCCTGCTCTTCGGCCGCGACGCGGCGATCGAACTGCCCTCCACCAGCCATTTCGTGATAGTGGACAAGGAAGGCAATGTCGTCTCGATGACCACGACCATCGAAAGCGGCTTCGGTTCACGGCTGATGACGAACGGCTTTCTGCTCAATAACGAACTCACTGACTTCTCCTTCAAGACCCATGACGGCAGCCTGCCGGTCGCCAATCGCGTCGAGCCCGGCAAGCGGCCTCGTTCGTCTATGTCGCCGACGATCGTCATGAAGGAAGGGAAGCCGTTGCTCGCCATCGGCTCGCCGGGCGGCAGCCAGATCATCGGCTACGTCGCGCAAGCGCTCATTGCCTATATCGACTGGGGCATGCCGGTGGAGCAGATCGTCGCGCAGCCGCATCTCATCAACCGGTTCGGCACCTACGACATCGAAGCCGGGACCGACGCCGAGAAGCTTGCCGAGCCGCTGAAGGCGCTTGGATATGAGGTGAAGATCGGCGAGATGAATTCCGGCCTGCATGCGATCGAGATCACCGCAAATGGACTGGCCGGCAGTGCCGATCCTCGCCGCGAGGGAGCCGCGGTCGGGCAATAGCGGCTTTCGCGGTAGAAGAGATTGCGATAGGCATCGGGCATGACAGCACTGCCCGATTTCCTCCGCATCGACCTGAAAGTCCGCCGCGTCTTTCTCGACGGCCGCAACCCGGCATTTTACAGTAATCCCAACCGCGTCTATGCGGCTCTCCACGAGCACTGCCCGACCTTCTATTGGGCGGAGCAGAAGCAATGGTTCTTCACCGGTTACGACCACGTGAACGCGCTTCTACGTGACCGGCGATTCGGCCGCCAGATCCTGCATATCGCCAGCCGCCAGGAGCTTGGCTTACCGGAGCCAGAGCTGCATCTGAAAAATTTCGATCTGGCCGAGCGTCATTCCCTGCTGGAGCTTGAACCGCCGGAGCACACGCGGCTGCGCACGCTTGTCAATCGCGCCTTCGTTTCCCGACACATCGAAAAGCTCCGGCCGGAAATCGCGGACCTTGCGGAGCGGCTGATCGACGGGTTCGAGAAGGAGGGCAAGACGGAACTCCTGTCATCCTTTGCCGACATCATTCCGGTTACCATGATCGCCCTAATGATTGGCATTCCGGACGAGATGGGGCCGCAACTTCTCAAGTGGTCGCATGCCTATGTGGGCATGTACATGTTCAAGCGCAGCCGCGAGGACGAATACGCCGCAGACCGTGCCGCCAAAGAATTCGCCGATTACGTCAGGCGACTGATCGCCGAACGGCGCCGTCAGCCGCGAGAAGATCTTCTGACTCACATGATCCACACCGAGCACAAGGGCCAGTACCTCACCGATGACGAACTGGTATCGACGACCATCGTACTCCTGAACGCCGGGCACGAGGCGACGGTCCACCAGATCGGCAACTCGGTTCGCGTGATCCTGGAAAGCGGACTGCCGGCGACCGATCTCTTCCGCGACGAGGCGGCAACGGAACGGACGGTCGAAGAGACGCTACGCATATGCGCGCCGGTGCATATTTTTCAGCGTTGGGCTTTGGAGGATGTCGAAATCGACGGCGTCACATTCAAGCGTGGCGACAAGGTAAGCCTCATCCTCGCCGCCGCCAATCTCGATCCGGCAAAGTTCCCAAATCCGCTGGCCTTCAAACCAGACCGGCAGGAGGCGCCGAACCTTTCGTTCGGCGCCGGCATCCATTTCTGCATCGGCGCGCCATTGGCAAGGCTGGAGTTGAATACGGTACTGCCGATCCTCTTCCGGCGGCTGCCGGGGCTCAATATCGCCAAGCCGCCGTCGGTCAAGGATGTCTACCACTTCCATGGGTTGGAGAGACTTGATCTTTCGTGGGGACGTTGATCAGGTCGCTGCCGTCTCCGCTCCGACTCCAAAACGGGAAGCCGGCTTGCTGAGTGAGAGATGCGGTTGCAATTCGCTCCGCGCCTTTTCAAAGCTGTCATAGAGTGTCTTGTCCGAAAGCGACGGGATGGTGACCAGTTCGCCCTGATCAAAACCGGCCAGCGCGGCATCGACCAGATCGCCGACATTCATCACCATGTTCGGATCCATGTTGTCGAACGATCCGCCGACCCGATCGAATATTTCCGTCCGGGTGAGCCCCGGTAGAACCGCCTGGATACGCACACCGGTCCCCGCGAGCTCGGTCGCCAGCGATTCCGTCAGGCTCAGAACAAAGGCCTTGCTTGCCGTATAGGTGCCGCTGAAGACCTGAGGCCACAGCGCAACCACCGAGGCCGTATTGATGATAGCGCCCCTGCCGCGACCGACAAATGCCTGCGCTGCGGCAACCGCAAGCCGATTTGCCGCCGTGACATTGAGATCGATCATCTGGTCGAGATAGTCGAGCTCGGTCTTGAGCAGCGGGCCTTTAGGGCCAATGCCGGCATTGTTGACGAAAAGTGTGATCGAATCGTCTCGCCGCAGGCGCATCTCGACCGCCGCGACGTCCCCACGCTGCGTCAGATCTGCGCGAAGCACATCAGCCTTGACGCCTGTCTCACGTGACAAACGCCCGGCGGTGGTCTTCAGACGATCCTCGTCGCGGGCAACAAGGACGAGATCGTAGCCGCGGCGCGCCAGCCGCTCGGCATAAGCCGCGCCGATGCCGGAGGATGCACCTGTCACCAAGGCGGTTCCGAGTTTCAAGGTTTCAGTCATTGTTTATCTCCTGATCTGGATTTTACTGGCATATACCACTAAATAGATGAAAGCGACCAGACGACTGTGCAAGAGGCGCGAAGATTTTTTATTGGCGGTAGCAGAGCCAGGGAAAATCGGGCACTCTGCGTCGCGACGAAACAGAAGTCCCATGACGAAAAAAGATCAGCTCGAGGACGGTATTTGGCTTCACTGCAGCAACAGCGCAGTACGCCGCGCCGCCAGACAACTTGGCCAGCTCTATGAGGATGCCATGGGGGATACCGGCCTTAAGGGCACACAATTCTCACTCATGTCGCAGATCGTCCGCTCCGGCGAACCAACTCTGAAAAGCCTCGCGGAAACCATGGTCATGGACCTTTCCGCGCTTGGTCATACGCTGAAGCCGCTTATCCGCGACGGATATGTCGAACTTACCCCCGACCAGACGGACCGTAGGGTGAAGCGGGTGCGGCTGACGGATGCGGGTACCGCGAAGCAGCGGGACCTAACCGCCCGTTGGCAGGTTGCCCAGGATCACTTCGACAAAGCTTTTGGCAAGGAGAAGTCCGAGGAATTCCGGCGCAGCCTTGCCTTCATCTCCTCGCCTGAATTCGCTAAGGCTTTCAACAAAGAATGAAATCCGCCTCTTAGACCCTGATCACATAGTCCTTGCGAGTCGTTTCAATCACTTCCCAGGTTCCGTTGAAGCCGGGTCTCAGTACCATGCTGTCGCCCGCTTTCAACTGGATGGCCTCGCCGCCATCCTCCGTCACGATCGAATGACCTGAGAGAATGTGGAAATATTCCCATTCGTCGTAAGAGATCCGCCACTTGCCGGGCGTTGCCTCCCATATGCCGGCATAGAGGCCGTCATCGGCCTCTTCGAAATTCCATGTGCGAAAGGTGGGGCTACCGGAAATGACCCGGTCGAGCCCCGGAGCGCCCTCTTCCGCCTCGATCGCAGCAGCGTCGAAAGTCAGCCAGAATGCCATTTTTTCCTCAGATTTTTGACAAAGCCTGTTCGAGATCGGCGATAATGTCGGCAGCATCCTCGATGCCGATCGACAGCCTCACCACGTCCGGACCGGCGCCGGCGGCGATCTGCTGTTCTTCGGTCAGTTGTCGGTGGGTCGTGGAAGCCGGGTGGATGACCAGCGAACGGGTGTCGCCGATATTGGCCAGATGGGAGAAAAGCTGCAGGCTTTCGACAAAGGTCTTGCCCGCCTCGTAGCCGCCGGTGATGCCGAAGGTGAAGACCGAACCGGCGCCTTTCGGCGAATACCGCGTCTGCAGGGCGTGGTTCGGATCGCCCTCCAGACCGGCATAGCGAACCCAGGCAACCTTCGGGTGCCCCTTCAGCCATTTGGCGGCGGCGGCGGCATTGTCGCAATGCTTCTGCATGCGCAAAGGCAAGGTCTCGATGCCGGTCAGGATCATGAAGGCGTTGAAAGGCGAGATCGCAGGGCCGATATCGCGCAGGCCCAGCACGCGGGCTGCGATGGCAAAGCCGATATTGCCGAACGTCTGGTGCAGCACGACACCGGCATATTCCGGCCGCGGCTCCGAAAGCATCGGATAGTTGCCCGATTTCGACCAGTTGAACGTGCCTCCGTCGACGATCACGCCGCCCATGGAGTTGCCATGGCCGCCCATGAACTTGGTCAGCGAATGGACGACGATATCGGCGCCGTGTTCGAGCGGCCGGACGAGATAGGGCGTCGCCATCGTGTTGTCGACGATCAGCGGAATGCCGCGCCGCTGCGCCACCTCGGCGATTGCCGCGATATCCACGAATGTGCCGGCGGGATTAGCGAGACTCTCGATGAAGATTGCGCGGGTGCGGGCGTCGATCTGGCTGTCGAAGCTTGCCGGATCTTCCGTATCGGCCCAGCGTACATGCCAGTCGAAATTCCTGAACGCATGGCCGAACTGGTTGATTGACCCGCCGTAAAGTTTTCGCGCAGCGACGAAATTGTCGCCCGGCTGCATGATCGTGTGGAAAGTCAGCATCTGCGCCGCATGGCCAGACGCGACCGCGAGCCCCGCAGTGCCGCCCTCGAGTGCCGCCACCCGTTCCTCCAGCACCGCCTGGGTCGGGTTCATGATGCGGGTATAGATATTGCCGAACTGCTGCAGGCCAAACAATGCCGCGGCGTGATCGGCATCGTTGAACACGAAGGATGTGGTCTGGTAGATGGGCGTCGCCCTGGCTCCGGTCGTCGGATCAGGCTGTGCGCCCGCGTGAACTGCCAGAGTTGAAAAGCCCGGATTGATTGTCGGCATAGTCTCTCTCCCTCAATGTCTCTCGTATCTTTTCCAAGCCCTGTTGTCAGGCTTCCCAAAACCAAACTGGTTGATCTTGGTCAACGACTGCTGTTCTTGTGGGCCTATCCTCTCGACAATAGAGAGGAGAATACCATGACCGATCAAGCCCCTATCCGCCATGAAAGCCTCGCTTCCAGAATTGCCCGCTGGTGTTCCTCGGCGTGGGACACGGTCGAGGAGGCAAAGATCCTCGCAAGCCTTGATAACGAGATGGTCGAAGTGCTCGCCCGCGACAACGCGCTGTCGAAGGACGAATTCGTTTCTCTGATCCGTCGCGGACCTCATGCGGCAGACGAAATGCTGACCCTCATGCGGGTCCTGAATATCGATCCGGAAGAGGTAAGGCTCCTGGAACCCCTGGAATTCCGGGAAATGCACATCAACTGCTCGAACTGCGGAGAAAAGGGCCGCTGTCGCAGGGAACTGGCCGACGGAACTGCCGCCATCGATTTCGCGAGCTTTTGCGGCAATGCCGACCATCTCAACGAGATGCGCGCCCGGCCGGAACTGTTGGCGGACTGATACCGTCAGGCGACAAGCCGTGGATATTCAATCGCCGGGCATCGGTCCATTACGACCTTAATGCCGGCCGCTTCCGCCTTTGCCGCCGCCCTGTCGTCCCGTACGCTGAGCTGGCCCCAGATGACATTGGGCCTCACTTCAAGGGCGATGGCCTCGTCGACGACGCCATCCAGATACTCGGCGGCGCGGAAGACGTCGACCAGGTCGACCGGTTGCGGCACGTCGCCAAGGGTCTTGTACACCGTCTGACCGAGAATGTGCTTGCCTGCCTGACCGGGATTGACCGGATATACCGTGTATCCCTTGCCAAGCAGGAACCCCATAACACGATTGCTTGGCCGGTCCGGATTTGGCGAAGCCCCCAGAAGAGCGATCGTCCTGGTGTTCTTGAGGATTTCGGCAATATATCCGTTATCATAATGGTCGTGATTCATGACGGCAGCTCCGGTGATGAAACGCCTCTGGCGGCGCGGTCGCTTCGCTCTATGTATGGCTCTATCTCTGTAAATGGGATGCAGGTCATGAAAAAATTTCTCGCAAGCCTTGCGATCGCCTGCGCCGTCGCCGTTGCGTCGGCCGAACCCGCCTTTTCTATCTCACGCTATAATTCGGCAGGCATGTCCTGCGCCGCAGTGCAACGTGCGATCGACCGGGAGGGCGCGGTCATCCTGCGTTATCCTTCCCGAAACGTACGCGGGATGACCCTTTACGACCGCTATGTTGCAGACAGCGGCTTCTGCGATGGCCACGAATATGCAGATCGCGTCACCGTCCCGACGATGGACACTCCTCGCTGCCCCGTGCGCGCCTGCAAAAGGCGCCCCGATCCCGAAGACTGCTTTCCGCTGCAGCCGGGATGCACCCGATTCTGACCGTAGGATGGTAGACAGGCCGTGTTCAATAGATGTTCTCGCAATTTTCCGCTTCCGTACGAAGCATATTAGAAGCATCTTATAGTTGAATTAGGTGCACCTACTATTCATCACCCGTGAAAAATCATAGCCATTGATTTTTCGGCCGACATTTTCTTGATGCGCAAAAATAATACTTATCACAAGGCGTTGACAGGAAAAATCGATGTTCACCTCTTTTGCCGATAGCCTGCTATCGGTTTCCGCGGCGCCTCGACGATCTGTGCCCACAGGTTGTATGCAGCATTAGGCGGAAGGTTCTTCGTTCCAGCCGCAGATGCTCCGTTGCCGCAACGGCATCTCTCAGCAAAAACCCACATCTGACCTAGAGTAGCCTGCAAAAGCAGTTCCTACACCATCTGCCGCAAAGAGGCCTGCATGCGAAAATTAAGTGTGGTAAATGCGTACCTCATGTATAAACCATTGAAATGTTTGGGATTATTTTTTCTAAGTCAAGATCGGTTGCCTTGACGCATCCTTATCTCACCGGTATAAGCCGCCACAGATTGCGGACCCCTGTGGCCCGCATTCTTTTTGGCGGTTCTGCCGTCGAACCAAGCAACAAGAAACGCCCTGTATCCGATATCGGATATCACGGGTCCAGACGAAAGAGAAAACCATGTCAACCTTCGTTCAGAAGCCCGCCGAGGTGGAGAAGAAGTGGGTGATCATCGATGCCGAAGGCCTCGTAGTCGGTCGCCTCGCCACCATCGTAGCAAACCGCCTGCGCGGCAAGCACAAGGCCACTTACACCCCTCACGTCGATGACGGCGACAACGTCATCGTCATCAATGCGGAAAAGGTTGCCCTCACCGGCAAGAAATATTCCGACAAGACCTATTACTGGCACACCGGTTACCCGGGTGGCATCAAGGAGCGCACTGCGCGCCAGATCATCGAAGGCCGCTTCCCGGAGCGCGTCATCGAAAAGGCCGTTGAGCGCATGATTCCCCGCGGCCCCCTCGGTCGTCGCCAGATGAAGAACCTGCGCGTTTACGCCGGGTCCAACCATCCCCACGAAGCCCAGCAGCCGGTCGCTCTCGACGTGGCCTCGCTGAACAAGAAGAATGTAAGGAGCGCCTGATCATGGCCGATCTCTCCTCTCTGAAGGATCTCGCTCCGGCGGCCGAAAGCCAGGCTCCGGTTCACGTCCGCAAGGTCGACAATCTTGGCCGTTCCTACGCGACCGGCAAGCGCAAGAACGCAGTCGCCCGCGTTTGGGTCAAGGCTGGTTCCGGCAAGATCATCGTCAACGGCAAGGACTTCTCGGCTTATTTCGCCCGTCCGGTCCTGCAGATGATCCTGCAGCAGCCGATCGTTGCAGCTGCCCGCACCGGCCAGTTTGACATCATTGCGACCGTCACCGGCGGCGGCCTCTCCGGTCAGGCTGGCGCTGTGCGCCACGGCCTTTCCAAGGCTCTCACCTATTTCGAGCCGGGCCTGCGTTCGGTTCTCAAGAAGGGTGGCTTCCTGACCCGCGACAGCCGCGTTGTCGAGCGTAAGAAGTACGGTAAAGCCAAGGCTCGCCGTTCCTTCCAGTTCTCCAAGCGTTAATCGTCTCTGGATCTTGCACTTTCAAAAGGCGGGGCTTCGGTTCCGCCTTTTTTCATTTGGGGCTTTTGACATCTCTTCAGATCGGCAGTTCGCTCGTCGACTTCGGTTCGCGCAGGACGAAGCTGGAAACCACGTTGCGCACATGCGGATTGCGCATCAGATGGCGGGTCATGAAGGCTTCATAGGCTTCGACATCGGCTGCCCTGATCTTCAACATGTAGTCGAACGTTCCAGACAGCGCATAACATTCCATGATCTCCGGCCGATCGCGCACGACGTTCGCAAAAGCTTCGATGGCCTCCTCGTGGTGATCCTCCAGAGTCACATGGGCGATGATGCAAAGCTTGAGATCGAGCTTGGCAGGATCAAGAAGGGCAACCCGCTTTCTGATCACACCATCTGCCTCCAGTTCCTGGATCTTACGCCACGCGGTGCTTTGCGACATCCCGGCTTTCTCCGCCAACTCGGCAAGCGAAGAACCGCCTCCTGCCTGCACGAGCTGAAGGAGCTTGCGGGCGACCTTCAAAGTTTCTTTCATTCCGCCACCTAATTTTGGGATTTTTTCCCATTCTTGCATCATAAACCGGAAAAGCTGAAATGTTTATCCGTGTTTTTCGGGATATGGTGGTGACAGCAGACCGAGGCTGGAGGAGCCCGGCTGCGGGACCGAAATCGGGAGGCGCTCATGCCCAAGGAAAGCACCTATACGGCGAAGCTGCCGGATGCGGACGGCACCTATCATTATACGACTGAAGAAGATGGCATCTGGAGCGAACTCTACCAACGCCAGATGACGCTGCTGGCCGACAAGGCCTGTAAGGAATATCTGGACGGCGTAAAGCTGCTCGGCCTGAAGCCTGACAAGGTTCCCCAGCTTCACGATATCAACCGACGCCTCAACGAAACCACCGGCTTCGGCGTGGAAGGCGTGCCGGCACTTATCCCGCCGTCGCGCTTTTATGAATTGCTATCCCAGGGCAAGTTTCCGCTGGCGACCTTCATCCGCCGCCGGGAGCACATCGACTACATCGAAGAGCCGGATATCTTCCATGAGGTCTTCGGCCACTGTCCTCTGCTGACGAACCAGAGCTATGCCAATTTCGTTCGCCGCTTCGGTGAGAAAGCCGTCGGGCTCGGCAAGGAATATTCCTGGCACTTGTTCCGGATATTCTGGTTCACTGTCGAATTCGGTCTCATCGACACGCCGCAGGGACGCCGCTGCTTCGGCGCCGGTATCGTCTCTTCTCCCAACGAGACGCGCGCCGCGATGGAAGGAAACGAAAGCGAATTCCGCCCCTTCGACCTGATGACGGTGCTTAGAACGCCCTATCGAATCGATATCGTCCAGCCGATCTATTACGTCATCGACAGCTTCGCGCAGCTGGAAGCAATCATTGAGGAGGATATCGGCGCTCGCATCAGAGACGCCAAGGCCCTTGGCGATTTTCCGCCCGCCTTCGAGGCCAAGGCCTCCTAAGCATGCCACTTTTATCGGAAGGTGGCTTGCCTTGTCGGCCCTCATCGGCCAACGTCCCCCACAAATGATGGAGGGACGCAATGGCGGAAAAGTCGATCGATCACGCCTTCACGGCAACCAGCCTTACCTCTGCTGCGACCGATCCCACCTTTGCCGGCGCGCTGTCCTTCATGCGACGACGCTTCACGAAAGATCTGGCGGGTGTCGATGCGGTGGTGTGGGGCATTCCCTTTGATGCGGCGACCTCCAATCGGCCGGGCGCACGCTTTGGACCGCAGGCGATCCGCCGGGCCTCCGCGATCTTCGACAACGACCCCCAGTATCCGTTCTCCCGCGATCTCTTTTCGGAAATGGCGGTGATTGACTATGGCGACTGCCTGCTCGACTACGGGAACCATCAGAAGACGCCGGCGGCAATTGAGGCCCAAGCGAATGTGATCCTCGACGGCGGTGCTTTCCTGCTGACGCTCGGAGGCGACCATTACATCACCTGGCCGCTGCTCAAGGCGCATGTGGCCAGGCACGGCCCTCTTGCCCTTGTCCAATTCGATGCTCACCAGGATACGTGGCTCGACGACGACCGTCGTATCGACCACGGTTCGTTCGTAGCGCGGGCAGTGCGCGACGGCATTATCGATGCCACGCGCTCGATCCAGATCGGCATCCGCACCCATGCCCCGGAAAATTTCGGCATCCGCCTCCTCTATGGCCATGAGATCGAGGAAATGAGTGCAGCCGAAATCGCCGCGACGATTCTCGACCATACCGGCGGAAAACCGGCCTATCTCACCTTCGATATTGATTGTCTCGACCCTGCTTTTGCGCCAGGCACCGGAACGCCCGTAGCCGGCGGTCCCTCGAGCGCCAAGATCCTCTCGGTTCTGCGCCAGCTCGGCGGCCTCGATATCCGTGGCGCGGATGTGGTTGAAGTCGCGCCCGCCTATGATCATGCCGATATCACCGCCATTGCCGGAGCGACCGTTGCGATGTATATGCTCGGGCTTCGCGCGGAGCGGCAGGCACTGCGTTAAACTTCTGAATCAAGCGGCTGGTAAACTGAATCCGGCCGTCAAGCCAAGGCACTGACATCACAGGATAAAGACAATGGCAGCGAAAATCTTCATCGATGGCGAACACGGCACCACGGGACTGCAGATCCGCACCCGCATGGCCGGCCGCCGCGACGTCGAACTGCTGTCGATCCCGGAAGCCGAGCGGCGCAATGCCGCGATGCGCGAGGATCTCCTGAACAGCGCCGACATCGCCATCCTCTGCCTGCCGGACGACGCCTCCCGCGAGGCCGTCTCCATGCTTTCCGGCAACAACAAGGTGCGGGTGATCGACACCTCGACGGCTTTCCGTGTCGATCCGTCCTGGGCCTATGGTTTTGCCGAGATGGATCAGGCTCAGGCCGACCGGATCAAATCCGCCCGTTTGGTTAGCAATCCGGGCTGCTATCCTACCGGCGCCATCGGTCTCATCCGGCCGTTGCGCGCTGCCGGCATCCTGCCGGACGGTTATCCGGTAACGGTCAACGCCATCTCCGGTTATACCGGCGGCGGAAAGCAGATGATCGCACAGATGGAGAATCCTGACCATCCGGAGGCCATCAGGGCCAATAACTTTCTCTATGGCCTGCCGCTCAAACACAAGCACGTGCCGGAGATGAAGGTTCACGGCCTGCTCGATCGCCCGCCGCTGTTCTCGCCGTCCGTCGGCCGCTTTGCGCAAGGCATGATCGTGCAGGTACCGCTCTTCCTGGAAGACTTGAAGGGTGATGCGACGGTTGAGGGCATCCACAGAGCGCTTCTCGAGCACTATGCCGGGCAGGACATCGTTACGGTCGTCCCGCTCGAAGAGAGCAAGGCGCTTCCTCGCGTCGATGCGGAAGAACTGGTCGGCAAGGACACGATGAAGCTCTTCGTGTTCGGCACGCAGGGCAGTGCGCATGCCAACCTCGTCGCACTGCTCGACAATCTCGGCAAGGGCGCTTCGGGTGCGGCCGTTCAGAACATGGATCTGATGCTGTCGGCCTGATGACCGGCAGCATTCCCTTCCCCTTGGAATGGCGGATCGAAGGCGCCCGCCAAATCGCCGATACGATCGTCGGCACCGTCTACGAAGTGACGCGTGCCGGCGGCGAACTCGATATCGTCAAAGTCCTTAAACCCAGAGCATTGGAAGACAATCTTCGCGGCGCCGATTTTCTTGCGTGGCGCGATGGTGTCGGCTGCGTTCGACTGATCGGGCGCTCCGGCAACATCCTGTTGATGGAACATGCCGGCGGGGCGACGCTCCGCGATCATCTTGTCGCTCACAGCGACCGCGACGCCACCCGGATCGCGAGCGAGGTGCTGACGGAATACCACCGCCCATCGGACACACCGCCACCCGCTAGCCTGCAGCCGCTGTCCCGTTACTTCGCGAGCCTGTTCAACAAGGCAGAAGCCGACCGCCACCTTGGTGTTGCCAGCCCCTTCGTCGAGGCGGCCGCTATGGCGGAAGACCTGATCGGCAATCAGCAGGACATCAAACCGCTGCACGGCGACCTGCACCACGAGAACATTATGCTTGGGCCACGCGGCTGGCTGATCATCGATCCGGCCGGCCTGATCGGCGATGCGGCGCTCGATGTCGCCAACATGTTTTCCAATCCGCTCGACCGGTTCGACCTGACACGAAACGAGGAACGCATCGCCTCGATGGCGGAGGTGTTCTCAGGAACGCTGAGGCGCGATGTCCGCACCATCCTCCGTTATGGCTTTGCCTATGGCTGCCTTTCCGCCGCCTGGCATTACGAAGACGACAACGCCAAAGATTGCGAAGACGAGCTTGCCGTCGCTGCAGCGATTCGCAGCGTATTGCGGCAGGCCTAGGCGATCCGCCTTGCCGGTCCGAATGTCTGTTTCAGACCAAGGTTGAGCGCGAGCCTCTCACCCGGTCCGTGTACGGCAGCGAACAGCATACCGGCGCGAAACGTGAAATGGTCGACGAAGAAACCGAATTCCGCCTGATTGCCTTCCCAATGGCTCGGCCCGTGAAAGGCGAATGCCAGAAAGATGACATAGATGCCCGCAAGCAGCGCCGCCTCCGAAAAGAAGGCCCCGGTCAGGAAAGCAAAAGCCAATCCCGCTTCGAAGACCGCAGCGGACCATGCGAGGACGAGCGGAAACGGAAGACCGGCGCCGGCGATATAGCCCGCCGTCGACGGCATATCGAAGAATTTGAAGCTCGTCGCCATGACGAACAGGCCGCTGAAAATCAGCCTTGCAACGAGAACCGCGATTGTCCTTGCCATTGTCCTGCCCTCTCTCCTTGGTGCAGCCGTGCGGCTATGCTCCAAGGACGGGTGGTCAGAAGATTTGCCGACAGTCGGGTTGAGACAATTACCCAAAACGGGGCCATTGGGTGATGCCCCGTCCCAGCTTCAGGCTGCCTGCAGGATGTGAATGCCGTGGGTTTCGGTCAACGCCATGGTCCGCTCGATTACCTCCGGCGTTGGCGGGCCTGCCGGCGGTTCATGGCTGGCGGCGGCTTCGAAGAAACCCATCATCCCGTCATCAACGATGGCCATCATTATCGCCGGCTCGGAAGAGGAATTACGATAGGCATGCGGCGCATGGGCAGGAATGGTGACGACATCGCCGGCCACAGCTTCGACTTCGGCTGGCCCTCCCTCCACCATACTCCATATGGTCAAAGTACCCTCCAGAATGCGGAAGATTTCCGGAGAGGCGTGCATATGCGGCGGCGTGCCGCTTCCCGGCGGCACCAGCACGTCGATGACGTTGAACCCGGTGCCTTCCAATTTGCCTCGCTTCATCACCTGGTCGCCCATGACCCAGAAGACGCCGGCGCTCGCGGCCGGATGGACCCTTGCGGAAAAATTGTCATTCATCTCTTTCGTCCTTCGATATGCGCCCTTCCCGTCTTGCCGCATCGAGCAGAGCGCCGATCGCCCATGCAGCCGCTCTTCCCGCCTCTTCGCCGGATAGCCCCCAATAGTCCTTCATGGTTTGCCAGGCCGTAGCACTGAAAAGCAGCTGGACCGTCGCCTCCAGCTGTCGCGCCCGTTCGGGTTGGAGAAGGCTCGACACGTCCGAGAGACTTCTTTTGAAGGCTGCCTGCCGCTCGTCGTTGGCCTGCAGCCGCATCTGTCGGCCCGGGCCGCTCGCATGGGAGGCGCGCACGATGCCTTCGATGCCATCCAGCGAAGTGAAGAGTGCCGGCGGCAGATCGACGAGATCGCGCTCGCTCTCTGGCCAGAAGCGCACGCCGAGCGAGGCATTGGTGCTCTGCCAGAAGGCCGAGAGCAGATCCTCTTTGGTCGGGAAATGACGAAAGATGGTCCGGCGATTGACGCCACTCACCTCCGCCAGTTCGTCGAATCCGAGAGCGCTGTCCGGATCGCTTTCCAGTATTGCCCTGACGCCGGCCAGGATGCGCTCTCGCGTTTGCTGTGCCTGTTCCGTCCGTAGCGGACTTTCGTACTTTGTCACTTTTAGTGTATTCATGTCACCTATAATGACATGAATATCGAGAGCCGTCAACCCAACAAAAAAAGGCGGACGGAACTAGATCCGCCCGCCTCGGAGAGGCCTTTGATGATGGGAGATCAGCTGCGGGTAACGACCGCCGTTTCGGGAGGATATTCTCCGATGAAACCGCGCCAGTGGGCTATGGCAAATCCGAGAACGATCATGGCCATGGCCTGATGGGTAAGCGCCAGATGCATGGGAACCTGCATCACCAAGGTTGAAATCCCGATCAGCGCCTGGATGCCGACCAGCACGAAGAGCAGGATTGAACGGCGGGCATGGGTGCTGCCCGGCGCCTCGGAGAGCGAAACGATCATGTGAACGAGTGTGACGGCAAACAGCAGATAGGCGCCGCATCGATGCGCGAACTGCACCGTCTTGGGATTTTCGAAGAGGTTGATCCACCAGGGCTCTTGAATAAACAGGTCGCCCGGCACCAGCGCGCCGTCCATCATCGGCCAAGTCGTGTAACTAAGGCCGGCATCGAGACCTGCCACCAGGGCGCCGAGATAGATCTGAAAGAGAACGAGGAGAGCGATGCCACCCGCTGCCCAGACGGACTTTCCAGTCGGTGGCGCGTCATGGCTATGAGGCGACAGGCCACGCATAATCCAGACACAGGCGGCGAAGATCAGACAGGCAATCGTCAGATGCGTGGCGAGCCGGTATTGCGAGACGCTGACGAGTTTGCTGAGGCCGGAGGAGACCATCCACCAGCCGATAAAGCCCTGAAAACCGCCGAGTGCCAGGACGCCCACCAGCGGCCAGCGCAACCGCTTTTCAATGCGGCCCGTTAGCCAGAAGAAGAGAAGCGGAGCGGCAAAGACCACGCCGATGGAGCGGGCTAGGAAGCGGTGTGCCCATTCCCACCAGAAGATCGACTTGAATTCGTCAACCGTCATGTCCCTGTTGACCTGCTGGTATTGCGGAATGCGCTGATAAAGGCGGAACTCCTCCTCCCACTCCTCCGCCGAGAGCGGCGGTATCACCCCATGGATCGGCTTCCATTCGGTGATCGAGAGACCGGAATCGGTGAGCCGGGTCGCTCCCCCGACCAGGACCAGACAGAAAAGCGTGAAGATAACGACCCCCAACCAGATGCGCACCGCCTTGCGGTCGCGCTCGAGGCGCTTCGTCTGTTTCACGACATCGATGATGACTGCGTTCGTCGCGGACATGGGATACTCCCGTCGCTCGTGGCGAAAAGACGTCTTCAGACGCCTTTTGTTCTTTGGCGTTGCTTTGCCTCATCGCCCCATGCAAAACAAGCCCCGACACTTTGCGGCATGCCGTCGCGGATAGGAGAAAACGTCTTGGTCCCGCGTTTGAGAAGTTTCATCGGTACTTTTCTCATCATCTTTCTGGTGGTCATTTATGCGTTGGCTGCCACGACCGTCGCCACCTTCATGCTCGCCACCTCGCCATGGTGGGTGCATTTTCTCTATTTCCTGTTCTCCGGCCTGCTCTGGATCCTTCCGGCCATGCTGATCATCAAGTGGATGGCAGGTCCCAGACCTCCCAGGAGCTGAATTTACGGGCGGTTAACCAGCCGCTGCGGTTTGTCCGCACACCGGACCAAGGATAAACGGACTTTTGGCTCCTCCTCCCTATCGTGCCGGCAAAACGGCATCAGCGGGCGAAGCCATGCAGCAGCGGGGAACCCAATACAAAGAACAGATCGTTCCAATGCCTGGAGGCCCGGCTGCGGACGACATGGTGCGGTTTGCCGATCTGTCACTGCACGTCCTCGACAATCCGCAGCCGATCGAAGCCGAGTGGCGCCGTCTGGAGACGCAGGAAAAGAACTCCCTGCACCAAGGGTTCGATTGGTGTCTTGCCTGGACGCAGGCACACAAGAGCGAGCTCGCCATCCTTCAGGGTGTGGCCGAAAATCGGACGCATCTCATCCTGCCGCTCGAAATCGTCGCAGAAAAAGGCGTGAAGATCGCGCGCTTTCCTGGGGACCGGTTCAACAACCTCAATTCCGGCCTCTTCGCCAATCTCGCCGAGCCCGACACGGAGGAGCTTCAGAACTTTGTTCACGCCGTGCGGACGGCGTTAAAGGACAAGGCCGATCTGATCGTCCTCGACAATATCCCGCTTGCCTGGCGCGGTACCCGGCATCCGCTTCGCGGACTGGCAACGACCGAAAACCAGAACCGCTCCTTCCAGCTTCCGTTGCTTGGCGATTTCGAGGCGACCATTGCGCAGCTCAACGCCAAAAGCCGTCGCAAGAAATTCCGCTCCTCAAGCCGCAAGCTCGAGGCAATCGGCGGGTATGATCACATCTGCCCTGAAAGCAGCGCCGAAAAGCATGCGCTCCTGGATCTCTTCTTCCATCAAAAGAGCGAGCGGCTTGCGCAGTTCGGGCTGCCGGATGTGTTCCAGCCGGAAGATGTCCGTCGGTTCTTTCACCGGCTGCTGGACGTGCCAGCCGCAGGTCTCGACACTCCGCTCAGTCTCTCCGCCATCCGTTTGCGCGGCGAACATCAAGGCCATGTCGCCGCTATCGCCGGTCTCTCCCGCAAGGGCGACCACGTCATCTGCCTGTTCAGTTCCATCGACGAAAGCATCTGCCCCGAAGCCAGCCCTGGCGAACTGCTGTTCTGGCTGACCATCGAGCAATCCTGCCGCGAGGGCGCCGCAGTCTTCGATTTCGGCGTCGGTGATCAGCCCTACAAGCGAAACTGGTGCACGCAGGAAACCGTCCAGCACGACATCCTGCTGCCACTGACTTGGAAGGGATCGCTGCTGCGTCCGCTGATGATGGGATTGACCAGGGGCAAGGCGATGATCAAACGCAATCCCCACCTCTACTCCCTGGTTCAGCGCTGGCGAGTCGGCCACAGCCCGAAAGGGCCAGCGCCAGCCTCGGAAGCGGAATGACCGATCAGGCCGCGCGGCGGCGACCGCGCCGCGGCGAATGCAGGTCCCCCGCTTCGCTCATGACCAACAGGTGCCGATAGCCGGCCATCTCGAAATCAGTGACGAGTTTCGCCACCTCGTCGTCCTTGAAGCCCGGAACCGAGAGAATGATATCCGCAGTCTCATCGCGCGCCAGACGCGAAATGCCGGAAATCTCGGCAGGCCCGCATTCGACCAGCACCAGATCATAGGCGTCGGCCAGCGCATCGATGATCATCGTCAACCGATCGGCGCCGCGCATGGCCTTGCCCGGATCGGAAGCGCCATGTGGTATGATGTGGGCATCGGAGAGACGATCCCGGTGGATCGCGTCGCCGAACGCGGTCTCGCCGCAGAGCAGATCGGTAATGCCTGCTAATTTCGGATTTTCAGCCATCAGGCGCGTCGGGCAGGCGGAACCGGTCATGTCGATCAGCGCCACGGTCCGCCCATGTTCGGCAATCTCGCGGGCCAGCATCACGGTTGCCGTCGAACCTTCGTCACCGCCCGGTGAAATGGCGATCGCCACCGGAACATCGTAACGTTCAAGATAGCGGGCAACCGAACCGATCGTGAAGCCTTCGTCCTTGGCTTCGACCTGCTCCACCCGCTCCTCCGCCGTCGGAGAGACAAAGCTTTCCGAGACCTTGGCGCGTGCCTTGGCCGCGGCCTCGCGCACGTCGAAACGCGCGGCTTCGGCCTGCATCTGATGCACCGGCAAGGAGGAATCGGCGGGAACGACGGCTGCAGGAACCGGTGCCGGCAAGGCTTTCGCCTCGCGGTCGAACTCGACATCGCCCACACCGGAAGGGCGAAGCGCGCGGCCGCTGAAGAGCTCGATGATCATGACGATCAGGCATCCGAAAATGAACGTCGCGAGCGACACCACGGTGACGATCGGAATGACTTTCGGAAAATAGGGTTCGGGCGGCTCCACAGCGGGGGACACGATGCGCGCGTCGGCCGGGCTCGCATTGCTGTCGAGACGCGATGTCGCCTCGCGGAAACGGGCGAGATAGGTTTCGAGAAGCTGGCGCTGGGCAGTGGCCTCACGCTCAAGTGCCCGCAGCCCGACCTCCTCCTCTCCGGACTTGGCCGAATCTGCCTTGAGGCCGTTCAGCTGTGTCATCAACTGACGCTCACGCAGCCGCGCCACCTCCGCATCGTTTTCAAGACTGGCAAGTATCTTCTTGGTTTCACTGTCGATCTGCTGGCGAATGCCACCCAGCTGGGCGCGCAGGCCTTTCAGCCGCGGATGGCCCTCCAGCAATTGGGTGGATTGGTCGGATATCTGGGCCTGCAGATTGGCTTCAGCTTCCTTCAGGCGCTGGATGACCTGCGATCCGACGACGTCGGTCAGCGTATCGGATGCCCGCCCCGCTTTCAGCGCCGCGCGAACGTTTTCAGCCCGCGCTTCGGCATTGGCCCGCTCGGCCCGCACACGGGCGAGCTCGGTTGAAATGTCGTTGAGCTGCTGGGTGGAGAAGCTATTGGTTTCGGTCGTCTGGAAAAGGCCGTTGGAGGAGCGGTAGTCCGCGACTTTCTTCTCCGCCTCCTGAACCTTGCCGGTCAGCCGGACGATTTCCGGTTCGAGCCACCTTGCGGTCTCGGAATGGGTATCGAGCTTGGCACCGCTCTGAATCTCGAGATAGACCTCCGCCATCCTGTTGGGAATGTCGGCTGCGAGCCTCTGATCATGCGAGGAAAACTCGATCGCGATCACGCGGGAATTTTCGACGGGATAGACCTGCAGCTTTTCGCGAAATTCCTGGATGACCCGGTCCTCGGCGTCGAGCGTCATCGGATCCTGTTTGAGGCCGATCAGAACCAGGGGATCGGGCAACAGGGACTGGGCCGCCGGGTCGAATTCCTTCAACTGGGCCAGCTTCAGCTCGCGGACCACGCGCTTGATGAGATCGCTCGACTGCAGGAGCTGCGCCTGGCTGGTGACGTTCAGCGAGTCGAGAACCGGATCGTTCGCCTGCGGCGCGCCCTCTCCTCCCGACAGGTTTGGCGAACGGGATTCGATGAGAAGCCGCGTCTCGCCTCTGTAGCTCGGCTTCATCAGGCTCGCCCCGACAAGAGCGACGGCAGCGGCTATGACGGTGGCGCCGATGATCCTGGCTTTGCGTTCCCATACGGCCGCGATAATCCGACCGAGATCGATATCCACGTCCTGATTGCTGCCGTTTACGCCTGACATGATACGCTCCAACTACCGGTTTGGGCGGATGGTAAAGGATCATGGTAACGCGAGGGTTAATAGTGTTCCGGGCGACCGTTGCTCATTAACGGCCGTTAAATTGCGGCGTTCTTTACCGGACATTAACCCTAACAGACCGATAACGGACGCAATGGTATGAACAGCCGGAGCCCGGAACGCGAAAATGTCCTTCGCCCCATTCAAACACGTGACGGCCAAGCACGTGCTTGTGCTCGCACTTGGCGTGGCTGCGACGGCATTGGCCGGCTGCACGAACCATGCGCCGGCGCCGAAGAGCTTTCAACAGGCGACGATCCAGCCGTATCGGCTCGACAGCGGCGACCGGCTGCGGATCAGCGTCTTCGAGCAGCCGGGCCTATCGAATACCTATACTGTCGACCAGGCCGGCTATGTGGCCTTCCCGCTGATCGGCCAGGTCGCGGCCCGCGGCCAGACACTGCCTGCGCTGGAGGGCGCAATCGCGTCCCGCCTGAAGCAGGGTTATCTGCGCGACCCCGATGTCACGATCGAGGTTGACCGGTATCGTCCGGTTTTCGTGATGGGCGAAGTGGGGCGGCCGGGGCAATATTCATATGTGCCCGGCATGACGGCCCAGAACGCTGTTGCGATCGCCGGAGGTTTCACCTCGCGCGGCAACCAGCGGGATGTGGATGTCACCCGCAAGATCAATGGACAGGTGATTACCGGCCGAACGACGATTGCCGCTCCGGTGCTGGCTGGCGATACGATCTACGTCCGCGAGCGGCTCTTCTGACGAACCAATGACGGAGAGCGCTCCCCTGCGGATACTCCATTGTTTCCGGTCTCCCGTCGGCGGGATCTTCCGCCATGTGCGCGATCTCGTCGAAGAACACCGGGCACTCGGCCACGAGGTCGGCATACTCTGCGACAGCTCGACCGGCGGTGCGCATGAGGACCGCCTCTTCGACAGCATAAGGCCGCAGCTTTCGCTCGGCCTGATCCGCATTCCGATGCGTCGCGCGATCGTTCCGTCGGATCTCGTGGCCATCTACAAGAGTTACAAGCACATCAGGAGCTTGCAGCCGGATATACTGCATGGACATGGTGCCAAAGGCGGCGCCATTGCCCGGCTGATCGGCTCAGCACTGCGGGTAAACAGGTATCGCGTAGCCCGCCTCTATTCGCCGCATGGCGGCAGCCTGCATTTCGACCGGAACACACTGTCCGGTCAGGTGGTGCTGCGGCTGGAACGTTTCCAGGAGCATTTTGGAGACGCGCTTGTCTTCGTCTGTGACTACGAAAGGCGGACCTACGAGAGGAAAGTCGGCAAGCCGCGCAAAATATCACGGGTGATCTACAACGGCATCAGGGACGCTGAATTCGAATCGGTCGAAACGGACCCGGCCGCCCCGAATTTCCTCTATATCGGCATGCTTCGCGACCTGAAGGGACCGGATGTCTTCATCGATGCCTTCGCCCGCACGGAACGGGCTGTCGGACGCCCCCTGTCTGCTCTCATGGTCGGCGACGGACCCGACCAGGACCGTTACGCGGCGATGATGGCCGAGCGGGGGCTTGGACGGCGCATCCTGATGCGGCCGGCCATGCCGGCTCGCGAAGCTTTCGCCCTGGCGAAGATCGTTGTTGTGCCCTCGCGCGCCGAGGCGATGCCCTATATCGTGCTGGAGGCCTTGGCGGCCGGCAAAGCCGTGATTGCCTCGCGCGTCGGCGGAATTCCGGAAGTACTGGGAGACGCAAATGCCGCGCTCGCCCAACCCGGAGACGCGGAGGATCTCGCCCGCGTCATGAGAGAGGCGGTCACCACGCCCGATTGGCGGGAGCACGTCATGCCAAAGCCGAACGCCTTCAAGGCAGTCTTTTCCGCCTCCGTCATGGCCCGGGAGATGCTCGGCCTGTACCATAATCTGCTGGGCTCGGACGCTTTGGCAGACCGGCGCTAAAGGCTTCCTTCACCTCTTTTTGCTAGGTCCTTTTTCAGTGCCTCCGTCTTCCTTGGACCGGAGGCGAAAAGGATTGGGCCATGAACAAGCCGAGCAAGTCCGAACAGTTCGACGTCGATAACCTTCGAAGGAAGGTTTCGGAAATCCGTTCCAGCGAAAAAACGCGCGCCGCGGAGGAAGCAATCGTCCTCAATCCGCTCGCCCGGCAGATTGCAGAGCAGTTTCGCAACGACAGCACCTCTCCGGCCATGCTCATTGGCCAGTTCCGCCTGTTCGAGCTGGCGGCAATGCTCGCGATCGGCCTGCTCGTCGGAGCGTTAATGGCTCCCACCGATGCCAGCGGCTTCCTCGCCCGCTTCGCCCTGATCGCCACCGGCGCGACCGTCACCGTTCTGTTGCTGCAGCTTGCGGATGCCTATCAGATCCCGTCACTGCGCGGCGCCAGCCGCACGGCCAGGCGTGTTTTCGTCGGCTGGACGATCGGCTTTACGCTGACGGCGGCTGCCCTTCACGTGGCGGAAACGGAGCCCTATTCCGTTGCGGCTCTTCTTGTCTGGTTCGCAACCGGCGCCGGTTTCCTGCTTCTGGAGCGGCATCTCACCGCCTTCGCCATCCGCAACTGGGCGCGCAACGGCGTCATGGAGCGGCGTGCCGTCATCGTTGGCGGCGGCGAGCCGGCAAAGCAGCTCGTGCGCCAGCTGGAACAGCAGCCAGACAACGATATCCGCATCTGCGGAATCTTCGATGACCGAAACAGCGAGCGCTCTCCAACTGTCGTGGCCGGTTATCCGAAGCTCGGCACCTTCGCGGAACTGGTCGAATTCGCCCGTCTTGCACGTATCGACATGCTGATCATCGCGCTACCCGCGACCGCCGAGCAACGCATCCTCCAGCTTTTGCGCAAGCTCTGGGTCCTGCCGGTCGACATCCGGCTTGCCGCCCATGCAAACCGCCTGCGCTTCCGTCCCCGCTCCTATTCCCATGTGGGGGCGGTGCCGATGTTCGACATCTTCGACAAGCCGATCCGCGATTGGGATTCGGTTGCCAAGCGGGTCTTCGACATCCTGTTTTCGCTGGTCGCGATCAGCCTGCTCTGGCCCGTCATGCTGATCGCGGCAATTGCCGTGAAGGCAACCTCCAAGGGCCCTATCCTCTTTCGGCAGAAGCGCCACGGCTTCAACAACGAGGTGATCCAGGTCCTGAAGTTCCGCTCGATGTACACCAATATGAGTGATCAGAGTGCGATCAGGGCGGTCACCAAGGCCGACCCTCGCGTGACGCCAGTCGGGCGTTTCCTTCGGAAATCCTCGATCGACGAACTGCCGCAGCTCTTCAACGTCCTGCGCGGCGAACTCTCCCTCGTCGGGCCGCGCCCGCACGCGGTGAGTGCCCAAACCGGCGAGCGCAAATATGTGGACGTAGTCGAGAGCTATTTTGCCCGCCACCGCGTCAAACCGGGCGTCACCGGGTGGGCGCAGATCAACGGACTGCGCGGCGAGCTTGACAGCGACGAGAAGATCCGTGCCCGCACGGCCTACGACCTCGATTACATCGAGAACTGGTCGCTGCTCTTCGACCTGAAGATCCTATTCCTGACGCCGGTCCGGCTGCTTAACACGGACAACGCCTATTGAGCGCCATCGCCGCCGATCATCCGGCCCACGGTCATCCGGGTCATTTTGACAGCCGGTTGGCTGCACTGAGGCTTGCGGGCACCGGCCTGATTGCGTTCGGCGTCTTTCTCTCAGGTTTCGTGATTTCCGAACCCGCTCCTTATGAACTGATCATGGTGATCCAGATCGGTATCTGGTTTCTGATCGGTCTGAAGATTTCACGCACCGTCGCGCCGCTCCTCGTCCTGCTGCTGACATTCAACTTGAGCGGCCTCACTTCCATGTTCGTCATGAAGGACATGAGCGCGGCGCCGATGTATTTCGCGGTCTCGATCTTTCTGGCGCTCAGTTCGGTCTTTTATGCCGCCGTCATCGAAAGCGACCACCGGCGGCTGAACCTTATCTTCAAGGCCTGGGTGACCGCCGCGATCATCACCTCGCTGCTCGGTATCCTCGGCTATTTCAATGCGTTTCCAGGCGCGCATGTCTTCACCCGCTACAATCGCGCCATGGGCGCCTTCCAGGATCCGAACGTCTTCGGCCCCTATCTCGTCGCGCCGCTGCTCTATCTTCTCTATCGGATGCTGACCGGCCGGCTCATTCAGGCGCCGCTCCTGATCCTCGGAATTCTAATCCTGGCCCTCGGGATCTTTCTTTCCTTTTCGCGGGCAGCCTGGGGGCTGCTTCTCTTTGCCGGCGCCGCGCTCGTCATCGTTATGCTGCTGAAGGAACGCACAGCGGCCTTCCGATTGAAGATCCTGGCCATTGCTGTGGGCGCAGTCGTCTTTCTCGCCCTCACGCTGGCAATTGCGCTTCAGTTCGAACAGGTCTACGACCTCTTCATGAACCGGGCAAAACTGGTTCAGGAATATGACGGTGCGCGTCTCGGGCGCTTCGAGCGTCACAAGATCGGCTTCCTGATGGCCATGGAACGGCCGCTCGGGCTCGGGCCGATGGCGTTCGGAAAGATGTTCGGCGAAGACGAACACAATATCTGGCTGAAGACGCTCACCACCTACGGCTGGCTCGGTGCCGTCACCTATCAGGTCATGATCTGGTCGACGCTCTGGTTCGGCTTCCGCTATATGCTGCGCGAACGTCCCTGGCAGCCTTATCTGATGATCGCCTGGGTCATGATCCTCGGCCATGCGATCATCGGCAACGTCATCGACACCGACCACTGGCGGCACTTCTACCTGCTGCTCGGTATCGTCTGGGGCTGCGCGGCACTCGAACATCGGTTTCGTCGCATAGGATCGTCCCTACGCCCCGCGAGCACTTGACTTGGGCTCCCGACGCGCCAAATTGTTCCCATGCTGACAGCTTCTCAACTGCGTGCTGCACGCGCCATGACGGGGATAACGGTGGAGGAACTTGCCGCCGCTTCCGGTCTTTCAAAATCCGTGATCGAGGAAGCAGAGGCGGCCCAGGTCTTCGCAGGCTCCGATGTCACCGAGCGCCTGCGCACCATCTTCGAATCAAGAGGCATTCTCTTTCTCGGTGCCGGTGAAGGCGACGATGCCGGCGCCGGTCCCGGAGTCAGGCTGCGCCAGAAGTCCCACGACGAAGGCATCCGGCCGCAGAACCTGAACGCGGCAAACGACGACTGAAGCCGCCCTACAACGACGATACGTCGGTTGGGCAATTGCGGTCCCGGCATCTCACCTTTCCCCGGTAAAAAACGAGCCGCAACGCGAAGCTAATATCGCAAAAATTGCCGTTTCGACCGGTTACAATTTTTAACGATAAAAGCGCAAAATTCCCAGGAACAAAAATTCACCATGTGAGTTGACGTTCTAATAATTAAGGGGAAGCTGATGACAACGTATCTCAAAACGGATGAGATCGAGGACCGGGGCCTCAAGAAAGTCTGGAGCGTCGCAGAATTCGCCAAGCGCTACCGACTGGACCGAGAAGAGGAAGCCCGCCTTTTGAAACTACTTGGGCCTTTCGCCTCTCAGCAAGAACTGCTGATGAATGCAAGCCGGGCGCCGCGCTTCAGATAGGCTTTCCGACTGTTCTTCCCATCACTTGAACCGGCTCGGCTCGACGCCTGAAACCCGAGCAGATGTAGTTCGATCTTTCGCCCCATACTTTTCCATCCAGCGGAACCTTTACCCTCCTCCCGTCGTTCGCCAAGCGTGACCAGTTCGCGCCGCAGTGCGCAAGGAGGAACAAGATGATGAAAATGTTGTCGAGTACGGGGCTGATCGCAGCCCTTTCGTTTGGCGCCCTTGGCGCCCTCCCTACGTCCGTTTCCGCGCAGGATCTCGAGCTTCGTCTCGGACCGGACGGCGTCCGGCCGGTTATTCGGGACAGAGACCGCGAATATCGCCGCGGCTGCAGCCCCGGCGAAGCACGGGCCGCAGCCCGCGACGAAGGCTTCCGTCGTCCGGAAGTTATCCGCGTGACCGACCGAAGCGTGACAGTGGAGGGCATGACCCGCAACGGTCGGGATCGCATCCGCTTCGCCAATCGACCGGGATGCCCGGAGATTTAATCGGCCAGCAAAAATGGAGATACGAAAGCCCTGCTTCGGCGGGGCTTTTTCCGTGGTAAGTCCGCTTCAATCAGGCAATGGGGGAGAGGTAAATGGTCGGGGCGACTGGACTTGAACCAGCGACCCCTTGACCCCCAGTCAAGTGCGCTACCGGGCTGCGCTACGCCCCGACCAGCTTCTGAACGAAGCATGCCTTCCTTACTGACATGCCACTGTCGGCGCAAGAGAAAAATCCGCCAAAAACAAATCTGTTCAACCTGCAGGAAAGACCGGCATGACCCGCCCTGCCGATCCGGCAGGGCGGACCCTTGTCGAGATCACGAATATGGCGAATAGCACTGACGGCGCGGGCCGCCGTAAGGCTGGTAGGTATTGTCGTAGGCCCTGTAGGATCGGTAGCGAGAGTAGCACCAGTTCACGTGGGCATTGCCTCCGACATACCGCCGGGGTGTGACGTAACGCGGCTGCGCCAAAGCTCCGCCGATGATGGCGCCGGCGGCAAGACCACCGATGATCGCACCGACATTAGAATCGCGGTGGCGGCGATAATAGCGATCCCGGTAGTAGCTATCCCGATAGTAGCGATCACGATAATAGCGCCGCGGACCGCCGTCCCGGTACCGCCAATAGCGGCGGCTCTCCAGGCGGGGGCTCAAAGCGTTCTCGCTCCACTGGACGGTTTGGATCGCCTGCGGGGCTTCGATTTTCGGCGCGCCGACCGTTGGAAAGGCCTGGGCCGGCGCAATGCCGCTCAAGGCTGTAATCAAGGACAGTGCGACGACGGCAAGTTTCTTCCTCATAATTCACCTCCTTTGATCCTGTGGAGGAAATGATCCTCCTTTTCGTATGAACAAAGGGTGAATGGTAAATTTGAGGTAACGTTCCCCGGTCGAGAAAAATTGAGAACCGCTTATCGGACCTGGTCAAGCAACCGCTTGCATTCCAGAAGGTCGAACAGCGCCTCCTGGAGCAGCGCCCTATCTTCCTTGCCGACACTCGACTTGCCGATCGACACCTCGGGCAGATCATCCTCATGGGAGGAGCCGAAACCGAAGAAACGTCCGCTTGGCTTTACCTTGGGCCGTCCGACGACCTGATCCTCTTCCGAGGCGCTGATCTTCGGCTCGACATGCTTCTCGCTGTTTGCCGCCATGATTGCTTCCATGGTGGCAAGATCGCCCGAAGCGATTGCGGCGACAAACTTGTTGCCGTTGGTCTTCAGGAGCTTCTGGACGCCCTTGATCGTATAACCATGGTCGTAGAGAAGGTGTCGGATACCCTTTAGCAGATCAACGTCTTCCGGACGATAATAGCGGCGTCCGCCCCCGCGCTTCATTGGTCTTATCTGCGGAAAACGCGTCTCCCAGAAGCGCAGCACATGCTGAGGCAGGTCGAGATCATCGGCGACCTCGCTGATCGTACGAAAGGCATCCGGGCTCTTATCCAAGATCAGTCTCCAACAGCAGCCTGCCGACACCGCGGAGGGCGGCGGCCTTTCACGCATATGGGATTATGCGACGAATCGAACATATCTCAACGGTTTGCGCTGAAAGATTCAAGCATGTTCACAGGATTGGAGTGATTGCAGCCGGGGCGGCTCGCATCAGGCAACGGGGCTTGGCGGTTTCTGCTTGGCCTTGCGCGCCGTGTGAGCCTTGAGAATGCGTTGCTTCAGGACGTTCGACGCCTTGAAGGTCATGACACGGCGCGGAGAGATCGGCACTTCCTCGCCGGTCTTCGGATTGCGACCAATACGCTCGTTCTTCGCCCGGACCTGGAACGTGGCAAACGACGAAAGCTTGACCATTTCGCCGCGCACGATGGCGTTGCAAATCTCATCGATGACGGTTTCGACAAGTTCGGCCGACTCCGTTCGGGATAGCCCGACCTTGCGGAATACCGACTCTGCCAGATCCGCGCGTGTTACTGTCTTGCCGGCCATGATCCCCGCCCAATTTTCGAAATTGATCTTGTCAAAGCCGATAGAGAGTATTTTGCTTGAGCGCGAGGGTCAAGCACCTGTGCGCAATGACATATTTGCGTTTCCGCTCAAATTACGCCTCACCAGCGAAGAAGGAGCGCACCCCAGGTGAAGCCGCCGCCCATGGCCTCGAGCATGACCAGGTCGCCCTGTTTGATCCGTCCGTCGCCTGCGGCCACCGAAAGCGCCAGCGGAATCGAAGCCGCCGACGTGTTGCCATGCAAGTCGACCGTCACAACGACCTTTTCGGGCGGGATTCCGAGCTTCTTGGCCGAACCGTCGATAATGCGCCGGTTGGCCTGGTGCGGCACCAGCCAGTCCAAATCTTCCGCGGTCGTGCCCGTTGCAGCGAAGGCGGCTTCGATCACGTCGGTGATCATCCCGACTGCGTGCTTGAAGACCTCGCGGCCCTCCATCCGCAGATGGCCGACGGTTCCGGTGGTGGACGGCCCACCGTCGACATAGAGCTTTTCCTTATGGGTGCCGTCAGAACGGAGATGCGCGGTCAAAACGCCTCGGTCGGCGATCGTCCCCTCGCTCTCCTGCCCCTCCAGCACAAGCGCGCCAGCGCCGTCGCCGAAGAGAACGCAGGTGGTGCGGTCTTTCCAGTCGAGAATCCGGGAAAAGGTCTCCGCGCCAATCACCAGCACACGCTTGGCCATGCCGCCGCGAATATGCATGTCTGCAGTCGCCACTGCATAAACGAAGCCGGAGCAGACAGCCTGCATATCGAAGGCATAACCATGTGTCATGCCGAGGCGATTTTGGATGTTCACCGCGGTCGCCGGAAAGGTGTTGTCAGGCGTCGAGGTGGCGACCAATACCAGATCGATATCGTCCGGGGTCAACCCGGCATTGGCGAGCGCGGCGCGAGCGGCTTGCTCACCAAGCGACGCCGTCGTCTCCCCCTCGCCTGCGATGTAACGTTGGCGGATGCCGGTGCGCTGGACGATCCATTCATCGGATGTTTCGACGATGCTTTCCAGCTCTTTGTTAGGCACTACCCGCTTCGGCAGAGCTGCCCCGTAACCGCGAACCACTGAACGGATCATTCTCTTTCACATCCTGTCGTCATGCTGCTTCGGGGCCAGCAGGCGGCTGGCGGCGGGCATGATAAACCTTCAAATCCTGTACAATCTTGGCGTTCAGGTCGTTACGCGCCATGTCGTAGCCGACATCGATCGCGGCAGCGAAACCGTCGGCATTGGTGCCCCCATGGCTCTTGATGACGATGCCGTTCAAACCAAGGAAAACCCCGCCATTGACCCTGTTCGGGTCCATTTTCTCGCGCAGCCGGTCGAACGCGCTTTTGGCGAGCAGATAGCCGATCTTGGCAAAGATGGTCCGCGACATGGCTTCACGGAGAAGCGTCGCGATCTGCCGCGCCGTTCCCTCCGCCGTCTTCAAGGCGATGTTGCCGGTGAAGCCCTCGGTCACCACCACGTCCACGGTACCCTTGCCGATGTCATCGCCCTCCACGAAGCCGTGATAAGCGATGGTGGGCAGATTGGCTTCGCGGATCAGCCGTCCGGCCTCCCTCACCTCTTCCTGGCCTTTCACCTCCTCAACGCCGACATTGAGAAGGCCGACGGTCGGCCGGTCCACCTCAAAGAGCGCGCGGGCCATGGCACCGCCCATCAGGGCGAAATCGAGGAGCTGCTGCGAATCGGCACCGATCGTCGCGCCGATATCCAAGACGATGCTTTCGCCCTTCAACGTCGGCCAGATGCCGGCGATCGCCGGGCGCTCGATATTGGCCATGGTGCGCAGACAGAATTTTGCCATGGCCATCAGCGCACCGGTATTGCCGGCGGAAACCGCGACATCGGCCTCGCCGAGCTTCACCGCCTCGATCGAACGCCACATGGTCGAGACATAACGGCCACGGCGCAACGCCTGGCTCGGTTTCTCCTCCATGCTGACGGCAAGTTCGCACTCATGAAAGACCGATTTATCGCGCAGCTTCGGGTATTTGGCCAGCCACGGCTCACATTCGGCCTTCAGCCCATAGATGAGGAACGTCACATCCGGATGGCGATCCAGCGCCTTGGCGGCGCCGGGAATGACGACCTCGGGCCCAAAATCGCCACCCATGGCGTCAAGAGAAATTCTGACCACGCGTTCCTGATCCTTATCCTTCGCCGGGCACATGATCCAATTACAGGTCATGCGCCGGTTCTAGCGACTTCTGTGGCCTTGCTCCTGCGCGGCGCTGCCGGCGAATTCGTGGCCAAAATATAGTTTTTGTCGCTGCTTACAACAGCCGTCAGTCCTTTTTCCAGTCTTTCAGGGCAGCAAAGGGATTCGGGCGGCCCGACGTCCCGTCTCCGTCGCCTTCCAAATGGGTGGCAAATTCGACACCGGCCTTGCGCGGATAAGGATCGATAGCAAGGGCCGCAAATTCGGCAACGGCCACGCCGGCGTCTATGGTGTCGCCGGCAAATGTTTCCGGGAGGTCTGGCCCTTCCGGATCCAGTACCATCTCGGCTGCCTCGTTCGTAACGATCCGGGCAAGCTTGGAACCCTCCGGCACGAATATCTGCTCGAAATCCTCATCGATCTTCGATTCGACCGGATCGAGCGTCACGACGCAGGACTGCACGATATCTGCCGTAACCCGCCCCTTCAGCCGAACACCGTCCTTTTTCCAGCGCGTAATCTGCAGGTCCGCTATCAACGATTTTACGGACACGACCTGCCAAAGCGTCGCCAGGTCGGCACATTCCCGTTCATTCGCCTCCAGATGCACGGTCACCGGATTGGCCGATATATGCCCTACCTTCACAGGATAGGAAAAGGGAGGCTTTCCGCCCCCGTCATGGATGTTCTTCATTGAACCTCACTTCCCCGGCAAAGGCAGAACCGCCTGCCCGCGGGAAATCTCATCTTCGGATACGCCGGCAAGTGCTGCTTCCGTCGCGATCATCCATCCTGCTAGCCCAAGCATTGCGGGTGCATCTGCCGTTTCCGGATAGATATTGCGCCGAAGCGCATCCGCAAGCTTTTCGGTGTCGCCTGCCTCGAGAGCGGCAGCATAGCTCTCGAGCCTTCCATAAAACATGCCCGCAAGCCTCTTCATGCGCTTGGGCACACCCTGGTCTCCGATTCCGAGTTCGCGGATGGAGTGGTCGATATCCTGGAAAAAGGCGTCGACAATTTCCTGGGCAAGCTCTTGTCCGCTTGCTTCGGACCTTGCGGTGCGGCGGAAGAACAGGATCATCACGATCGACAGCATCTCGAAACGGCCCATGACAGTGTCGGGCACGTCGAGGTCACTGTAGAAGAAAGGAATGCGCGCAGCCGAGGTCAAAGCGGCATATTGCCGATCAACGATCGCGCGGTTGTGGTTCTTCTTCTTGAAAAGCCTGAAAATCATCTGAATTCCCGTTATTTGCCTCCACGAAGATCTCCGGCTGACGGTCGGCCATGTTGCATGGAAACGAAAGCTGGTTTACCGAAGCAGGCACGAATTGCAATGCCGTTCCGCCGGTCAGCGAACGGGGTCGTGATCCTTTCGCCCCGCATAACGGCAAGGATCAGCCTGATGTCCCCGAATAGCCACAATGGTATGAACAGCAGGGACGGGTCGAGTTTTGGGGGATGCGGTTGAACAAGCGGGTTTTCGGGTACGAGATGACATTCTTGAGTAAGACCGCGACGGCGATTGTCGTCGCATCCATGACCGTGTCCGGCTGCACATCGATGCAGCTTGGCGATACCATGTACAACGGCTACGTCATCGACCAGCAGTCGCTGAACCTCATTCCTGAGGGGTCGAGCCGCGAACAGGTGCTGCTGACCATGGGTACGCCGTCGACGACGGCGACCTTCGATACCGAAGTCTTCTATTACATCTCCCAGAAGCGTGAACGCGCCGTGGCGTTCATGAAGCCCCGGCTGGTCGATCAGACCGTGCTGGCGATTTATTTCGACAAGAACGGCACGGTGGCCCGCAAGGCCAATTACACGATGCAGGACGGCAAGGTGTTCGACACCATTTCCCGGACGACGCCGACAGGCGGCCGCGATCTGACCTTCCTGCAGCAGCTTCTTTCCGGCGGCGCTGGCGCTGCAGGCGCAGGTGCGGCAGCAGCGCGCAACCTCCTCGGCGCGGGCGGGCTCGGCAACCGCTAGAGCGCCGGTCTTATCTATAGAAAAGGCCCGCGGGAGACGCGCCCGCGGGCCTTTTGTTTGTGAGACACGTTTTTTGTCAGGCGGGCTCTCAGCCGGCAAGAACCGCAAGCAGCAGAAGAGCTACGATGTTGGTGATCTTGATGGCCGGATTGACGGCAGGACCGGCTGTATCCTTGTAGGGATCGCCCACGGTGTCGCCGGTGACGGATGCCTTGTGCGCCTCCGACCCTTTGAGGTGCCGAGTGCCGTCCTTGTCCACGAAACCATCTTCGAAGCTCTTCTTGGCATTGTCCCAGGCACCACCGCCTGATGTCATCGAGATCGCCACGAAAAGGCCGTTGACGATCACCCCGAGCAGCGAGGCGCCAAGTGCTGCAAAGGCTGATGCCTTGTCGCCGCCGGAGATGAGCAGCACGCCGAAATAGACGACGATCGGCGCGAGGACCGGCAGCAGCGACGGAATGATCATCTCGCGGATCGCTGCCTTGGTCAGGATATCGACGGCCCTGCCATAATCCGGACGCTCCGTTCCCTGCATGATGCCCGGCTTGTTGCGGAACTGCATGCGCACTTCCTCAACGATGGAGCCGGCAGCGCGCCCGACGGCAGTCATCGCGATGCCGCCGAAGAGATAGGGGATAAGACCGCCGAAGATCAGGCCCGCAACGACATACGGGTTTGAAAGATCGAAATTGATCTCGCCGACGCCGTTGAAATAGGGATACTGGGCGCTGTTGGCGACGAAATATTTTAGGTCGTTGGAATAGGCCGCGAAAAGCACCAGGGCGCCAAGGCCAGCCGAGCCGATGGCATAGCCCTTGGTGACCGCCTTGGTCGTGTTGCCGACCGCGTCGAGCGCATCGGTAGACTTGCGCACTTCCGGCGGCAGATGGGACATTTCGGCAATGCCGCCGGCATTGTCGGTGACGGGGCCGAAGGCGTCGAGCGCGACGATCATTCCGGCGAGGCCGAGCATGGCGGTAACCGCGATCCCGGTCCCGAACAGGCCGGCAAGCTGATAGGTCGCAATGATGCCGCCGACGATGACGATCGCAGGCAAGGCGGTCGATTCGAGCGAGACGGCGAGCCCCTGAATGACGTTGGTGCCGTGACCGGTTACCGACGCCTGGGCGATGGAATTGACCGGGCGCTTGTTCGTACCCGTATAATATTCGGTGATGACCACGATCAGTGCCGTCACCACGAGGCCGAGAAGGCCGCAGATGAAGAGGTTTGTGCCGGTGATTTCCCGGCCGGCCACGGTACCGATCGAGCCCCAGCCGATGGTCAGTGAGGTGGCGGCGCCAAGCCCCAGGATCGACAGAAGGCCGGTGACGATCAAGCCCTTGTAAAGAGCGCCCATGATGGAGCCATTGGCGCCAAGCTTAACGAAGAAGGTGCCGATGATCGAGGTGACGATGCAGGCGCCGCAGATGGCCAGCGGATAGATCATCGCGGTTTCCAGCACCGGTGCGCCGGCAAAGAAGATTGCAGCGAGGACCATGGTGGCGACGACGGAAACGGCATAGGTTTCGAAAAGGTCGGCCGCCATGCCGGCGCAATCGCCGACATTGTCGCCGACATTGTCGGCAATCGTCGCGGGGTTGCGCGGATCGTCCTCTGGAATGCCCGCTTCGACCTTGCCGACCAGGTCGCCGCCGACATCGGCTCCCTTGGTGAAGATACCGCCGCCGAGACGGGCAAAAATAGAGATCAGCGAAGCGCCAAAGCCGAGCGCCACGAGGGCATCGATGACTTCGCGCGAGCCGCTCGGGTGCCCCAAGCCTGCGGTCAGCACCCAGTAGTAGATGGAAACGCCGAGGAGAGCGAGACCCGCAACCAGCATGCCGGTGATGGCGCCTGATTTGAAGGCGATGTCGAGACCGGCGGCCAAGCTTTGCGAGGAGGCCTGAGCGGTGCGGACGTTGGCGCGAACCGAGACATGCATGCCGATGAAGCCCGCGGCGCCTGAAAGCACGGCACCGATAATGAAGCCGAGCGCGGCGGTGCCGGACAGAAGCAACCAGGCGAGAATGGTGACGACAACGCCGACCATGGCGATCGTCATGTATTGGCGCGTCAGATAGGCCTGTGCGCCTTCACGGATATAGCCGGCGATTTCCTGCATGCGCTGATTGCCCTGATCGGCAGCCAGAACTGAACGCGTCGCCCAGGCGGCATAAATGATCGATAGCAGGCCGCAAACGATCACACCTAAAATTACGGACATTCGCTTCTTCCTCTCCCTAAGCCCAAGCGGAACATTCCACCGGCCATGCACCCCACAACGTACCACCCTGTCCCCGGGACATTCTGGACCGTCGCTGTACTCCACGCGCATTCTCGCGCAAACGACCGAATCCCCTCCCAAGAATCCAGGGCCGATCACGCGGAGGCGAGATTGCGGTGGAGTTGAATTGGCGTCAAGCCCCGAGAGGGCAAGTCTCTAGGCGGATTTTGCGGAAGTGGATTTCAGCATCAAGGCCAGCACGAGAACCAGGCAGACAATCGCAACTGGCCAGATGATCAGGTTCATGAACGACCACCCATAGGCCGTGAATATCTTGCCGGACGAGAAGGAGGAGAGAGCGACCGCGGTGAAGAGGATGATGTCATGGAACCCCTGCACCTTATCGGCCTCATGGGGCCGATAGCTCGAAGCGACGATTGCCGTCGATCCGATGAAACCGAAATTCCAGCCGATGCCGAGCAGCACCAAGGCTCCCCAGAAATTCCAGAGCTCAATGCCCATATGCGCGATGACCGCACAGCCCATCAGTATGACGAAGCCGGCAGCCACAATCTTTTCCACGCCGAAGCGGGAAATCAGCATGCCGGTGAAGAAACTTGGAGCGAACATGGCAAGCACATGCCACTGGATACCAAGCGTCGCCATCTCGGTCGGGAAGCCGCAACCGATGACCATCGCCAGCGGCGCTCCCGTCATCATGAATGTCATCAGCGCATAGCTGCTGATGCCGCAGATCATGCCGGTCAGGAATCGTTGGCTAGTGACAATTTCAGACAGCGGGCGAGCCGGCATGGTTGCCGTCGAGTTGGAGGTCATTGCCGGCAGTCTGAGCGGCAGGAGCATCAGAACCGCAATGAGAAACAGGGGTATGATCGCGATGAAGGCACCGGCAAAAAGCACCGGCGCCGCCAGGTCCTTGGTCCAGATGGCCAGCTGCGGGCCGAGGATGGCCGAAACGATCCCGGCTGCGAGAATCCAGGAAATTGCCTTCGGCTTGTAGAAGGAGGGCGAAGCATCTGCGGCGGCAAAGCGGATCTTCTGCGTGGCGCCGCCACAAAGGCCCATCAGCAGCATCCCGAGCGCAAAAAGCCAGAAGTTCGATTGAAACAGCGCGACCGCGCCAATGCCGGCGCCAACCGCGCCGAGAACAGCTCCGAGCATGAAACTCTGTTTGCGGCCCAAAAAACGGGACGCAACGGCAATGGCGACGGCACCGACTGCCATGCCGATATTGAAACCGGTGAGAGGAGCCGTCGCCAGCGACTTGTCGTCGCTCAGTAGCTGGTAACCGACCAAGCCGCCCAGCGAAAAGACCACCGGCGGCGCCGATCCCAGGATAGCCTGGGCCGCGGCAAGCAAGGCGACACTGCGACGGGCCGTGCGCAACTGTGTCTGAAGTCCGTCCACCACGCCGTCCATGCCGCTATCCTTCGCTTATTTCTTGGTGTCGCCCCGCACCTGCTTGGCGATGCGGTCGAGAACCGCATTGACGATCCGCGGTTCTTCCTCCGCGAAGAAGGCACGCGCGATCTCGACATACTCTGTCACGATGACCGCGACCGGCACGTCTTTGCGCTCGAGGATCTCGAAGGTGCCCGCGCGCAGAATGGCGCGCAGCGTCGAATCGAGGCGGGAGAGCGGCCAGTCCACCTGGAGCGACGAACGGATCAGCGGATCGATCTTCACCTGGTCGCGGACGACGCCTGCGACGATCGAGCGGAACCAGGACGGGTCGGCCTTGAGATACGTGTCGCCGTCCAGTTCCTGGCCGAGCCGGTGCGCCTCATATTCGGCCACGACTTCGAGAACGCCCGTGCCGCCGATATCCATCTGGTAAAGCGCCTGCACGGCCGCGAGACGGGCCGCGCCCCGCTGGTTGGCCGGCTTCACCGGATGTTCGTCTTCCTTCGCCATAAATTCAACCGCCATTCAGCTTTTCGCGCAGCGCGATCATGCTCAGCGCCGCACGCGCGGCAAAGCCGCCCTTGTCCTTGTCCGCCCGGCGCGCACGCGCCCAGGCCTGGTCGTCGTTCTCGACCGTCAGAATGCCGTTGCCGATCGCCAGCGATTCCGAAACCGCAAGATCCATGAGAGCCCGAGAAGACTCGTTTGCAACGATGTCGAAATGATAGGTCTCGCCGCGAATGACCATGCCGAGCGCGACGAAGCCATGGTACTCCGTACCGCCCTCTTCCGCCGCATCGAGCGCCATGGCGATTGCGGGCGGAATTTCGAGCGCGCCGGGCACGGTGACAACGTCATAGGTCGCACCGGCTTCTTTGAGGGCATGGGTCGCGCCGTCGAGGAGCGCATCGGCCATGTCATCGTAGAAACGTGCCTCGACGATCAGGATGTGTGGAGCGGTTTCACGCGACATGGTTCACCTTCATGATATCGGGCCGGTTCAGATCTGGCTTCGGCAGGCCGCGGTCAAAACACGCGACGGACAGAATGGCAAGCGAATTTAGCTGATCGCAGGGATGCGAATCAGGAATATCTCCTTCGGCGGCGTTGTGGAAGCGGCCGCTTTTGATCCACCGGAGTTTGCGACAATGATTCCGACCATCGAAACCGAACGACTGATCCTTCGCCCGCATCGGCTCGACGAATTCGAAGCCTATGCCGCTTTCTGGGCTGATCCCGACGTGGTTCGCTTCATCACCGGCGTCCCCTCGACACGCGAAAACAGCTGGGGGCGAATGTTGCGGGTCACCGGCATGTGGCATCTGTTGGGATTCGGCTTTCTGGCAATCGAGGAAAAAGGCACCGGCCGCTTCCTCGGCGAGGCCGGTTTTCAGGACATGCGCCGAGACTTTCAGCCGACGATTGAGGGGACATTGGAGACCGGATGGGCGCTCATTCCTTCCGTACATGGCCTTGGCTACGCAACTGAAGCTGCCGGCGCCATGGTCGAGTGGGGTGCGGCACACTTTCCGGATATGGAGATGACCTGCATCATCAGCCCCGAGAACGGCGCATCGCTTCGGGTTGCCGCCAAGCTTGGTTTCCGGGAAATCGCAAGGGCCGACTATCACGGACCAATCGTGGTAATGTCGCGTCACTGAACCGACGCTTCCATGGTGCCAATTCTGGCACTTTTCTTCTATTAGTCAGTTTTAATATATAATGAACCAGACAAGCGGGAAGATGGACGGCCTCGTGAATCAGAATCCTTTTCCAGTCAACCGCGTGGACGACCTGATCTTGCAGATGTCCATGGCGCGCGGCATCGACGGGATCATGGCAGTACTGCGTCAGTCCGCCCGCGACTTGATCGGTGCCGATGGCGTGAGCTTCGTCCTTCGGGAAAACGACAGGTGCTACTATGCCGATGACGACGCAGTCGCGCCGCTCTGGAGGGACCGACGCCTTCCATCGGAAAGCTGCATTTCCGGCTGGGCCATGAAACATGGCGAACTGGTCGTCATCGAAGATATCGCTCGGGACGACAGGATCCCACACGCTGCCTATCAGGGCACCTTCGTTAAAAGTCTGGTTGTGGTTCCGGTACGGAAGGAAGATCCGGTGGGCGCAATTGAAGCCTATTGGGCCAAGGCGGAGCGCCCCTCGGAAGAGGCCGTCCGCCTTTTGCAGCAGATAGCCAATAGCGCCGCCGTCGCGATGACCAATGTTGCGCTGATCAACGCTCTTGCTGCCGCAAAGGAGGAAGCTGCACGCGCCCGCGATGCGTTGATCCTGGCCATGGCTTCGCTTGCCGAAACGCGTGACTATGAAACCGGCAATCACATTCGCCGCACCCAGCACTATGTGCGTGCGCTCGCCGAAGCTCTGAAGGAACAGGGAGTATATGCCGAGGAGCTGAGCGACGAGGCGATCGACCTGCTCCATAAGTCGGCGCCGCTGCACGATATTGGTAAGGTCGGCATTCCCGACAGTGTCCTCCTGAAACCGGGCAAGCTCGATGCGAAGGAATACGAGGTCATGAAGAGCCATGCCGAGCTCGGCCGGGCGGCCATAGCCACCGCGGAACGCTATATGGGATCGGCCACGCCCTTCCTAAGCGTCGCCAGGGAAATCGCCCATACCCACCATGAAAAGTGGAATGGAACAGGCTATCCCCGAGGACTCCAGGGGGAGGATATCCCGATCGGCGGCCGGATCATGGCGATCGCCGACGCCTATGACGCCCTGGTTTCCGAGCGGATATACAAACCCGCCATGTCGCATGACGAAGCCGTCGACATCATCGTCAGGGACGCCGGAACACATTTTGATCCCGGTCTGGTCGAGGTCTTCGCGAAGATCGCTCCGCGGTTCAAGGAGATCCATGGGCAGTTCACCGACAAGGAATAACTCAGGCCCTCGCCGGAAACTCCGCAAGGCGTGCTGCATAACGCGCCATGGTATCGACCTCGAAATTGACCAGATCACCGGCCTTGCGGTCGCCCCAGGTGGTGACCGCAAGCGTGTGACGGATCAGCAGCACGTCGAAATCCGTCCCATCCACCGCATTGACGGTAAGCGAGGTACCGTCAAGTCCGACGGATCCCTTTGGTGCGACGAAACGGGCAAGATGTTCGGGAGCGCGCAACCGGATACGGACCGCCTCGCCCTCAGGCTCGACCGACAGGATTTCAGCAGTGCCATCAACATGCCCGGAGACAATGTGACCGCCGAGTTCGTCGCCGATCTTCAGAGCCCGCTCGAGATTGACGCGGGTGCCTTCCTTCCAGCTGCCGATCGTCGTCAGCCGCAGCGCCTCTTCCCACGCTTCGACCTCGAACCAGCGTTCGTTGCTGCCATCCGCCGGCAGGTTGGTGACCGTGAGGCAGACGCCGCCATGGGCGATCGAGGCTCCCATGTCGATGGTCTTCGGATCGTAGTTCGTCGCGATACGAAGCTTGATGCCCTCGTCCATCGGCGTCGTTGCGGCAACCGTGCCGACATCGGTGACAATACCGGTAAACATCAAAAACCTCTTTCGTAATCGAAACAACGGTCGGGGCCGAAGTTATCCTCTCGGATCAGAGCAAATCCAGCCGGCATATCGGGTGGCGTCAGCGGTGATTCAAGGCCGCCCTCTCCGACCGTGCCCATCCCCTGAAACAGCAGGATGCGATCAACAAGACCGGCATCGAGGAAGGCTTTTGCGATAACAGCCCCGCCTTCGATCAAGAGCGAAGAGATGCCTCTGGCGGCGAAAACGGCGAGCAGGATGTCGAGATCACTCGCGTCCATGATCTCGGCGCCGGCCTTGATCAATCGTTCGCGCTTCATCGAGGGCGCAGATCCGCGCGCTGCCTCCGCACCGGATGGAGGTAAAGCAACGACGATGACCGGCACGTCTCTCGCCGTTTTTACAAGTTTGGACTCGAGCGGCAGCTGCAGTTGGCGATCCAGCACGATGCGGATCGGAGACCTGGTCTCTAGCCCCGGCAGACGCACGGTCAGTTCAGGGTCGTCCGAGAGCACGGTGCCAATGCCGACGAGGACCGCGTCCGACCTGGCTCGCAACCGATGTACCTCGGCCCTCGCCTCAGGCCCTGTAATCGCCACTTCCTCGCCGCGCCGCCCAAGCATCCCATCGGCGGAAACTGCAAGCTTCAGAGTCACATGTGGGCGACCCTTCGTCTGGCGCATGAGGTAGCTGGCATGTGCCCGCCGCCCCTCGTCCTCCATCAGCCCGGACTCGACCGCAATGCCCGCATCGCGAAGGATGGCGAGCCCTCTGCCCGAAACCCGCGGGTCCGGATCGGTCAGGCAGACCACGACACGCGCGACGCCGGCTTCAACCAGCGCGTTGGCGCAAGGGGGCGTCCTGCCAAAATGCGAACAGGGTTCCAGCGTCACATAGACCGTCGATCCGCGTGCTCTCTCACCGGCCATGTCGAGAGCCTGCGTTTCCGCATGCGGACGACCGCCGGGTGCCGTCACCGCCTTGCCGACCACTTCGCCGTTCTTGACGACCACGCAGCCGACAGAGGGGTTGGTGCCCGTCAGCCCCGTATTCTGTCGCGAAAGGCGCAACGCCTCTGCCATGAACCGCCGGTCGTCAGAGGCGGTCATTCCTCATGGCTCCAGGCCGGGATCGCGGGCGATCTTGGCGTTGATCTCTTCGATCACCTTCTCGAAATCTTCCGCATGGGAAAAATCCCGGTAGACGGAGGCGTAGCGGACGAAGGCCACGTCATCGAGACTCTTCAGCGCCTCCAGGACCTGCAGGCCGATCTCTTCGGACGAAATCTCGCTTTCGCCGGAACTTTCCAGGCGACGCACGATGCCCGATACCGCCCTCTCGATCCGGTCATTGTCCACCGGACGCTTGCGTAGCGCGATCTGGAAGGACCGCACCAGCTTATTACGGTCGAACGGCACCTTCCGGCCGGTCTTCTTCGTGACCATCAACTCACGAAGCTGCACCCGTTCGAACGTGGTGAAACGGCCGCCGCAATCCGGGCAGATGCGCCGCCGGCGGATGGAGGTAAAATCCTCCGCCGGACGCGAATCCTTGACCTGCGTGTCTTCCGAACCGCAATAGGGGCAGCGCATCGCCTCTCCTTAAGGATCACATATAGGGGTACATCGGGAACCGGTCGGTAAGCGCTACCACCTTCTCCCGAACACCAGCCTCTACAGCCGCGTTGCCCTCGTCGGAATTGGCGATCTTCAGCCCGTCGAGGACCTCGACGATGAGATTGCCGATCTCCTTGAATTCCGCTTCCTTGAAACCGCGGGTCGTGCCGGCCGGGGTGCCTAGGCGGATACCTGACGTAACGAAGGGCTTTTCCGGATCGAAAGGAATGCCGTTCTTGTTGCAGGTGATGTAGCCGCGGCCGAGCGCTGCCTCCGCCCGCTTGCCGGTGGCGTTCTTCTTGCGCAGGTCGACCAGCATCAGGTGGTTGTCTGTGCCGCCGGACACGATGTCGAGGCCGCCAGCCTTCAGTGTCTCGGCAAGCGTCTTGGCATTCTTGACGATCTGGGCGGCATAATCCTGGAACTCCGGCTTCAGCGCTTCGCCGAAGGCAACGGCCTTGGCGGCAATGATGTGCATCAGCGGACCCCCCTGGAGGCCGGGGAAGACGGCCGAATTGAACTTCTTGGCCAGCTCCTCGTCATTGGTGAGGATGACGCCGCCGCGCGGGCCGCGGAGCGACTTGTGCGTCGTCGTCGTGGCCACATGGCAGTGCGGGAACGGCGACGGATGCTGGCCACCGGCAACGAGGCCCGCGATATGAGCCATGTCGACCATGAGATAGGCGCCGACCGAATCGGCAATCTCACGAAAGCGCTTCCAGTCCCAGATGCGCGAATAGGCGGTGCCGCCGGCGATGATGAGCTTCGGCTTGTGCTCTTCGGCCTTCCTCTGCACCTCGTCCATGTCGAGCAGGTTGTCGCCTTCGCGTACGCCGTAGGAAACGACGTTGAACCACTTGCCGGACATATTGACCGGCGAACCGTGCGTCAGGTGACCGCCCGAATTGAGATCAAGGCCCATGAAGGTGTCGCCCGGCTGCAGCAGCGCCAGAAAGACGGCCTGGTTCATCTGCGAACCGGAGTTCGGCTGGACGTTGACGAAGTTGACGCCGAACAGCTTCTTGGCGCGTTCGATTGCGAGTTCTTCGGCGATGTCCACGAACTGGCAGCCGCCGTAATAGCGCTTGCCCGGATAGCCTTCCGCATACTTGTTGGTCATGATCGAGCCCTGCGCTTCGAGCACGGCGCGAGAGACGATGTTCTCCGAAGCGATCAGCTCGATCTCGTGGCGCTGGCGACCCAGCTCCTTCTCGATCGCGCCAAAAATCTCCGGGTCCGAGTCGGCAAGCGGGCGAGAGAAGAAAGCATCGGTGTTCGACATGGGCGAGGCTCCTCAAAGGGGTGTGCATGCGATTGTCGCGTCTTAGCGTTCCGCCTTCCTGAGAGCAATACGGGGAACGACATTTGCCGGCCGGAAGACGCGGGCGGAGCCGTATGGAAACGAAAAAGCCGCACCCTTTGACGATGCGGCTTTCCAGACGGCAAATCCTCGCGCGCTTATTGCGGCAACATGTCGTCCTCGATGGAGCCCGCGGGTTTTTCGATACCGGTCGTGGTCTGAAGCGCCAGTTCCTGATTGCCGTCGCGCTCGTAGATGTCGTCGCGGAACTGGACGACACGGTCCCTCGCCGACCACGCCGTGATGTAAACGATATAGACCGGCACTTCCTGGGTAAGCTTGATCGGGGTGTTCTGGCGGGTCGAGATCACGCGTTCGATCTCCTGACGCGACCAGCCGGTCGTATCGCGCAGCAGCCAGGTGATGAGATCCCGAACGTTCTGCACCCGCACGCAGCCGGATGATTCGAAACGCATCAGCTTGTTGAACAGGCCCTGCTGGGGCGTGTCGTGCATGTATTCGTTGTTCGGATTGTGGAAGTTGATCTTCGTCGAGGCCATGGCATTGATCTTGCCGGGGTCCTGCCGGAACATCAGGTTCGGCGCCTTGGGCGCGAACCAGTCGACCGTCTCCGGGGCAACTTCGTTGCCCTTGCCGTCGATCAGGCGAATGTTGTTGCGCGCCAGATAGGTCGGGTCCTTGCGCATCAGCGGCACGATGTCTTTTTCGACGATCGAGCGCGGCGCGGTCCAATACGGATTGAGGATGACCTCGTAGATCTTTGAGTTGATGGCGTGTGTCGGTCGGTCGATGCGGCCGACGACTGCGCTGTTGCGCAGCGCCACGCGGTCGTTTTCCACGGCCTCGATATAGGCGGCGGGAATATTGACCATCACATAGCGGGGACCGAGATCACCCGACATGGACTGCAGCCGAACCAAGTTGGTTTCCAGCTGGCGCAGACGCACATCCGCCGGGATATTCATGGCCTTTACCGTGAATTCGCCAAGCACGCCATCGGCAGGAAGGCCGTGACGCGCCTGGAAGCGTTTTACCGCTCCATCGACATAGGAATCGAAGGAAGACGACATCCCCGCCTCGCGCGGCAGATCGCCGGAAATCGCAAGGCGCTGGCGCAGCACCTGCACGCTCGGATCCACCACGCCGAGCCTCAACCGCTGGCCGGCGGGATTGACTTCCGGCCAGCCGCCGCCCGAGACGATCTGCTGGTAGTCCATGATCGCTTGCTGGATATTGGCCGGCCCGCTTGGCCCCAGAACCGGATTGTTGGAGACGACGTTGACGGCGGTGCGCGACGCAGCCTTCGCATCGAACTGGTCGTCCCAGGTGCCGCGGCGCGGCGCATTGATCAGATCGTCGACTGCCGACTGGGCGAAAGCCGGTGCGGCGAGCGCGGCAGCACCAGCGGAAACGGCCGAACGCAGCAACGCGCGGCGGGAAAGAGCTTCAGATCCAATCTTCTTCGACATCATCCTACCCATCTGGTCCCGAGCATCATCACGACGCCTACAGGGATATGGTTAACAAACGCGCAAAAATAAAGCGCTGCCGGCAAAGGCCTCATCGTCATCGCGGTGTCGTGAAGAGAGAAATGTCCGCCGGCCCATTCCATTCAGCCGGTCCCATAGCAATATGGCGAATTGGTGTCAGGTATCCCTGCGTCACAAAGCCGTGTTGGTCCGTGAATTTCCTCTTTTCAAGATGAAAACGCGAGAGCCGGATACGCAGGGACGCATCCGGTTCCGATCGCTGATGGAGGTCTTCTGGGCGGCCGCCGCCTCGTGGATAAGGCGGCAGACGGGGTTTTGCCGATTACAGGCGATAGAGGATCTGGTCGTTCCAGAAGCGGTCGAGACGCTGCAGGAGCTTGTTCATCTGGCCGAACTCGCCTTCGCCGATGCCGCCGACCTTTTCGATGGAGCCGATATGGCGCTCGTAGAGCTTGGCGACGGTTTCTGCGATCTCCTGGCCGTCCGGCGTCAGGCTGATGCGGACCGAGCGGCGGTCGATGCGCGAACGCTGGTGGTTGATGAAGCCGAGATCGACCAGCTTCTTCACATTGTAGGAGACGTTCGAGCCGAGGTAGTAACCGCGGGAGCGCAGTTCGCCGGCGGTCAGTTCGGAATTGCCGATGTTGAACAGCAGGAGAGCCTGCACCGCGTTGACATCGTCTCGGCCCTGGCGGTCGAACTCGTCCTTGATCACATCGAGAAGACGGCGGTGGAGACGTTCCACCAGGTGCAGCGACTCCATATACAGGGAGCGGATGGTTTCTTCATGCGTATCTGCTACTGCCGGTGCCGCCTGCGGCTTCAGTTTCGTGTTCATCATGACTGCCTCACTCTGTTTTGTTTGGCGGTGTTTGTTTTCTTCCCGCCTTGAGACAGACACTATCCAATACGCATAAAATTCGACTTAAAACATAGACCTAACAAAAGCTTAACGCCATCGTTCGAATTCCCGCCGCCCTTTGCAGCACTTTGGCGCCGCCTCCATCGCCTGTTATTTTTCAATGGTTTAGCGTGATTTTTTCCGTCAAAACCGGCCGCCAAAGCTTTAATTTCAGGGTTACTCAATCCTTACCCGCTCGGCTTTGCGGCGCGCTTCGATCCATAAAGAGAGGCGGAAAACGACATAAAGCGCAGCAATCAGCCCATGCATCAGGGGCACGAGCCGGTTGTGTCCGAAGATGTCCGGCCAGACCATATACATCAGGACTTGCGAACCAGCGGCGAGCGCCCAGAGCACCGGTCCCCAGGAGACCGTCAGCCAGAGACCGAGCGAGGCGACCGGGAAAAGCACGGCAAGCGAAGAGGCTGCCACCTTCCAGGGAAGGGTCAGCAGATCGAAGCGGGCCGCGCCATGCAGCGAATAGCCGACGAGCATGGCCCAGTATTGCAGCCCGAACCAGAAGCAGGCGACCGCAATCATCCGCAGGAAGACCACATAAAGGATTTCAGTGAGCGTACGCTTCGGCGCCATCGGTGAATCAGGTTCCATACGCTCCACCTTATCGGGGTGTCACCTCCCCTGCCAGTATCTGTGTCGCGGACTGCACGAACGTTCAAGAGCACATTCGAACCGGCTGTTAGATATCGCTACCCACTGAAGGAGCCGACATGAGCAACAACAACCTTTCCCGGACGTCGATCAACCTGGCCGAAAAGCTCGGACGAATTAAAGACTTCTGGCAGCCCCGCGTCGTTGCCGAAATGAACGATTACCAATTCAAGCTGGTGCGCATCTCAGGCGACTTCATCTGGCACGACCACCCGGAGACCGACGAAACGTTCATCGTTCTGGAAGGCGTTCTGCGCATCGACTTCCGCGACGGCTCCGTCACGATCGGTGCGGGAGAGATGTTCGTCGTTCCCAAGGGCGTGGAGCACAAGCCGTTTGCGGAAAACGAGGTGCAGATGATGCTGATCGAACCACGCGGCACCCTGAATACCGGCCATGAGGGCGGCGACCGGACTGCTCAGAACGATCTCTGGATCTGATCACGGCGCTGCGGCGATCCCGCCCATTCATAAACACGGAACCTCGTGTTATGGAGCGGCCCAACCGCACAATTACGGAGATCAGCCATGGACAAGACGCATCTCGTCGACGAGATCACCGGCCACCGCCGCATGCGGCGCAACCGCAAGGCCGACTGGACGCGCAGGCTGGTTCAGGAAAACCGGCTGACGGTCGACGATCTGATCTGGCCGATCTTCATCGTCCCCGGCAGCGGCATTGTCGATCCGATCGCCGCCATGCCGGGCGTCAGCCGCATGAGCATCGACAAGGCGGTCGAAGCGGTGAAAGAGGCCGCCGATCTCGGCATTCCCGCGATTGCCACCTTCCCGGATATCGAGATGGAGTTGCGCGACGAAACCGGCTCCAACAGCCTCGTCGCCAACAACCTGATCAACCAGACGACTGCGGCCATCAAAAAAGCCGTTCCGAATATCGGCGTCATCACGGACGTTGCGCTGGACCCCTTCACCAGCCATGGCCACGACGGCATCCTGCGCGACGGCGTCATCGTCAACGACGAGACGGTCGACCAGATCGTCAGGGCGGCGGTTATGCAGGCGGATGCCGGTGCCGACATCATTGCGCCGTCGGAAATGATGGACGGCCGCATTGGCGCAATCCGCCGCGGGCTCGATGCCGCCGGCCACCAGAATGTCGGCATCATGTCCTATGCGACAAAATTCTCCTCCGGTTTCTACGGACCCTATCGCGAGGCGATCAACACGAGCGGTCTCCTGAAGGGCGACAAGAACAGCTACTACATCTCGCCTGCCAACGGCACCGAGGCGGTTCGCGACGCAGCCCTTGACGTGGAGGAAGGCGCCGACATGCTGATGGTGAAGCCGGGCATCGCCTATCTCGACATCTGCTGGCGCATCAAGGAAGCCTTCGGGCTTCCCGTCTTCGCCTACCAGGTTTCCGGCGAATACACGCAGATCAAGGCAGCCGCGATGAACGGTTGGATCGACGGCGACCGTATCATGATGGAGACGCTGCTATGCTTCAAACGCGCCGGCTGCGACGGCATCCTCACCTATTTCGCCATGGACGTCGCAAAGAAACTGGCGAAGGGGTGAGCCTTGTGGCGGCCGATCGGGCCCCCCATATTCATCCTGACCAACAGGAGCCCGACACCGATGAGCCTCGACCCAAATCCGACCTATGCCGCACCGGATGACTGGCGCGCCTATAGCGGCGTGCTCTCCCGCCGGGTCTTCGCCTTCATCATCGATTACCTCATCGTGCTGCTGCTCTGCATCCCGGCCGCGGTTGTCGTTTTCTTCCTCGGCATCATCACGCTCGGCCTCGGCTTCATGCTCTACCCGGCCCTCTTCGTGATCGTGGCGCTGCTCTATTTCGGCCTGACGCTCGGCGGGCCCAGCCAGGCCTCGCCCGGCATGCGTGCGATGGGCCTTGCCATGACGCGCCTCGACGGACGACGGATCGACTTCCTGACGGCGGTTGCTCACACCGTAATCTTCTGGATCATCAATTCGGTGCTGACGCCGCTGATTCTCCTGGCGGGCCTCTTCATCGAACGCTCACGCCTCGTTCACGACCTGCTGCTCGGCACCGTCGTCATCCGAACGGCTTAAACATCGGTCAATGGCGAAAGGTTTATCAACCGGGTTATGCTGCCGGAGGCGGCATATGGTTGACGTTTTACTTTTATGCGCCATGCTATGACATTTACGTCAATAAAGACGGGACAACCGCGACTCGATGAACACCCAGGCGACGCCCTCACCGCAGTTTTATCTGACGGCTCCGGCAGTTTGTCCGTATCTACCGGGTGAAATGGAGCGCAAGGTCTTCACCCACCTGGTAGGCCCGCGGGCGGCGGAGATGAACGATCTTCTGACGCAAGGCGGCTTCCGACGATCGCAGAACATCGCCTACCGTCCCGCCTGCGAATCCTGCCGCGCCTGCATTTCCGTCCGCATCCTCGCCAATGATTTCGAGCCGAACCGCTCGATGCGGCGGGTGCTTGCCACGAACAACGACCTCGTCTCGACCGTCTATCCGGCTCAGCCCTCCACGGAACAGTTTTCGCTCTTCCGCCGCTATCTGGACGACCGGCATCAGCGGGGCGGCATGTCCGACATGTCCGCGCTCGACTATGCGATCATGGTCGAAGACACGCATGTGAACACGCGCATTATCGAATACCGCAAACGCGAGCCTGGCTCCGGCATCAGCGAGCAGCCGAAGGGCGAGTTGATGGCGGTGGCGCTCACCGACATAATGAGCGACGGGCTGTCGATGGTCTATTCGTTCTTCAATCCCGAGCACGAAAAACGCTCGCTCGGAACCTTCATGATCCTCGACCACATCGAGCGCACGCGGTCGCTCGGGCTTCCCCATGTCTATCTCGGATACTGGGTCAAAGGCTCAGCGAAAATGGGCTACAAGACCCGCTTCCAGCCACAGGAGCATCTCACCCCAAGGGGCTGGGAGATTTTCGATTCCTCGACCGAAACCTGAATTCGGTCAGTTGGGAGACCAGCGGAACATTGGCTGTCCGCGAGCTTGCGGCATGTTATAACGCCGTTGCAACGAGCAGGAGTCCGAGCCATGAACGTGACTATCCGCAGAATAGGAAATTCCGAGGGTATCATCATTCCCAAGGAGGTTCTGGATCGTATGGGACTGAAGGCCGGAGACAGCCTGGAAGTTCGGGAAAACGGCGCCAACATCGAACTCGTTTCAGAGCATGCTGATCTATCTGAGCAATTGAAGGCCGCTAGGCTTGGCATGCAGAAATATCGCGTCGCCTTGAAAGAACTTGCCAAGTGAAAGCTGTCAAATGGCTTTCGCGGCAGGCCATTGAAACAATCCATCAGGAACAACTGGGCGGAGCACGGCGGCCTGCCCGAACTCAAGGACGAGAACGCCCTGGAAGCGGCACTTGCCCGGCCTCTTCACAAACACGCTTATGGAGAAGACGACCTCTTCTCCTAGGGGCGTCGTATCTTTACGGTTTCGCCCGCAACCATCCATTCTCCGACGACAACAAGAGAACCGCTTATCTGGCCGCCTTTACCTTCTTGCTCATCAACGGTTACCTCATCGAAGCAAGTCAGGCCGATGTTATCGAGTTCGTCCTCGCCGTGGCAGCCGGCGAGATCTACGAGGAAGGTGCGACGCGTTTTCTGCGCGATCACACCGTTCCCTATCCCTGACTACCCCGCGAATTTGCCGCTTCTCGGAAAGCCCTTCGGCACGGCGCGGCCGGCGGTGGCGCGATCGCCCATCCATTCCAGGAGCTCTTCCTTGTTGCGGGTAAACGAGCGGCCGGCGCTGTCTTCCCAGGAAAGACCTTCCGCCATTGCAAAACACTTGATGTCGGAAATGCCGCCGTCCTTGTAGCGCTGCAGTCGCACGCCCTTGCCGCGGGTCATCTCCGGCAGCTGGGCAAGCGGGAAGACCAGCATCTTGCGGTTTTCGCCGACGACAGCGACGTGGTCTCCGGAAACCGGCACGGCCAGCTTCGCCTCGTCCGGCATGGCGACGTTCATGATCTGCTTGCCCTTGCGGGTATTGGCGATCATCTCGCTTTCCGCCACCACGAAGCCGTTGCCGGCGGTCGAAGCCAGGATCAGCTTGCGCGATGGATCATGCACGAAGGCGGTCAGGATGTCCTGGTCATTCTCCATGTCGACCATGATGCGGACCGGTTCGCCATGGCCGCGTCCGCCGGGCAGCTTGTCGGCGCCGAGCGTATAGGCCTTTCCGCCTGTCGTGACGAGCAGAAGCTTGTCAGTCGTCTGCGCCGGGAAGGCGAGCTTCGGCCCGTCTCCTTCCTTGAAGGTCAGACTCGACGTATCCGACATATGCCCCTTCAATGCGCGGATCCAACCCTTCTGGGAGACGACGACGGTGACCGGCTCTTTCTCGATCATCGCCTGCTGGATCGCGTCGACATCGGCTTCCGGCGCCTCAGCGAACTGGGTGCGGCGGCGGCCGAGCTCGGTCGCCTTGGCATATTTCTTCTTCACCTCCTGGATTTCCCAGGCCACGGTCTGCCACTGCTTGTCGTCTGAGGCGAGCAGCGCCTCGATGTCTGCCTTCTCCTTGGAGAGGTTGTCGTGTTCGGTCCGGATCTCGAACTCTTCGAGCTTGCGCAAGGCGCGCAGCCGCATATTGAGGATCGCCTCGACCTGCACGTCGCTGAGCGACCAGCGGGCCATCATCACCGGCTTCGGATCGTCCTCCTCCCGGATAATGCGGATCACTTCATCAATATTGAGATAGGCGACCAGCAGGCCGCCGAGAATTTCCAGGCGCCGATCGATGGCCGCCAGCCGGAAGCGGGAACGGCGGACCAGCACGTCCTTGCGATGGGCCAGCCATTCGGTCAGCACTTCGTTGAGCGCCATGACCTTCGGCACTCGGCCCATGGAAAGCACGTTCATGTTGAGCGGGAAACGATTCTCCAGCTCGGTCAGCCTGAAGAGCGATTCCATAAGCAACGTCGCGTCGACCGTCCGGCTCTTCGGCACCAGCACGATCCGGACGTCTTCCGCCGATTCATCGCGAACGTCCTCAAGCAGCGGCAGCTTGCGGGCGATCAGCAGCTCGGCGATCTTTTCGATCAGCCGCGACTTCTGCACCTGGAACGGAATTTCGGTGACGATGATCTGGTATCCGCCGCGGCCGAGATCCTCCGTCTCCCATTTGGCGCGCACGCGGAAGCCACCGCGACCGGTCTTGTAGGCCTCGATGATCGATTCACGACTGTCGATGATGATGCCGCCGGTCGGCAGATCGGGGCCGGGCACGAACTCGACCAGCTTTTCGACCGTTGCGTCGGGATGCTTGATCAGATGCAAAGCCGCATCGCAGAGCTCATGAGCGTTGTGCGGCGGGATCGATGTCGCCATACCGACGGCGATCCCCGACGTGCCGTTCGCCAGAAGATTGGGAAAAGCACCCGGCAGGACAACCGGTTCGTCATCTTCCTCGTTGTAGGTCGGCCGGAAATCGACAGCGTCCTGCTCGATACCCTCGAGCAGCAAAGCCGCCACATCGGTCATTCGGGCTTCGGTATACCGGTAGGCGGCGGCGTTATCGCCGTCGATGTTGCCGAAATTGCCCTGCCCGTCGACCAGCGGATAACGCTGGGAGAAATCCTGGGCAAGGCGCACGAGCGCGTCATAGACCGACTGGTCGCCGTGCGGGTGGAACTTACCGATGACGTCGCCGACGATACGCGCGCATTTCTTGAAAGCGGAGTTCGGTCGGATGCCCATCTCGCTCATGGCGTGGATGATGCGCCGATGCACCGGCTTCAACCCGTCGCGCACGTCCGGCAGGGCACGATGCATGATGGTGGAAAGCGCATAGGCGAGATAACGCTCTTCGAGCGCTGCCTTGAGGTCCACCGGAAGAATGTGGTCGCCGCCGTCACCGGGCGGATTTACTATTTGTCCCATTCCCCTTGACTAGCGGAAAGCCTGATTCACGGCAAGAATCACCGACAAAGCGCCTGTGGAGAACAGCCGTCGGAAGCAGCTTTATCTTTTGTTTACCCTCCCGGGGAAGCCGCAATTTTGCCCAGAGGAATGTGGAACAAAGCAATGGACCTTTTAATGCCGTCGCCTATAACTGCCGCCCTCAACTTCGACATCCGCAAATTGCGGGCGCCCTGCCCCAGGAGGAATATTATGAAATACTACAACAAAGCCCGGCTTCTTCTCGCTGGTGCAGCCTTCGTGTCTTTCTCCGGGCAGGCCCTCGCCCTGGATGGCAACGATGTTGTGGCCAAGATCAACAACGCCCTCTCTGTCCAAGGCGGTACGGGCCTTTCCGCCGAAAAGGTCGTGACAACCGGTTCAGACGTCACGCTGACCAATGCCAAATTCACGGTGGCCGCCGCCAAGGAAAGCGCTTTTCCGCTAGGCACCATCGTCCTAAAGGGGGTGGAGGAAGACAACGGCAGCTATCTCGTGGAGACGGTGACTTTCGACGATGTCGACATCGCGCAGGACGGTCTCGGCTTCAAGGCGTCTGGCCTGTCGATCAGCGGCCTTTCAGTTCCGGCGGATCCGACCGGTAACACGATCGACGCCGTGCTGCTCTACAATGAGGCTCATGTCGGTGCGACGACGGCGACGTTCGATGGAAAGCAAGCCTTTTCGGTCGGTGAAATGGTCATGACTTCCGAGGTTGCGGACGACGACTCCGCGGTCAATTTTGACCTTAAGGTCAAGGACATCAAGGGTGACCTGAGCCTGGTCGAGGACGCCAAGGCGAAGGACGCGCTCCAGCAGCTCGGCATAAAGGCGCTCGATGGCAGCATCAGCATGGTGGGCAGCTGGGAACTTGAACCGGGCACTCTTGAACTCGAGGAGTATGCGTTCGACTTCGCCAATATCGGCCGCCTGAATCTTGCCATGAGCTTCTCCGGCTATACGCTGGATTTCATCAAATCCTTGAACGAAACGACAAAGGCCATGGAAGCGAACGCCAACAAGGAAGAAGCCCAGCAGGCGGCCGGCCTTGCCATGCTCGGTCTCATGCAGCGGCTGACTTTCAACAGCATGGAAGTCCGTTTCGAAGACGCGGGTATTACCAAGCGCGCGCTCGACTATGCGGGCAAGCAACAGGGCACGACGGGCGAGCAGATGGCGCAGATGCTCAAGGGCATGACGCCGCTCATGCTCGCGCAATACAACGTCCCGGAACTGCAGAACATGCTGAGCGCTGCCGTCAATACCTATCTCGACAAGCCCGGCAGCTTCACCGTCACCGCCGAGCCGGCGGAGGGCGTGCCTTTCCCGATGATCATGGGCGCCGCCATGGGTGCGCCGAACACCTTGCCGCAAGTGCTTGGCGTCAAGGTCACGGCGAACGACTGATATTCGCAAACAGCAAAAAACCCGGCGACCGCTCGCCGGGTTTTCCGTTAAAGGATGTCTCTGATCTGAAACTCATTCCAGAACCTGGATCACGGTCCGGGTCTGCGGGTTCACGATAACGCGGCGGTCGTTGACGACCGTGTAGGCATAGTCGGAATGACCTTCGACGGTGTGAACCTCGACGGTTTCCGGCAAGGGTGTGCCGACGGCAATCGTGCCTTCATAGGCCACCGAAGGAACGCTCTGCTCCATGACATAGGTGCGGACTTCGCCCGGCAGGACGACCGTGGAGTTGGTTGTCACCGGATCCTGGGTGATAACGGTCGTCTGGGCGTAGGCAGCACCGGAAAGGCCAATCAAAGCCGCGGATGCAGCCAGCAAAATCTTGCGCATGTTCTTTTCTCCCTGTTCTCTTGCTGCCCTAACAACACAAGCACCGTGAGATGGTTCCGCAATCTTCCCATCACGTCAGATGAATACCCGTCTGATGCCTTGACCCGGAATGAGGTGCAGGCGAAAACCGCTGAGGCGGCGCTGCGGGATATCCGTGACCGTCGATTTGACGAAAGGCCCCTAACTGATGCTGTCGTGGCTTGCTGCGGAAACCCGGACGATCGAGACGCTCAACACGCCCCAAAAGCGGCTGGAGCCGGCGCGAGCCTCCTATTACAACGGCCAGCCCGGCAATCAATTGCAGCGGCTTCTGACTGCCCGGCGTGATTTCCTGTCGATCTGGCGGCAGAACGACTATTCCGAACGCAACTCCGAGATCAAGCTTCTCGGGCGCCAGGTCATGGTGGTGAACTCTCCGGAAGCGATCAAATACGTGGTCGCGACACGTCATGACAATTTCGAGCGCAAATCGCCACAGATGCGCCGCGCGCTGGAATATCTCCTGGGCGACGGCCTGTTCATCTCGGATGGCGAGACCTGGAAGCAGCGACGCCCGCTCGTCTCGGACATCGTCCACAAACATCGCGTTCCTGCCTTCGGCGCGATCATGACCGATACTTCGCTCGAACTTGTCGAGCGCTGGAACGCCCTTGGCGACGGCGCCACGGTCAACGTCCTCTACGAAATGGCCGGGCTGACCGCCGAAATCATTTCCCGCAGCGTGTTCGGGAACGATCTGGGCCAGGAAAGCGCCGACATGGTGACCGAAGGCTTCACCAGCTACCAGGCACTGATCGATTCCATCAATATCGGCTATTTCCTCGGTTTCGACGAAGGCCTGCCGCAGCTTCGCACACCGTCGCTCCGCCGCTCGGTCAAGCGCATCCACCGCATCATCGACCGCGTGATCGAGGATCATCTGGCCGGCAAGGGCGACGACAATTCCATGGTGGAATTGCTGATCCGCCGGCAGAAGCGCAATCCGGAACTCAACCTCGATGTCGTCGCACTGCGCAACGAAGCGGCGACCATCTTCATGGCCGGTCACGAGACGACGGCTGCGACCCTGACCTGGGCCTGGTATCTCCTGTCCAAGGCTCCCTGGGTGGAAGAGGCGGTGCATGCGGAGATCGGCGAGGTCTGCGGCGGCAATGTGCCAACGGTCGAGGACGTGCCGAAGCTGAAATGGTGCACGGCGGTCATCGAAGAAACGCTGCGGCTCTATCCGCCGGTTCCGATCCTCGCGCGGCAGGCCAAACAGGCCGATCGCGTCGGCGATATCGACGTGAAGCCGGCTGCACTGGTCATGATCGTGCCGTGGCTTCTGCACCGGACACCCTCGCTTTTTGAAGATCCACACCTCTTCAAGCCGGAGCGCTTTATCGAAAGACGCCCGGTGCCCTATAGCTACATTCCATTTGCCAGCGGCCCACGCATATGCCCGGGCCTCCAGTTCGGCCTGACGGAGGCGATCCTCTGCCTCGCGGTCCTGGCGCAGAGGTTCCGCCTGCGGGTGCCGGAAGACCACCAGGTGGAGCCGGTCTGCCGGCTGACGCTGCGGCCGCGCGGGGGGCTGCCCGTAACCCTGCATCGGCGGTAGGGCGAACTGATGCCGGACCGGAACAATCCCGAACCGTCACTGAGAAAACGCAAGGCGTGGCGGTTTGCGGTGGAGCAGGCGCCACCCATCTCCGATCTTTTCTCAACCGCAGACCAGCGAAGGAAATTCCGCCGCTACTGGATCGACGACAACCTCGGCAATGCGGTTGATCTGTTCGTGCATTTCGGGCTCAAGCTGCTGACGATGGATGCATGCTCCAATTTCGGCCGCTGGCTCGGGCCCTTCGCGATCCCGAGGTTTCACCAGGTCGCCGTCAGACGAGGCCGCGCGACCCTTGCGCGCCTGCTACCCGACAAAAGCGAAGCCGAACGGGAAACCATCCTGCGCCTAAACCAGGAAGCCCAGGGCAGGATCATGACGGAGTTTTCGGTGATCAACCGGCTTCTTCGTCATCCGGACCGGATCAAGCTTCACGATTTCCACCGCCTAGTCGATTCCGTCCGTGCCGGCCCGACGATCATTGTTGGGATGCATCTGGGCAATTGGGAGATCGGGCCAACGATTCTTCACAACGAGGGGATCCGCCCCTATGCCAACTACATCCCCCCGAAAGGCCGGGCAAAGGCGTGGATTTCGGAGCGCGTGAGGCGCAAGGGCGGTCTGAACTTCCTGCCGCCCGGCGTTCAGGGCATAAGGCCGGCGGTCAAGGTGCTGAAAGAAGGCGGCGTCATCTCGATGTTCTGCGACGAGGGCGTTTCGGGAAAGATCCGCGGGCCATTCTTCGGCCGCAAGCCGCATCTGGAAGGCAATCTGGCCGTTGCAATCCGCCTGGCAAGGTTGTCCGGCGCCAGGATCTGCCCCTGGTACAATATCCGGACCGAAGGGTTCCGCTTCGAGGCGCATTTCCTGCCGCCCATCACATTGCCCGCGGAAGAGAAACCCGGCTCACGCCTGCTGGACGACGTGAAGCTGCTCAACGACGCGATCGAACCTGTCATCCGCGCGCATCTCGATCAGTGGTATTTCCTCGACAACGCCTTAACTGATGCGTGAGCCTTAATTCCCGTCGTCAGCAAAAGGGTTTCCGTCATGAATCTTTCCTTTTCCGAGAGACGCTGCGCCGCCATCGATGAAGCGATCGATACAGCGCTGACTTCGAAACGGCTGGTTGGAACCGTCGTTCTCATCGCAAAGGACGGCGAGACCGTCTATCGCCGGGCAGCAGGTTTTGCCGACCGCGAGGCCGGTATTCCGGTCAAGGAGAATACGATCTTCCGGCTTGCCTCCATCACCAAGCCGATCGTGACGATCGCGGCCATGCGGCTTGTGGAACAGGGCAGCATCGGTCTCGACGACCCGGTGACGAAGTGGCTGCCGGATTTTCGCCCGCGCCTCGAAGACGGCCGCGAACCGGTCATCCTGATACGCCATCTGCTGACCCACACATCCGGCCTCAGCTATTGTTTCGCAGCGGAGAACGGCCCTTATGTGCGCGCCGGAGTATCCGACGGCGTCGATCAGCCGGGCCTGTCGCTTGCCGAAAACCTGCGCCGCATCGCGAGCGCGCCCCTGCTCTTCGAACCCGGCACCGGCTGGCAATATTCCGTCTCGATGGACGTCCTCGGCGGCGTCATCGAGAAGGAAACCGGCAAACGGCTTGGCGACGTGGTCGCGGAACTCGTCATGCGGCCGCTTGCCCTCTCCGATACGGCATTCACCGTCGTCGATAGAGGCCGGCTGGCTGCCGCCTATGTCGACGGAACGCCTGAACCGAAGCGCATGGGCGATACGGAAAAGCTATGGGCACTGGACGGGTTCGTGACCTTTGCGCCCGACCGCATCTTCAACCTCGGCTCCTACCATTCCGGCGGCGGCGGCATGGCAGGCACCGCCGCCGACGTGCTCACCATATTGGAGACGATCCGCAAGGGCGGTTCGCCGCTGCTTTCCGAAGCGACGGTCCGCCAGATGACGACCAATCAGGTCGGTGCCCTGCTCGAACCGACGCGGCCGGGTTTCGGTTTCGGCTTCGGATGGGCGGTCATCCTTGACCCCCAAGCCGCAGGCCTGCCGGTCTCACCCGGCAGCCTGCAATGGGGCGGCGTCTACGGCCACCACTGGTTCATCGATCCCGTCAGGAATGTCACCGCCGTCGGGCTCACCAATACGACACTCGAAGGCATGTGGGGCCAGTTCACGCTCGACCTGAAAAAGGCCGTCAGCGCGTCTTTCTAGGGGATGCAGGGCGGCCCCAATCAAAAAGCCGGCATCGCTGCCGACTTTTCTTCAATTTAACGCCTAAGGCGCTCAGTCCTTCTTTGCCTGGGGCATGACGCGAAGCGAAAGTTCCATGAGCTGCTTCGGGGTCGCCGGCGACGGCGCGTTCATCAGCAGGTCCTGAGCCTGCTGGTTCATCGGGAACAGCGTGATTTCGCGCAGGTTCTTGGCGCCGAGCAGCAGCATGACGATACGGTCGATGCCGAAAGCGCAGCCGCCATGCGGAGGGGCGCCGTACTGGAAGGCCCGGTACATGCCGCCGAAACGCTCCTCGACATCCGCCTGGCTGAGGCCTACCAGTTCGAAAGCCTTGACCATGGCTTCTGGCGACTGGTTACGGATCGAGCCCGAGGCGATCTCAAAGCCGTTGCAGACGGCGTCGTACTGATAGGCCTTGAGCGTCAGCGGATCCTTCGTCTGCAGCGCCTCGAGACCGCCCTGCGGCATCGAGAACGGGTTATGCGCGAAGTCGATCTTCTTGTCCTCGTCGCTCCATTCGTAGAATGGGAAGTCGATGATCCAGCACAGCTCGAACCGGTCGCGATCCACCAGATTCAGATCTTCGCCGGCCTTCGTGCGCGCTTCACCTGCGAACTTGTAGAACTTCGCCGGTTCGCCGGCGACGAAGAAGCAGGCATCGCCCGCATCAAGGCCAAGCTGGGTGCGGATCGCGTCGGTGCGTTCTTCCCCGATGTTCTTGGCAAGCGGGCCGGAACCACCAACCTTGCCGTCCTCTTCCTTCCAGAAGATGTAGCCGAGGCCCGGCTGGCCGAGCGACTGCGCCCAGGCGTTCATGCGGTCGCAGAATGCGCGGCTGCCGCCGGTCTTGGCCGGGATCGCCCAGACTTCGACCTTCGGATTGGAAGCGATCATGCCGGCGAAGACCTTGAAGCCGGAGCCGGCGAAATGTTCGGTGACGGCTTGCATCTCGATCGGGTTTCGCAGGTCCGGCTTATCGGACCCGTATTTGCGGATCGCGACGTCATAGGGAATGCGCGGCCATTCCTTGGTAACCGGCTTTCCTTCGGCGAACTGCTCGAACACCGCGGTCATGATCGGCGCCATGGTATCCCAGACATCCTCCTGGGTGACGAAGCTCATTTCCAGGTCGAGCTGGTAGAACTCGCCCGGCAGGCGGTCGGCGCGCGGGTCTTCGTCGCGGAAGCAGGGTGCGATCTGGAAGTAGCGATCGAAACCGGCGACCATCAGCAGCTGCTTGTATTGCTGCGGCGCCTGCGGCAGTGCGAAGAAGGTGCCGGGATGGATGCGGCTGGGCACAAGGAAGTCGCGTGCGCCTTCCGGCGACGACGCCGTCAGGATCGGTGTCGTATATTCGCCGAAGCCCGCCGAATTCATCCGGGTGCGGATGTCGGAAATGATCTGGGTACGCTTGACGATGTTCTTGTGGAGCGTGTCGCGGCGCAGGTCGAGGAAGCGGTATTTCAGACGCACGTCTTCAGGATAATCCGGCTCACCGAAGACCGGCAGCGGCAGTTCCTTGGCGGCTGCAAGAACCTCGATCTCCTGCGCGTAAAGCTCGATCTCGCCGGTCGCCATGCCCTTGTTGACGGTGTCGTCCGAGCGCGCTTTGACGAGGCCGTCGATGCGGATCACCCATTCGCCGCGCACGGTTTCGGCGACCTTGAAGGCCGGGCTGTCCGGATCGGCAACCACCTGGGTCATGCCGTAGTGGTCGCGCAGATCGATAAACAGCACGCCGCCGTGATCTCGCACGCGATGCACCCAACCGGACAGGCGGACGGTGGAACCGACATCGGACTTCCGAAGGGCGGCACAGGTGTGGCTGCGGTAACGGTGCATTTCAAATATCCTGGACTGGTGCGTTTTGCGGCAATCGGCGTGCGAAGCACGGCCAGCCGGCTTTAAGGAAAATCGGCGGGAAAAGCGCATGGCCAGCCCTATTTGTCAAGGCTTGGCAGCGGAGACTGCCTTCAGCGGCGCGGCGGCGGCGCCGTCCACAACCAGATTATCGGCCATGAAATCCACAAAGGCGCGAATTTTTGGCGATAGGAAGCGACCAGTCGGCCAAAGCACACGGAAAGTTCCTGTCTGGACGATGTGGTCATCCAGCAGGGTGACGAGGCGCCCGTCATCGAGCTGCGGTCCGATGACGAAGGGAGGGAGGCAAGCTATGCCAAAACCTTGCTCGGCAAGATGGATGATCGGCTCAAGTGTGCTGGCGGTGACTGCGACCGGCAGGACCAAGCGCGAATTTCCGTCTTCAACGGCGAGCGGCCAAGGTTCGAGCTTGCCGGTACTCGGGTAACGATGGTGCAGACATCGGTGGTCCAGAAGGTCCAGCGGCACTTTTGGCCGTCCCCATGCCTGGATATAACCGGGCGAGGCGACAATCCGATGGCGGAATGAGCCGAGCTTGCGATTCATCAAACGCGTGTCCCGTACTTCCCCGGTACGGATGACCGCGTCGAACCCCTCTTCGATCACGTCGACCAGTCGATCGGTGAAGTCCAGATCCATGGTGATTTCGGGATAGGCGCGCATGAAGGCCGAGATGGTCGGCATCAGGAGCATGCCAACCAGCGGCAGGCTGACGCGCAGTAGACCCCGGGGGGCTGCACGCAGCCGCGACAGCTCCGATTGGGCCACATCCAGTTCGGATAGGATACGCCGGCACGTATCCAGAAAATAACTGCCCTCCTCCGTCAGTGTCATGCTTCGCGTGGAGCGGTGGAAGAGGCGCACGCCCATCTCCTGCTCCAGCCTCGCCACCGCCTTGCCCACAGCGGAACTCGATATCCCGAGCCGCCTGGCGGCAGCGACGAAACTGCCACCCTCTGCCGCCTGAACGAAGATGTCGAGCGTTCCCAATCTATCCATTATCACTCCGATTGCGGAATTTGCATCCGCACTGTTGCGAATAGCGGAATATTTATCTTTCATCATCACGTGGATATCCAGTGGACGCGGCAAAAAGACCGCTTCCCGACTTAAAGGACTTCACTGATGGATACGCTTCTTACCGCCGGCTTCTGCGCAACGCCGGAACCGACCACTTTCATCGTCAATGTCATCCACGCTCATCCAGGCAAGCAGGAAGAAGCCTTCCGCATCATTCAGGATGTCGTTCATTACGTCGCGGAACGGAAGGAAGGATTTCTCTGGAGCAACCTCGCCAAAAGCACGGACGGCAAGACCGTGGTGAATATCGAGGCCATCCGCGATGCCGGCAACGTCGACGATTTCTTCTCCGATCCTGTCTTCCGCGAAAAGTTCCGCAAGCTCGACGAAGTCTCCACGTTTGAGTTCCACACCTATGGCGTCGACGACCTCATCCTGCCCAAGCTTGGCCAACAGGGTTAGCTCCACTTGGGCAGAAGCCCCGTCCGCGGGGCTTCTGCATCCAACCACAGACTCCCGCACGAGAGGCCGGACAAGGTCGTTTTATGAGCTGTATTGAACATCGTTGACGCGATAGAAACGCATTGTCATTTCCGACAGCGATTCTCTTCCCGGCACCCATGAGCCACATCCGTCCGCTGATCCCCCTTCTCGTCACCGCAGGCATCCTGATCGGTGGCAATGGGCTGCAAGGCACGTACATCGCGCTGCGCGGCTCCGCCGAGGGCTTTTCCCCCTCCATCATCGGCATGATCGGCGCGGGCTACAGCGTCGGTTTTGCGGTCGGCTGCATCTATGTGACCCGCCTCTTGCGCGCCATCGGCCATATCCGGACCTTCGCCGCCATGGCGGCGATCGCCGCATCCGCGTCGCTCAGCGTCTCGATGATCATCGACCCGGCATTCTGGTTCGTGATGCGCTTCGTGATCGGCATTGCCGTCGCGAGTCTCTTCGCGACGGTGGAAAGCTGGATCAACGCCAAGGTCACGAACGCCAACCGGGCTCGAACCCTCTCGGTCTACCGTCTCGTCGACCTGAGTTCGGTCACGATCGCTCAATACATTATCCCGGCAGCCGGCATAGACGGCTCGGTGGTCTTCAACATCATCGCAATTGCGCTGACGCTCTCGCTGGTGCCGATTTCGCTTGCAGATAAATCAGGGCCAGCGCCGCCTGAGGCTGTCGCCTTCGACCTGAAGGCGGTCTGGCGCATTTCCCCTCTCGCCGTCGTCGGCGTCGTCTCGGTCGGCCTGTCGATGGCGGCTTTCCGCAACATCGGTCCGATCTATGCGGAAGCGATCGGCATGAGCATCACCTCGATCGCCACGTTCATGAGCGCCGGCATCATCGGCGGCGTCGTGCTGCAATATCCGCTCGGCATCTATTCCGACAAGCTCGACCGCCGGCGCGTCATTCTCTGGACGACCTTCGGCTCGATCGTCACCGGCGCCTATCTCTCCTTCGGCGCCGGTGCGAGCGAGACGGCCAATATCATCGCCGTATTCCTGTTCGGCGCCTTCTCCATGCCGCTCTATTCGCTCTGTTCCGCTCATGGCAACGACTATGCCAAGCCTGGCGAACATGCGCTGGTTTCGGCAGGCCTGCTCTTCTACTGGTCGGCCGGAGCCACCGTCGGCCCTCTTCTGGCCTCCATTCTTCTCGAATATTACGGGCCGCAGGCTTTCTTCGCCTATACCTCCTTCATCTTCCTCGGCTTCATGATCTTCACACTGAGGCGGATGCGGGCGCGGCCCTCCGTGCCGCCGTCGCAGCGGACCTGGCGCTTCCGGCCGCTCTTGAGGACGTCGGCCTATTTCAACAAACTGGCCGGGCCGCCAGATAAAGATGAGCGAGAGTAACGCTCAAGCCTTCTGCTGTATTGACATATGCAGCGGGAAGGAGAAGGAAAGCTGAGCACCCTCATGTGAATGAAACGATGATCCAAACGACCGCCGCACTCGAAGAAGCCTGTATCAAGCTGGCCCAATCGGACTTCATCACCATCGATACCGAGTTCCTCAGGGAGACGACCTTCTGGCCGGAACTCTGCCTGATCCAGATGGCAAGCCCCACGCTCGAAGTGCTGGTCGATCCGCTCGCCAAGGGGCTTGACCTCAAGCCGTTCTTCGAGCTGATGGCGAACCCGGCCGTTACGAAGGTCTTCCACGCCGCAAGGCAGGATATCGAAATCGTCTACCATCTCGGAAACCTGGTGCCGCATCCGATCTTCGACACCCAGGTCGCGGCCATGGTCTGCGGCTTCGGCGACTCGGTCTCCTATGATCAGCTCGTCAGCCGGATCAAGAGTGTGCATATCGACAAGTCCTCGCGCTTCACCGACTGGAGCCGTCGGCCGCTGTCGGAAAAGCAGCTCGAATACGCTCTCGCGGATGTCACCCATCTGCGCGACGTCTATCTGTTCCTGAAGGAAGAGCTGGAACGAGAAGGGCGGGCTTTGTGGCTGTCGGAAGAGATGGCGATCCTCGAGTCGCCCGCGACCTATGACCTGCATCCAGACGATGCATGGTTGCGCCTGAAGTCCCGTCTGAGAAAGCCTGCGGAGCTTGCAGTCCTCAAATTCGTCGCGGCCTGGCGGGAGCGCGAGGCGCGCAGCCGGAATGTGCCGCGCTCGCGCGTCTTGAAGGATGATGCGATCTACGAGATCGCCCAGCAGCAGCCAAAGGACACGGAAGCCATGTCACGCCTCAGGACGATTCCCAAGGGTTGGGAGCGTTCGGCCTCGGGCGCTGCAATCATTGAAGCGGTGAATGCCGCGCTCGCCCTGCCGAAGACCGAGATGCCGCATGCGCCGAGGCATGTGCATGTACCGGAAGGCACGGCTGCGGCAGTGGAACTCCTCAAGGTTCTGCTGAAGCTGATCTCGGACCGCGAAGGCGTGGCTGCCAAGATCATCGCCAATACCGACGATCTCGAGAAGATCGCATCCGAGGGCGAAAAGGCGGAGGTGGCGGCGCTCCACGGCTGGCGGCGCGAACTCTTCGGCGAAACCGCCCTAAAGCTGATCGATGGCGGCGTAGGGCTGCGTTTTGTCAACAAGAAGGTCGAGGCCGTCGAGTTCTAGCGCCATGCATCAGTCCCTCACCGCAGAAACCGCCCAGCAATTTGCGACGATTGCGCTCGGGCATGTGCGGCGGGAGTATCCGAACAAGCCTGCCAATGCCTTTGCCGGCCCAGAAGATGCCAGGACGCCCAGCCAGCTGCATCCGATCTTTTACGGTAGCCTCGACTGGCATTCCTGTGTCCACGGCTACTGGATGTTGGCCTATATCCTGCGCAAGTTTCCCGAAATTCCGGCCGCCGAAAGCATTCGCTCCTTGTTTGACGAGATGCTGGTGCCGGAAAATGTTGCCAGGGAATGCGCCTATATGGCGGCGCCGCTCGCCCGCGGATTCGAGCGCCCTTATGGCTGGGGCTGGCTGCTCAAGCTTTCCGCCGAATTGTATCTGCTCGATGAGCGCCGCTGGTTCGATAACCTGAAACCGCTCTCCGACGTGTTCGTCGGACGCTTTAGCGAATTCCTGCCGATCGCCACCTATCCGGTCCGGGTCGGCACGCATTTCAACACCGCCTTCGCCCTCAGGCTCGCAGCCGACTATGCCGAAGCGGTCGGCGACGCCGCCTTCGGAGATCTACTCCAGAAGACCGCAATGCGGTGGTACGGCGGAGACGAAGCCTGCCCGGCCTGGGGCGAGCCCTCCGGCGATGATTTCCTCTCATCCGCACTGATCGAGGCAGAATGCATGCGTCGGCTGATGCCGGAATATGCCTTTATCCGGTGGTTCGACGGCTTCCTGCCAGCGATCAAAGCCGAGCAGCCCGCAACGCTCTTTTCGCCGGCCTCCGTTTCGGATCGCTCGGATGGTAAGATCGCCCACCTGGACGGATTGAACCTTTCCCGCGCCTGGTGCTGGCGTTCGCTTGCGAAAGCGCTGCCGGGAGCCGATCCCCGGCGGTCCGTCATGGAAAGAACCGCCGCGGAACATCTCGGCCATGCTCTCCCCCATGTCGCCGGCGACTATATGGGCGAACATTGGCTGGCGAGCTTTGCCGTGCTGGCGCTGGAGGCCTAGTCCGTTGCTCAAGGGTGCATCTTCGCGCCCTTGGTGATCTTGTCGACGATCTTTTTCTCCGCTCTCAGCGCCAGACCCACCAGCTTCGCGTCGTCAGGCGCGAACTTTGCAAAAACCTCGCGGTTGGCAGCATCGTGGCCGGTCGCAAACATCTCCTCGATATAGGCAGAGGTCGTCACCTCGCGCTCCAGCGTGCGGCGGTGGACGGCCCGAAGCGTCTCCCGGTCCGCCGCCAGAACGACGATCGGCTGGATGCTCATCGGATTGTAGACATGGCCTGCCGCATCCCGATATGCTTCGCCGATGACCGCTGGATGCTGGGCGATGATGCCGCTCGTCAGGAATGCGGTCACGTTGAGCTCCTGCCAGGGAGCGAGGTCATCGCGAAGCACGATCGCGATCTTGGTATCGAACATGAAGAATAACTCCGTCGAAGGTTATGCGAGAGGCAACGAGATAACGGCGGCGCCTGCCGGCGGTCTTGAACGTTCGTGCGGAGCGCTGGAGAAGCCCGACGGTATTGTGCAGGCCCCCTCCTCCCTCGGCATCGAACGGATAGAAGCGCGCTTCCATGGGAACGGTTTTTCTCCCCACCGGCACGATACCTATGCGCTCGGTTTCACGGTTTCCGGGGTGCAAACCTTCCAGTATCGGGGCGCACTCCGCGCCAGCATGCCGGGCAATGTCATCGTGCTGCATCCGGACGAAGTGCATGACGGTGCCGCCGGCACGGAAGACGGCTTGCGCTACCGCATGCTCTATCTGCCGCCCGAGCGGCTGATCGAGGCGAACGGAGGCGCAAGCAGCCTGCCCTTCGTGCCCTCGCCTGTGGTCGAAGATCCGGATTTCCGCCAATGCCTCGCCGAGGCGCTCGACGATCTCGAGGCCGAGCCGCAGGAATTGCTGCTGGACGATATCGTCGTCCGTCTCGCCCAGAGCCTCTGGCGTCACGCCGATAGCCGTGGTGGCGCCTCGGGCGCGTCGACGGCGCGCGAGGCCATCCTCCGCTGCCGCGACTATCTGCAGGAGAATTGCGACCGCGCCGTCTCTTCGGAAGAACTGGAGGCCGTCAGCGGCCTCGACCGCTATACCACCGCGCGGCAGTTCCGCCGCCTTCTCGGCACCAGCCCGCACCGCTATCTCGTCATGCGCAAGCTTGACCGCGCCAAGCTCCGGCTGTCGGAAGGCGACAGTCTTGCGGATGCGGCGGCCGATGCCGGCTTTGCCGATCAGGCCCATTTCACCCGCCATTTCAAGAAGACGTTCGGCATGACGCCAGGCCGGTGGGTGGCGCTGCGGCAAAGCACATAACGAGCCTTTTAGCGTTTAAAAATCCCGTCACCAAAGCTTCATCGAAGCTTCAAAGTTCCATCACCTGCCCGTCATGCGCCCTCCTTAAGCGGTTGCCATCACGCCAACCCAAAGGGTGCTCCATGACCAGACTCCTTCTCGCTTCCGTCGCGCTCGCCACACTCTTCGGCGGTTCTGCCTCAGCCGAAGAAAAGGCCTATCCGGCCAAACTCGTCGGACAGGCGGTCCTGCCGGCCAACACGGTCGTGGCGGCACCTGCCGATGCCCCAGCCTTCCTGAAGACCTCCGGCAAGTTCACCACGCCCGACCGCAAGCGCACCGAAGCCCTCGGCACGTTGCCGGGCAAGGACGGCGCCCGTATCACCGACGTCAAACTGCCGCTCGACGGCCAGCCGATCCAGGGTTTTTCCGGGATCAAGACCATGGCCGACGGCACGTTCTGGACGCTCTCCGACAACGGCTTCGGCTCGAAAGCCAATTCCTCCGACGCCATGCTCTTCCTGCACCAGATGAAGTTCGACTGGACCGGCAACAAGACTGAAGTGCTCAAGAACGTCTTCCTCTCTGACCCGAACAAGATCGCGCCGTTCCCGATCGCCATGGAAGCGTCCGACACGCGTTATCTCACCGGCGCCGATTTCGATATCGAATCGATCCAGCCGGTGGCCGACGGTTTCTGGCTCGGCGATGAATTCGGCCCCTATGTGATCAAGGTCGATCTGCAGGGTCGCCTCACCGATGTCGTGCCGACGCTGCTCGACGGCAAGCCGGTTTCCTCGCCGGACAATCCCACCCTCACGACGCCAGCCAATCCCGCTGCCAAGATGGGCGCCTTCAACCTGAAGCGCTCCGGCGGCTATGAGGGGATGGCCATGTCGAAAGACGGCTCCAAGCTCTATGGCCTTCTGGAAGGCGCAATCTACAAGGAAGACGGGCAGGTAGAACAGGTGGACGGGCAGACGGCGCTGCGGGTCATCGAGTTCGATGTCGCCTCCAAGAAGTGGACGGGCCGTTCCTGGCTCTACCCTTTGTCCAAGGGCGGCGAAGCGATCGGCGACTTCAATATGATCGACGAGACGACCGCACTTGTCATCGAGCGCGACAACGGGTCCGGCGCCGCCGACCGCGCCTGCGCCGATCCGACCAAGCCGGAAGCCACCTGCTTCAACGCGCCGGCGAAGCACAAGCGCGTCTACAAGATCGAGATGAGCGATGCCAATGTCGGCCGGGCGGTCCGCAAGATCGGCTATATCGACCTGATGAAGATCCAGGATCCCGAGGAAAAGAAGAAGGCAGGCAATATCGAAGGTATCTACGACATGCCTTTCGTGACGATCGAGAACGTCGACATCGTCGACGCCACACATCTCGTCATCGGCAACGACAACAACCTGCCCTTCTCTGCCGGCCGCGCCGTCGACAAGGCCGACAACAACGAGTTCAGCCTCATCGAAGCCGGTGAATTCCTGGCCGCGAAATAAACGCCATTTCAACACAGCAGAAGGCGCTCGGTGAAGCCGGGCGCTCTTTTTTTCGGGGGCTCGGACATCCGAACATCCTTCTCAAAAGTTTGTACCCGTCTTGGCGCAACGGTGCTCCGCGCTACCTGTGCACACAAAATGGAGAGAGACGATGAAAATCCGTAAACTCACGATCGACAACGCGCCGTTGGAACGCTCCCCCGGACAGCAGGCAGACGTGTTTGTCGGCAATCTGGTCGACGAACGGCACGGGGGGCCGATCACCATCGGTTATGGACGCTATGCGCCTAACCAGAGCCTCACAGAGACGATGGCAGTGGATGATGTCATGATCATTCTGGAAGGACGCCTTTCGGTCTCTACTGACGCCGGTACGGTCACGGCGGGACCCGGCGAGATTGTGTACATGCCCAAAGGCGAAGCGGTGACCATCCGGTCGCACGAAGAAGGCGCAGTGACGGCCTATGTCACCTATCCGCATTGGCGGCCGGCACATGCGTAAGCCATGACGGCGCGCCTGCCCCAGCCTACTCGAACACAAATGCCAGCCGCTTGCCCGTCAGCCTTGCCAATTGCTGCAGCCGTCCATCCAACCGCTCGCCGGCAAAATTGCTGTAGGCGTGCGGCACGACGAATTCGAGGTCGAGGTTCGGGTTGGACGAGGGTCGGAAGGTCAGGTTGTGGACCAGACCCGGCATGGACGCGGAAAACAGGTATACGACCCTGAGCAGGCCGCCGAGCAGTTTGGCAAGGTCGAGAAGGCGCGGTGTTGCAATCGTGGCGAGGGGACCGGTCTCGCCGTCGTCGTGCAGGCCCTCGAAGCGATGGTAGTTGGCAAGCGCCAGATAGGCCCGGCCCGCATGGGTGATGCCCACAAAGGATGAATGGGCAATCAGGTTCAATGCCTGCAGGCCGCGATAGTCCGGATGAGCCCGCCAGCTGATATCGGCAAGCAGGCAGGCCGCTTGGCGATAGCGGCTTTCCTCTTCGGTCTCGGTAATTCCGAAAGCCGGCACCATCCGGCCGGTCCAGTCGGCAAGCTCGCGGGCGTGTTCGGGCGATCGGGCGCGCAGGATGGCGAGCTGATCGGCGGCAACCAGAAGCGGATCGCTCGCCTTCTCCTCGTCCGGCAACAAGGAATAGAGATAACCTTCGCGGACGCCCTGGGCCGAAAAGCTCACCCGCGCCGGCTTCATCACATTCAGCACTTCCTGCATGGCGATGGCGCCGAAGGGCAGAAGCGAGCGACGGCTTTTCGATACCGCCTGCCAGGCCGGATCCTTGGAATCCTTGGCCGCAACTACCTCGTCGAGGAACCTTTGCATCTCTTCGAGGGGCAATTCGTAGCCCTGCATCATATGCAGAGGATATTTGCTGATCTCCATGTGGAGCTTGGCGATGTTTCGCCATGTGCCGCCGACTGCATAGAAGGTGCGGCCTGCGCCCTCTTTCAGGAAGCGGGCGGTATTGACCTGCTTACGGGCAAACGCGCGGGCCTTGGAGAGCGAATTGCCGGAGGATTCGGACAACCGCAGCCCCCCGAGCGGCAGGGTGATGCCTCGGCCGAATTCCTGGCCCCTTATGTCGATCAGTTCCAACGAGCCGCCGCCGAGATCACCGGCGATCCCGTCGGGGTCGTGGAAGCCGCTGATGACCCCGAGCGCGGAGTAACGAGCCTCTTCCTCGCCCGAGAGGACCTGAACCGGCTGACGGAGAATCTCCTCCGCCTCGCGGATGAAATCGGGGCCGTTTGAAGCTTCACGCGCAGCGGCGGTGGCGAGCACATAGACCTGGCTTGCCTGCGCCTGTGCGGAAAGCGCCCGGAAGCGCTTCAATGCCGCCAGCGCCCGCGCCACGCCTTCGTCGTCCATGCGGCCGCTCGACCCTAGGCCTTTGCCCAGCCCGCAAAGCACCTTCTCGTTGAAGAGGATGGTCGGCGCGCGCGACATGCCTTCATAAATGACGACACGGACCGAGTTCGAACCGATGTCGATGACGGAGACAGGGGCAATGCCCGGAAGGCGCCCCTGGGCTTCTGATCTTACCATATTGCCTATTTCTTGCGTCCCGACATCACGCCGGCAATCAGTTTCGGAGCACTCGATTTCAGAGCTTCACCGCGCCCGGACAGGCTCGGATTGGTCATAAAATAGTGCTGCGCGTTAAAAGGTTCCTCGCCCTTGCGCACTTCCATGCGCCGCGACGTGCCGTCGGGCAATATCTCGTAGCTTTGCTGGTTGTCAATCAGGTTGCCCAGCATGATCTGCGAGAGGACCTGCTCATGCACCGTCGGATTCAGGAGCGGCACGAGCGTCTCGACACGCCGGTCGAGGTTGCGCGGCATCATGTCGGCGGAGCCGATATAGACGAGCGCCTTGTCGGACGGCAGGCCGTAACCGTTGCCGAAGCAGAAGATGCGGCTGTGCTCCAGGAAGCGGCCGACGATCGACTTGACGCGGATATTGTCGGAGAGCCCTGGCACCTGCGGACGCAGGCAGCAGATGCCGCGCACCACCAGATCCACTTCGACACCCGCGCGGCTTGCCCTGTAAAGGGCGTCGATGATTTCCGGATCGACCAGCGAATTCATCTTCATCCAGATCGCCGCCGGCTTTCCAGCCTGCGCGTGGCAGATCTCCTCCTCGATATGTTTCAGGATGCGTGGGCGAAGCGTATAGGGCGAAACCGCAAGCTTCATGCTTTCCGCCGGTTCGCCGTAGCCGGTGATGAAGTTGAAGATGTTCGCCATGTCATGGGCGATCTTCGGGTTGCAGGTGAAGAAGGAAAGGTCGGTGTAGATCTTTGCAGTCACCGGGTGATAGTTGCCGGTGCCGAGGTGGCAATAGGTTCTGAGCTTGCCGTCCTCGCGGCGCACCACCATCGACATCTTGGCATGGGTCTTCAATTCGATGAACCCGAAGACGACCTGAACGCCGGCGCGCTCCAGGTCGCGCGCCCAGCGAATATTGGCTTCTTCGTCGAAACGGGCCTTCAACTCCACCAGCGCCGTCACCGACTTGCCCATTTCGGCTGCGTCGATCAGCGCTCGGACGATCGGGCTGTCGTTGGAGGTTCGGTAGAGCGTCTGCTTGATCGCGAGGACATCAGGATCGCGCGCCGCCTGCAGAAGAAACTGCACAACCACGTCGAAGGACTCGTAAGGATGGTGGACCACCATGTCCTTTTCGCGAATGGCTGCGAGGCAGTCCCCGGCATGCTCACGGACGCGTTCCGGAAATCGGGCATTGTAGGGCTCGAACCTCAGGTCGTCGCGCGGCGCCTTGGCGATTTCCGAAAGCGTATTCAGCGCCAGCAGGCCCGGCAGAACGGCAACCCGGTTTTCCGGCACGCCCAATTCCTGAACCACAAACTGGCGCAGCGAAGCAGGCATTTCCGAATCCGTCTCAATGCGGATGACCTTGCCGCGGCGGCGGCGTTTCAGCGCCGTCTCGAAGAAGCGCACCAGGTCTTCGGCCTCTTCCTCCACTTCGATATCGCTGTCGCGAATGATGCGGAAGGTGCCGGCGCCCCTCACCTCATAGCCGGGAAACAGCCTGTCGGTGAACATGCCGACCACGTCTTCGAGCGTGATGTAGCGGATCGTGGCGCCGTCGTCGGGGAGACGGATGAAACGGTCGAGCGTCGTCGGCAGGCGCAAGAGCCCTGTCATCGGCTCCTTGCCGTGCATGCTGTGAAGCTGCAGGCCCATGGAAAAGCCGAGATTGGGAATGAAGGGAAACGGATGGGCCGGATCGATCGACAGCGGCGTCAGGATCGGGAAGAGTTCGGCATCGAAGGAATTGGCGAGCCAGGCGCGATCCTCCGGCGCAAGCGCCCCCGGCCGCACGATAAGAATGTCTTCCTTGGCGAGATATTGTTGCAGCACGGCAAGCGAGGCCTGCTGCTCCATCTGCAGGTTGTCGATCTCCTGCAGGATCGCATCGAGCTGTTCGGCGGGCGTCTTGCCGTCCGGGCTGCGGATGGCTATCCCCTGCCGCACCTGTCCTTCGAGGCCCGCAACGCGGACCATGAAGAATTCGTCGAGGTTGGTGGCCGAAATGGAGAGGAAGCGCACTCGCTCCAGAAGAGGGTGCGCCGTGTTCAGCGTTTCTTCGAGAACGCGCCGGTTGAACTGCAGCCAGGAGAATTCGCGGTTGATGAAACGATCCGGGCTCGACAGCAATTGATCGACGGCATCTGCCGCCGTCGGCTCGGGCTGCTGCTTTTCCGTCGTCATCGAATCCATCTGGTCACCTCCGCTAACCCCTTGGGGCTGAACATAATTCGACGAGCGAACTGTCACAGTCAATCGCCAGGGCCTGAATTTCCATAATCGTTGAGCACTTCCGCGGCCATCGACCGGGTGATCCGGGTGCCGCGGGCAAGTGCCAGACGGTCCAGCCGCTCGACGATCGCCTGGGCGGCGCCGAGAGAACGCTCCATGCGGTTGACGATATAGCCCACGAGTTTGTCATCGATATAAAGCTGCCGGTCGGCAAAAAGTTTCACGATCACCTGCGCCAGCAGTTCCTCGTCCGGTTCGCCGATCTCCACGACGGTCGCCGCTTTCAGGCGCGACTTGAGGTCGGGCAGTGTCACGCCCCATGACATCGGCCAGAGCCTGGACGTCATCAGCAGGCTATGGCCGTTCTGCCGCACGCTGTTGATCACGTGGAAGAGTTCCGTCTCGTCAAAACCGCGCCGCTCGGCATCTTCGAAAAGCACCGGGCCGGCCGCTGCCAGTGCGGCGGCATTCGAACCCACGACCGGGTGAATGTCGACCGCGCCGGCCTTTTCGCGCCAGATGTGGGCAAGGTGCGACTTGCCTGATCCGACAGGCCCTGCCAGCACGACGACCGGCGATGGCCAGGCCGGCCATTCATCGACGATCGCAACGGCCGCCGCCAGGCGCTCGGAAACCAGGAGGTCATCCCGGCCTTTCGCCGCATCATGGGTGAATTGCAGCGGCAATTGCTCGCTTTTACGCCGCTCGCGTTCGCTTGCTTGTGTCATTGGTCTTTCGGTGCGCCGATCTGGGCGTCGTTTCCGCTGTGCTCCAGCACATGGGGCGGTGGCTCTTCCTGCCAGGGAAGCGTGGCCGTCCGGCCGTAATAGATGTCGCTGTCAAGATACCGCGACAGGGCGAAGCGGACAAGCACGCCGACCACAGCCGCGGCCGGTACCGCGATCAAAAGACCCACGAAGCCGAACATCGCGCCGAATGCAAAGAGCGCGAACATCAGCCAGACGGGATGCAGCCCGACGCTTTCGCCCACCAGCTTCGGCTGCAGAATGTTGCCCTCGACAAACTGGCCGACGAAGAAGACGCCGGCAACCGCCAGTATCCACGGATAATCCGGCCAGAACTGCACCAGCGCCACGCCGACCGAAAGCACCAGCCCGATCAGCGAACCGATATAGGGAATGAAGCTGATCATGCCGGACACAAAGCCTATCAGGAGCCCGAAATTGAGGCCGACGATCGACAGGCCCACCGCGTAGAAGATACCGAGGATAAGGCAGAGCGAACCCTGGCCGCGGATGAAACCGGCAACCGATTCATCCATCTCGCGGGCAATCCGGCGCACGGTATGCACCTGGTCGCGCGGAATCCAGTTGTCGACCTTCGCCACCATCCGGTCCCAGTCGAGCAGGATGTAGAAGGCAACCACGGGCGTGACGATTAGCAAGGAGACCACATCGACGATCGCCTTGCCGGAATTCCAAATCTGGCCGAGCAGCGAACCTATAAAACCGGCGCCCTGGCTCAGCACTTCGGAGAAGTTCTGTTTGATCGTCTCGATCTGGCTGCCGACCCAAGAGGGCAGGAAGGAGGTTTCGGGGCTGGAGATGATCTGCTGCAGCTGGGAGATATAACCCGGCAGAGCTGCGGCAAATTCGGTGAACTGGTTGATGATGATCGGGATCACCAGCATCAGCGACAGCACGAAGACCAGCACGAAACAGACGAGGATCACCACGGTCGCCATCAGCCGGCTCAGTCCGCGCCGCTCCAGCCAGTCGGCAACCGGATCGAGAAAATAGGCGAGCGCCATGCCCGCTACGAAAGGCAGCAGAATGGAGCGGAAGAACCAGAGAAAAACGACGACGACCGCCAGCGCGCCGACCCAGAAAAGAATGTGGCGCCTGAGGTTTGCACCGTTGACATGGTATGGCATCGCCGCTCCCTTCAAGCGTGACCGCGGTCGCAGACAGGGATAGGATGCCCGCGCCCGCGTGGTCAAGAGTTCGATCGCAGTGCAGCGAGCGCTGTGAAAAGCCTTCAAAAGCGCTGGCAACGCTTGCATCCGACGCCATGTCGTGCAATGGCGGGCCGCTAAAATGGCCATTGGAGACGGACGATGAGCGAGGCGGGCAAAAACGGTCTCACCTATAGCGATGCCGGTGTCGATATCGACGCGGGCAACCTCTTGGTCGAGAAGATCAAACCGGCTGTGCGCTCCACCCGCCGGCCGGGCGCGGACGGTGAGATCGGCGGCTTCGGCGGCCTCTTCGATCTCAAGGCCGCAGGCTTTACCGATCCGATCCTGGTTGCCGCAAATGACGGCGTCGGGACGAAGCTGAAGATCGCCATCGACGCCGATTTCCATGACACCGTCGGCATCGACCTCGTCGCCATGTGCGTCAACGACCTCGTCGTGCAGGGCGCAGAACCTCTGCTCTTTCTCGATTACTTCGCCACCGGCAAGCTCGACCCCGACCAGGGTGCTGCGATCGTCACCGGCATCGCCGCCGGCTGCCGCGAGGCGGGCTGCGCGCTGATCGGTGGCGAAACCGCCGAAATGCCGGGCATGTATTCCGACGGCGATTACGATCTCGCAGGCTTTGCGGTGGGTGCGGCCGAACGCGGTCAGTTGCTGCCGGTCGGAGACATCGCCGCCGGAGACCTTATTCTCGGCCTCACCTCTTCAGGGGTCCATTCGAACGGCTTTTCTCTGGTCCGGAAGATCGTCGCGCTTTCCGGTCTCGCCTGGGATGCACCTGCCCCCTTCCGTGACGGCATGACTCTGGGTGAAGCGCTGCTCACGCCCACCCGCATCTACGTGAAGCCGCTCCTGAGGGCGATCCGCGAGACCGGAGCGCTGAAGGCGCTCGCACATATCACCGGCGGCGGTTTCCCGGAAAACATCCCGCGTGTGCTGCCGAAGAAACTTGCGGCCGAAGTCGATCTCGATTCCATACCCGTTCCGCCCGTCTTCTCCTGGCTGGCCAAGACGGGAGGCGTGGAGCCCAAGGAAATGCTGCGGACCTTCAACTGCGGCATCGGCATGATTGTCGTGGTCGCCGCCGAAAACGCGCAAGCCGTCAGCGACATTCTCCGGGCGGAAGGCGAAGTGGTCGTTCCGCTCGGCCGCATGGTCGATCGCCCCGAGGGCGGCGCCGGCGTGATCTACCAGGGCACACTCGGCCTATGATCGGCACGCCGCGCAAACGCGTCGCCGTCTTCATTTCCGGCGGCGGCTCCAACATGCTGTCGCTCGCGGATGCCTGCGCCGCACCGGACTTTCCTGCCGAAATCGTCGCGGTCATTTCAGACAAGGCTTCGGCCGGCGGACTTGCCAGGGCGGAAGCGCGCGGCATCAAGACCTTCGTCTTCGAACGCAAGAACTTTGCGAGCAAACAGGACCATGAGGCGGCGATGCTGTCGGCGCTGGATGAAATCCGGCCCGACATCCTCTGCCTTGCCGGCTTCATGCGGCTCCTGTCAGGAGAATTCATCAGCCGCTATGAAGGCCGCATCCTCAACATCCACCCTGCCCTCCTGCCGCTTTTCGCCGGCCTCAACACGCACCAACGCGCCATTGACGCGGGCATGAAGATCGCCGGCTGCACAGTACATTACGTTACGGAAGGCATGGATGAAGGCCCTATCCTCGCCCAGGCCGCCGTGCCGGTGCTTGCCGGCGATACCGCCGAGACGCTCGCCGCCCGGGTGCTGACCGTCGAGCACAAGCTCTACCCGCTGTCGCTCAAGCTGCTCGCCGAAGGGAAGGTGCGGATGGAGGTGGCGAAGGCCGTATTCGATGGCGTGCCGGAAAAGGACGACGCTAGGCTGATCTCCCCAGCACTCTAGACCAAACCGTTACGGCAGGGCGGCAGTCAGTCCGATAGCTTATCGCGATTGATCGCCGCCCACTGCAGCAGCATGATCGTTTTCCCGTCGCAAATCTCGCCGCTTTCGATCATCGCAAGGGCTTCATCGAGCGGCAGTTCCAGAACCTCGATATCCTCGTGCTCTTGCGCCAGGCCGCCGCCGCCGTTGATACGGTCGGCAATATCGACCGGCGCGAAGAAGAAATGGATGTGTTCCATGATCGCGCCAGGCGACATGAAGGCCTTGAAGAGGAAACGCACCTCACGCAAACGATAACCGGTCTCCTCCATCGCCTCGCGGCGGATCGCATCCTCCGGATGATCTTCGTCGAGAAGGCCGGCGGGCACCTCGACCAGCCAGGCGGGTTCGCCGGCAAGATAGGCCGGCAGCCGGAATTGCTTCACCAGCACGACCGTATCGCGCTTCGGGTCATAAAGCAGAATGCAGGCCGCGGGCGTGCGGTGATAGATCTCACGGCGCAGCCGATGGGTGGCGCCGTCGCGGTCGGTATAGTCGAGTTCGTAGCTTGAAAGCCGCGTCCAGCCATCCGACAGCGTCTTTTCGCTGACGATTTTCACCCGGTCGTGTCTGTCCGTCATGCGACGTCCCTGCGAAGCCAGACCTTGTTGTCGTGGAAAGCCGCTCCGCCATAGGGCGCTACCGCGTCGGCGCCGGTCAAAACGTTGATACCCTCGCCGTCGAGATGCGCCTTGTTCGGCCACAGCCCTTCGGCGATCAGCACGCCTGGGCGCGCGCCGGGCACCAACCGAGCATGCAGACGGATTTCGCCGCGCATATTGCCGAGACGGACGATATCGCCGTCTACGATCCCCAGTCGCGCTGCGTCAGAGGGCTCGATCATGACTTCCGGCCGCCCCTCCTTCTGGATCGAGCTTCTCGTTTCCGCGAATGTGGAATTCAGGAAACTGCGCGAAGGCGAGGTCGCGAGCCGGAAGGGATGCGCCTCGTCCACCAACTCGATCACGTCGACCTGATCTGGAAATTTCGGCAGTTCCGCCACTGGTCCCATAGCCCCGAGGTTCTTCGGCGGCTTGTTGGGTGACGGACCGTTCGCCCAGTCCGGGCTGAAACGGAATTTTCCGTCCGGATATCCGAAACCCTTCAGATAGTGAGCGGTCTCGAAATCAGGCTGCGCATCGATCCAGCGATCGCGTTTCAGCTCGTCGTATCCCGACCAGCCGCTAGCCCTTAGCAGGCGGTCGATATGCTCGCGTTCACCGAGGCCGAAACCGGAATAATGATCGACACCGAGCCGCTTTGAGAGCTCCTCGATGACGAAGAGGTTGGTGCGCACGGTTTCCGGCGGTTCAACGAGCTTCGGACCGAGCAGGATATGGTTCTGCCCGCCCGCGCGATAGATATCGTCATGTTCGAGGAACATGGTGGCCGGCAGCACGATATCGGCGACCTCCGCAGTATCGGTCATGAACTGCTCGTGCACGGCAACGAACAGGTCGTCACGCATGAAGCCTTGCCGAACCAGCCGCTGCTCCGGCGCGACATTCATCGGATTGGTGTTCTGGATCAGGAGCGCGGTCACCGGTCCGCCATATCGCAGGGCTTCGGCGTCGCCGGTCAGTACCCGGCCGATTTGCGACTGATCGAGCTGGCGGATATCGGGATCAGCATAGGCGGTCCCCATCAGCTCCGACTTGTTGAGCCGAAAAATATCGCCGTTGTTGTGAAAGGCGCCGCCACCTTCGTATTGCCAGGAGCCGAGCACGGTCGCGATCGACAGCGCCGCATGCATCGCGGCGGTGCCGTTGCGCTGGCGGGCGAATCCGTAGCCCAGCCGGAAGAATGTCTTCTTCGTCGTGCCGACGAGGCGGGCGAAGGTTTCGATCTCGTCTACCGAAAGCCCGGTGATCGCCGAGGCCCATTCCGGCGTCTTCGATTTGAGATGCGCCGCCAACCCTGCCGGATCGTCCGCGTATCTTTCCATGTATCCGCGGTCGGCATAACCGTCCCGGAAGGCGATGTGCATCACCGCGCAGGCGAGCGCCGCATCGGTGCCGGGCCTCACCACCAGCGCCATGTCGGCCTGCTTCATGGTCGGGTTGTCGTAGATGTCGACGACGACGATCTTGGCGCCGCGTTCCTTGCGCGCCTTCACCGCGTGGGTCATCACGTTGACCTGGGTGGAGACGGCGTTGGTGCCCCAGATCACCACGCAGTCGGACTTCGCCATCTCGCGCGGATCGGGACCGCGAAGCGCTCCGGTCCCCATCACATAACCCGTCCAGGCCATGTTGGTGCAGATCGTGCCGAAGAAGCCGGAATATTTCTTGGCGTGCCGCAACCGCTCGATCGAATCGCGCTGCACCTGCCCCATCGTGCCGGCATAGAAATAGGGCCAGACGGCTTCGGAACCGTGCTTGGCTTCCGCCTTGACGAAGGCGTCGGCAATCTCGTCCAGCGCCGCTTCCCAGGAAAGCTCCTGCCAGTCGCCCTCGCCCTTCCGGCCCTTGCGCCGCTTCGGCACCATCAGCCGACCGGGATGGTAGATCCGCTCGGAATAACGGGCGACCTTGGCGCAGATGACGCCGGCCGTATAGGTATTGTCGGCGGAGCCGCGCACGCGGCCGATGCGGCCGTCGGGCGTGAGATCGACATCCAGCGCGCAGGCGGACGGACAGTCGTGCGGACAGACGGTGTGGCCGACCTTGGTCGGCTCGGCGGCGGTTTTCGCGGTGATCGGGGTCGCAACGTTCATGGCTTTTCTATATTGCAAGCCGAGCCCCGCAAAAAGTGCGATTTGCGGCGCACCAATATTATTCACGCGGGACAGCAGCGACGATGAACTACCGGCATATCTACCACGCAGGCAATTTCGCGGACGTCCTCAAGCACGCCATCCTGGCGCGGTTGATCCGCTACGCCCAGAAGAAGGACAAGGGATTCCGCGTCCTCGATACCCATGCCGGCGTCGGGCTCTACGACCTTTCCTCCGACGAGGCGCAGAAGACCGGGGAATGGCGCGACGGCATCGGCCGGCTGATGGAAGCCGAGCTGCCCGCAAAAATATCGGAGCTGCTCGAGCCCTATCTGACGGCGGTCAAGGACCTGAATCCGAATGGCGGGCTGAAATTTTATCCCGGCTCTCCGAAGCTTGCGCGCATGCTGTTCCGACCGCAGGACAGGCTTTCTGCGATGGAACTGCATCCGGAGGACTTCAACCGCCTGCACAATCTCTTCGAAGGAGACTTCCAGGTACGGGCGACGGAACTAGACGGCTGGCTGGCGCTTGGCGCGCATCTGCCGCCGAAGGAGAAGCGCGGCATTATCCTCGTCGATCCGCCCTTCGAGGAGGAGGGAGAATATACCCGCCTCGCCGAGGGTCTCGCCCATGCCTGGCGTCGCTTCCCGGGCGGCACCTACTGCCTCTGGTATCCGATCAAGAAGGGTGCGCCGATCAAGGCCTTTCACGAGAAACTGCAAGCGCTGGAAATCCCGAAGATGCTCTGCGCCGAACTCACGGTGAAAAGCGACCGGGAAGCGACCGGCCTCTCGGGCTCGGGCCTCGTCGTCGTCAATCCCCCCTTTACGCTGAAGGACGAGCTGCACGCACTCCTGCCGGTGCTGAAGGACATTCTGGCGCAGGACCGCTTTGCCTCGCAGCGGGCTTTCTGGCTCCGCGGAGAATAACCGGCCTCAGGAGTTTTCCCGCTTGCCGCGCTCGAGGTCCGGCGGATGCTCGATCCGCCACCGCGACCGCTCGAAGAACAGGACCACCACCAGCGCCATAGCAAACGGGATAAGAAGATAGAAGAGCCGGAAGATCAGCAGGGCAGCAATCACATCGGCCTGGTCCATGTCCGGCAGCCCCGTAATGAAGACAAGCTCGAGTACGCCGAGCCCGCCTGGCGCATGGGAAATCAGTGCAGCCGAAAAGGAGATCAGGAAGATGCCGAGTACGATCATAAAGCCCGGATTTCCCACCTCAGGCAGCGCGAAATAGATGATTCCGGCGGCCCCTATGAGCTCGATCGGGGCGATCAGCAGCTGCGGCAGCACGACCGGCGGCTCGGGATAAAATATCTTCAGCGAGCCGATCTGAAGCGGCCGGAGCTTCATGAAACTCGCCGCCACATAGAGCGCCACCAGCCCGAGCAGCACATATCCCGTCGCCGCTGTTGCCTCCAATGGAAGGAGGTCGCCGAAACGGCCCGTAACCTCGGGCTCGATGATCAGCACGATGCCGGCGAGAAAGAGTGTGCCTAGAATGAATGTGAACGAGCAGACGGCGATCAGCACGCCGATCTCGGCCGGCGTCAGCCCTTTGGCGGAATAGGCGCGATACCGCACCACGGCGCCCGATACGACGGATGCGCCGATATTGTGGGAGAGCGCATAGGTGGTGAAGGAACAGAGGGTGATGAAAAACCAGTTCACCTTGCGCCCGAGATGCATCAGCGCGATCCGGTCATAACCGGCGAGCGCGGCATAGGCCAGCAATGTGGACAAACCACAGAGCACCCAGTTTCCCGTCGAGATCGCCCCGAAGCTGTCTCCCAGCTCGTCGAGCGACAACCCGCGAAGCTCCTTGTAGAGAAACCTTGCCGAAACGACGATGGTTATGGCTCCGACCACAGGCCAGAAGTACTTCTTGAATTTCATTCCGATATTGCCGTTCCTCCCGCCCCTGTTTAAATCAATACCGTTAAGGCTTCGGTCGCTTAATTCACTCAGGGGGCACCTTTGACCGATCAACTTCGCCGACGCGCTTTTGGTTGCCTCCTTGCCTGTTTTCTTGGCTCCGCTTCAATAGCGCCCGCGCAGGATCAGGCGGGGAAATTCGATTTCTACGTTCTGTCGCTCTCCTGGTCCCCGACCTTCTGTGCCTTGCAAAATGGTGGCCGGAACGAGCAGCAATGCGGCGGCAACGAGGGTTTCCGTTTCATCGTCCATGGGCTCTGGCCGCAATATGAAAAAGGTTATCCCGATTTCTGCCAAACGCGTGAACCGGAGCGCGTGCCGCGCTCGCTCGGCCAGACCATGTTCGACATCATGCCGTCCATGGGACTTGTCGGTCATCAATGGCGAAAACATGGAAGCTGCACGGGTTTGAACCAGCGCGACTATTTCGCCAAGGTCCGCGAGGCCTTCGGGCGCATCCGCCTGCCATCCGATCTCTCCCGTGGAGAAACCTCCTTAACGGTCTCGACCGATCAGATCGAAGAGAGATTCATTGCCGCGAATCCGGGTATGAGCCGCCGGGGAATTGCTGCAAGCTGCGAAGGAAAGCGGTTGGAAGAGGTGCGCATATGCCTGACCAAGGACCTGTCTTTCCGCGATTGCCCGGAGGTGGACGGCGACGGCTGCAAGATTAGCCAGATCACCCTGCCTCCCGCTCAATGACTTCAGAAGAGGATCAATGATGAAGCTGCTATACTCGCCGGCCTCCCCCTATGCCGCCAAGACGCGGATGGCCGCCCGCTATCTCGGCATCCGGATTACCGAGGTGAAGACCGACACCAACGCCAATCCCGCTGAACTCATCGACAACAATCCGCTCGGCAAGATTCCGGTGTTGATCCGGGACGGCGAGCCGCCGATCTATGACAGCGTCGCAATCATGCATTATCTCGACCGGCTGTCGGGCGGAAAGCTCTACCCGAGGAAGGATGAAAAGCGCACCGAGGCCGAAGTTCTGGAGGCCTTGTGCGATGGCATCATGGATTGCCTGCTGGCGATCATCTACGAGCGCCGTCTCCGGCCTGAAGACAAGATCTACCAACCCTGGATCGACAAGCAGTGGGAAAAGACCGTTCGCGGCCTCGACTATCTGGAAAAGAACCTGCCGAAGACGGGCAAGAAACTGCATGGCGGCCATTTCGCACTGGCGGCACTGATCGGTTATCTCGACCTGCGCTTCGATGGACAGTGGGCCGAGGGTCGTCCGGAACTGGCTTCCTGGCCGGATGTTTTTAGCAAGCGCTTTTCGCACTATGGCGAGATGAAATCGGCCGGCTGAGCATGAAAAAAGCCCGGACCGAGAAAGTCCGGGCTTCCCAAGCCTGTAAAGGCGATGGACTTAGAACTTGACGCCGATACCGACCTTGACACTGTGATCGTCGTAGCCCTTGGAAACCGACCCGGAATCCAGGCTGTAACGGTCCGAACCGAAGTCCGTATAGCGGTACTCGACACGAGCGGTGATGTTGTTGGTGACCATGGCTTCTGCACCGGCACCCACAGTGTAACCGACTGCGGTCTTGTTTTCCGAAGAGGTCGCGTCGCTCAGTTCGTTGTCCTGAAGGGCGACACCGCCGGTACCGTAGATCAGGAAGGGGTTCAGGTCGTAACCGACGCGGGCACGAACGGAGCCGTTCCAGCCGGCCTTGCCTTCGTAGCCTTCGATCGTGGTGTTCTTTTCGCCGTTGTAGCCGACATCGGCTTCAACACCGTAAACGATCTGGCCGGACTGCCAGTTGTAGCCGGTGTAGGCACCGCCGCCGAATGCGCCATCGCGATCGCCAGCACCACCGAAACGGCCCCAATCATAAGAACCGTAACCACCGAGGTAGAAACCTGCCCAATTTGCGACCGGTGCCGGCTCTTCGACTGCTGCCGGAGCCTGCGGAATCTGGTCGACGGCATCAGCGGCATTGGCCGCGGAGATGGCGATGAAGCTGGCTGCCGAGGCCATCAGAGTTGCGATAAGAGTACGCATACATTTTCTCCTTTTACTGCTGTGCCGGGATCCGTCGCGACCAAATGCTGCGACGGCTTTGTTCCCTGCCCGCTGAGGCCGAATGTGGATGCGAATTGAGGAAATGAAAGAGCCGAAATGTGAATTGATTGTGGCGCGTGAAAGGCCAAAATTTGATGTTGCTATAGCGCAACATGTATAACATTAACCTTACTTATCCATTAATTTAAATATACGCGTCTTTACTCCGATTAATTACTTCTTAAATTCAAAGAACTCCTTCGTCAATATGTTTCCCCTCGCCTGCTGTACGCGGCCAACGGTGAATTTTCGACTTCTGTCTTCAGAACAGTGGAGACAAAGGTGGGAAAAATCGCAGTTCTGCACTGCAATAATAGCTGGCCGCCTGCATCTCCTTTCGAAATCCGCCAGCACTGGTGGCGTCCGTTGCCAAATTTCCGCCTCAAACAATCGCCCCCTCCGGCGCGCCCGTGGCTACGGCCATAAATGCCCGGACAGCGTTCTTCACTTTCCAAACAGGAGGCGATTCACTATCTCTGCCTTGCGGCCTGATGCGAGGTCAGCCCAACCGCCCGCAAAACTTTGACAAGCCGCCGATCACGGGCTCATGGTTCGAATCGGCGATGGCCAGCGACCGGCTCCGTTCCGGCATCTGGCGGAGACTTTGGAATGAATGGAACGAAGCTGCCGGATGGCGGCGTTCTTTATGACGAAACCGAAGAGGATGACGACGACGCTCCGGTGAGCGAGCCCGTCGAAGGGATCGTCGCGTCGGTCGACTGGAACGAAGCGCCCAAGAACGAGAGCGGCCTGAAGGGTGCCGAGCTGATCGCCGAATTCGTCAAGCACCTGCCCAACGCGCCCGGCGTCTACCGGATGTTCAACGAAGCGGCCGACGTGCTCTATGTCGGCAAGGCGCGCAGCCTCAAGAAACGCGTCGGCAACTATGCCAAGGGCCGCGTCCATTCCAACCGCATCGCCCGCATGGTGCGCGAGACGACGCATATGGAATTCGTCACGACGCGGACGGAAACCGAGGCACTGCTGCTCGAGGCGAACCTGATCAAGCGCCTGCGCCCGCGCTTCAACGTGCTTCTGCGTGACGACAAGTCTTTTCCCTATATTCTGATCACCGGCGATCACCGGGCACCGGCGATCTTCAAACATCGGGGCGCGCGTGCCCGCAAGGGCGATTATTTCGGCCCATTTGCCTCGGCTGCAGCCGTCGGCCGCACGATCAACTCACTGCAGCGCGCCTTCCTGTTGCGCACCTGCACCGACAGCGTCTTCGAAACCCGCACCCGTCCTTGCCTGCTTTACCAGATCAAGCGTTGCTCCGGCCCCTGCACCCACGAGATAAGCGACGAGGGTTATGCCGCGCTCGTCAGCGAGGCGAAGGACTTTCTTTCCGGCAGAAGCCAGAACGTGAAGGCGGCGATTGCCAGCCAGATGGCGGAAGCCTCCGAATATCTCGATTTCGAGCGCGCGGCGGTCTATCGCGACCGGCTCGCCGCGCTGTCGCATGTCCAGAGCCACCAGGGCATCAATCCGGCCGGCGTCGAGGAGGCGGATGTCTTCGCCATCCATCATGAGGGCGGACTGTCCTGCATCCAGGTCTTCTTTTTCCGCACCGGCCAGAACTGGGGCAACCGCGCCTATTTCCCAAAGGCCGACCCGCAGCTTTCTCCCGCGGAAGTGCTCAATGCCTTTCTCGCGCAGTTCTACGACGACAAACCGGTGCCGCGGCAGATCCTTCTTTCCGAGACCGTGGAGGAACAGGAACTGCTCGCGATGGCCTTCTGCGAAAAGGCCGGCCACAAGGTGGTGATCTCGGTGCCGCAGCGCGGCGAAAAGAGGGACCTCGTCGATCACGTTCTGGCGAATGCCCGCGAGGCGCATGGCCGCAAGCTCGCCGAGACGGCTTCGCAGGCGCGGCTTCTTGCCGGCTTTGCCGAAACTTTCGCCCTGCCCTACACTCCGCGCCGGGTCGAGATCTACGACAACTCCCACATCATGGGCACCAATGCGGTAGGCGGCATGGTGGTGGCGGGGCCGGAAGGCTTCGTGAAGAACCAGTACCGCAAGTTCAACATCAAATCGACCGACATCACCCCCGGGGACGACTTCGGTATGATGCGGGAGGTGATGACGCGCCGGTTTTCGCGCCTCATCAAGGAAGAGGGCCTCCCCGACCGCAGCGGATCGGCGGCCACAGCCGAAGATGCCGCAGATGCCGCCTTCCCCGCTTGGCCGGATGTGATCCTCATCGACGGCGGACAGGGGCAGATGACCGCCGTCCGCTCCATTCTCGACGAACTCGGCATTCGGGATGTCGTAACGGCGATCGGTGTTGCAAAGGGCGTCGACCGCGAGGCCGGCCGCGAGCGTTTCTTCGTGGACGGAAAGAGCGACTTTTCGCTGCCGCCGCGCGATCCGGTGCTTTATTTCATCCAGCGGATGCGCGACGAGGCGCACCGCTTCGCGATCGGCTCGCATCGAGCCCGCCGTAAGAAGGAAATGGTCCGCAATCCCCTGGACGAGATTTCCGGCATAGGACCTGGCCGAAAGCGTAAGCTGCTGCAGCATTTCGGTACGGCAAAAGCCGTGTCCCGCGCTGGCCTTACGGATCTCATGGCAGTGGAGGGCATTTCCGAAGCCGTGGCGAAACAGATCTACAATCACTTTCACGAGAACCGCGCCGGGTAAGCGGCTCTGCCGCAATCCTTTTCAAAAAAGCCGCGAAGGCATGTTGACGGGCGCGGCTTCAGGCATCAACTAGGAACAAATAGAGCTAACAGGTCGTCCATGGCTTCCCGCGCATACAACATCCCCAACCTGCTCACCTATGCGCGCATCGTTGCCGTGCCCGTCATCGTTCTCTGCTTCTTCGTGGAGGGCCGGCTCGAAAGTTCGGATTTCGCCCGCTGGGCGGGCCTGACGATCTTCGTGATCGCTTCCCTCACCGACTATCTCGACGGCTATCTCGCCCGCATCTGGAACCAGACATCCAATATCGGCCGGATGCTGGACCCGATTGCCGACAAGCTTCTCGTCGCCTCCGTGCTGCTCCTGATGGCTGCGGACGGGACGATTGCCGGCTGGTCGCTCTGGGCGGCGATCACCATTCTGTGCCGCGAAATCCTCGTCTCCGGCCTGCGCGAATATCTCGCGGCACTGAAGGTGTCGGTACCGGTGACGCGCATCGCCAAGTGGAAAACGACCATCCAGATGGTGGCGATCGCCTTTCTGCTTGCCGGCCCCGCCGGCGACAAGATCATGCCCTATATTACCGAAATCGGCATCGCGCTTCTGTGGATTGCGGCGATCCTCACCTTTTACACGGGCTACGACTACTTCAAGGCCGGCCTGAAACATCTGGTTGACGAAGAATGAGCACCAAACTCGTCTATTTCGCCTGGGTGCGCGAACGGATCGGCAAGCCGGAAGAGGAAATCACCATTCCGGAAAATGTCGTCACCGTGCGCGACTTGCTGAATCATCTGAAGGGCTTGGGCGAGGAATACGAGAACGCGCTTCAATATCCGGAGGTGATTCGGGTGGCGATCGACCAGGAGCATGTCGAGCATTCGGAAAAGATCGCCGGCGCGCGGGAAATCGGCATTTTCCCGCCGATGACCGGAGGGTGAAACCGTGACAGTCGAACCGCGGATCCAGGTGCAGAGCCAGGACTTCGACCTCCGATCCGAGGTGGAAATCCTGACTGCCGGCCGCAGGGACATCGGCGCGATGGTTACCTTCAGCGGTCTCTGCCGCGACGAGCAGGGCATGCTTTCCGCGCTTGAGCTTGAGCATTATCCCGGCATGGCGGTGGCCGAAATGCGCCGTATCGCCGAGATCGCCATCGAACGCTTCTCGCTCCTGGGGCTCACTGCCATCCACCGCTACGGAAAAATCACGCCGGGCGAGAATATCGTGCTGGTGGTCGCGGCAGCGCCGCATCGCCAGGCTGCCTTCGACGGCGCCGGCTTCATGATGGATTTCCTGAAGACCTCCGCCCCGTTCTGGAAGAAGGAGCATGCGGCAGACGGCACGGCCCGCGACTGGGTATCCGCCAAGGATGCGGATGACAGAGCGCGGGACAAGTGGATATAGCCGTCGGGCCAACCAATCTCGTTGGCTGGCTTAAGGCCTCACCTGCCACAATTGCCCGGAATAGTTGGCGCAAGGGACCATGTGGGCCAGATTGTCGGCCATCCCGCCGTTGACGATGTCCAGGCACATTCCATCACCCAGAAATTGCGTCGTCAGCCTGATGTCGTTGCCATCTCCGCGCATATGCCAGAACTGGCCGGAATAGTGGCCGCAAGGCCGCATTTCCACAAAATGGTTGCGGTCACCACCATTGATCACGTCGAGGCACATCCCGTTGCCGGTCCGCTCGTTGCGCAATCGCAGCCAGTTGCCTTCCGACGAGATCATCCACCGCTGGCCCGGATTGCCATCGCGCGAGGTCAACTGCCCCAATCCCGCGAAAGGACCATCGGTCACAGCCTCGAGCGCCATGCCGGACCCTCTGAACTGGGTAGTCAATTCAACGGACTGCGCCCGAACGGTCGCCGGCAGCAGCATGATTGAAGCCGAGAAAAGCAGGCAAAGAGACTTGCTGAGCATGATCGTATGTCCTGGAGGGTCGGTGGGGAGACTTAGCGGCATGGCGACATTAGCCAAGTGACGATCGAATGGAACTCGCAAAAGCGCTTTTCCCCGAAAGAAGCATGGAAGCCGCTGCAAACCGTCCGCTCAGGGGATCGCCCTCTCCCGCCTGCTCATCACCAACACGCCCACAAGCACCGAAACGATGAACAGGTCGCGCCAGACGATCGGGCCGTAACCGCTCCAGAGCGTTTCGGCAAAGCCGATGACGGCGGCGCCGGCGGCTGAGCGCAAGGGGTTGGAATGGCCGCCGGCGGCGGCAATCAGCACCACCTTCAGCCCGAACAGCAGGCCTGCGCCAAAATCCATCGTGCCGTAATGGGAAGTCGCGAGCACCCCGCAGACAGAGGCATAGAGTGCCGCCGCCACATAGGAGATGACGAAGACCAACGAGGAATTGGTACCGGAGAGCTCTGCCGCCAGCGGATCGTCTGCGACCGCTCGCCAGACACGGCCCCAGCGGGTATTGGCGAGCACAAGATGGCCGGAGGTGATCATCATCAGCATTGCCGCGACATTGATGAGCTGGATCATCGTCAGCGTGACCGGAAATCCGTCCCCGCGCCAGAAAACTAGGGGATTGTTGAGGAAAGGCGGCAGCCAGAGCTCGCGCGTGTTTGCCGCAAGCCTTGCCCCCTCCATCAGCACCATCAGCACGCCAAGCGAGGCGACGATTACCGCGTTCGGCGAAATTCTCGCAAGCGGCCGCATGACGAACCGGCCGGCGATCACCCCTGCTCCGAGACCGCCGGCCAGTGCAGCTGCGGCACCAAGGCCAAGTGCTGCGGGAAAGATCAGCCACAGCTGGTTCCAGCCGAAATGGGCAAATATCAAATAGACATGCCCGGAAAAGGCGAAGATCGCGCCATAGGTGATGTCCGCACGCTTGGTCACGGCAAAGGCAATGGAGTAGCCGAAGGCAAGCGCCGCATAAAGCGCTGCCAACGGCAAGGCATTCGCCAGTTGCTGCAGCAGATAAGCCATCGATCCTTTCCGAATCTCTGCCTAATATAACTGGTAAAATGGCTTTCGCCAGTTATAATGATGACATGAGCTTTTCTTGGACCCCGCACCGTTTTGCCGGAGGCGCTCTGGCGCTCGATGTTGCCAACAGCGTCATCCTGCGTTTCGATCCCGCACGTAGTGTCGATCGTTTCGCCGAGCCGGAGCAGATGGACGCCTTTGCGAAGGCAACAGGCGTATTTTCGGCCGAACGCTCCCTGTTCGGTGAGCTTGCACCGGTGCCATCCCGAAACCGGTTGCCCTTCCTGGCATTGCGGGAGGCCATCGACCGTTATTTTCGCGCCCGTATTCTGGAGAATGACGGATATGGTCTTTTAGCCGATCTTCTCGAAGCGACTGCCGCCGTCCTGCGCCGTGCGGACAAAGGTTCGCTCGAGGCGGCCACCGCGCATTCCGCCCTTCGCCTTCTCGCGGATGGAGAAATCACACGGCTGAAGATCTGCGGCAATTGCGGCTGGCTGTTCGTCGACCGCAGCAAGAACCGCAGCCGCACCTGGTGCGACATGACCGTCTGCGGCAACCGGGCAAAGGCCAGCCGCCACTATCATCGAAAAAAGAAGGAAGCCGCGCCATGATGAGACGGCTGATTGTCTGTAGTCTTGCCGCGCTTCTGCTGACCGCCTGTCAGCGCGAAGCCGAGCAGCAGCTTGCCGAGCTTTCCGGACGGATGTTCGTCTTCAACTACCGCGTGGCGACAGCGAACTATCTGGTGACGCTGAGACGAATTGGCACTCTTCCCGAAGACGGTTCTGTCGAGGCAGAGTTCGAGAATCCGCGAGGCGGAGACCCGTTGACCATCCGGGAGAAACTGTTTCCGAGGATGGACAAGATTTCGCTTGCCAGCCCGCCGATCGAATGTGTCCGGCAGGACCGCCCCTATGCGGTGACAATCCGCATTCTCGACAGCAACGGCACACCGCTCCAGACGATCGAAACCACCGTCACATCGGATGTCGATCAAAGCGTACTGCCCGCAAAACCGCTGGTGGTCGGTCCGGGCTATGATCCGAACCCCGACGTGTTCAAGCCCGATGGCAGCGCTGACTATTCGCCAGTGGCCGATTGTCCGGCCTGAAGATTAAATGAGAGGGGCATGAAAAAGCCGGAGCTTTCGCCCCGGCCCATTTCTCGATCACCTGCCTTGCGGCAATCAGCCGACGATTTCGGTTTCGGAGAACCAGTAGGCGATTTCCTGGGCAGCGGTTTCCGGAGCGTCGGAGCCGTGAACCGAGTTTTCGCCGATCGACAGCGCGAAGGTCTTGCGGATGGTGCCTTCGTCAGCGTTGGCCGGGTTGGTGGCACCCATGATTTCGCGGTTCTTGAGGATGGCGTTTTCGCCTTCGAGAACCTGAACGACGGTCGGGCCGGAGGTCATGCCTTCGACGAGCTCGCCAAAGAACGGGCGCTCCTTATGGACGGCGTAGAAGCCCTCGGCTTCGCGCTTGCTCATCCAAACGCGCTTGGAAGCGATGACGCGCAGGCCGTTGTCTTCAAACACCTTGGTGATGGCGCCGGTCAGGTTGCGCTTAGTGGCATCCGGCTTGATCATCGAAAACGTGCGTTCAATCGCCATTGATCTATCCTTTGTCTCGAACGGAAAGTGGGCGGTCTTTACCCGCCCCTTTCATTGGAAACAAGGGGGTTCAGGCAATTTCACGCCGCTGTCACACGCCGCCCTGCCCCTTCATGCAGGTCCAGGCAGCGCTCGAACCAGCGTCCGACGGGATCATCGTCCTTGAAGACATCCGTGCCGGCGGTGATGCGCATCCACTGCAGGGCGCCAAAGAGGATGTAGTCCGCAAAGAGCGGTCCGTCGCCGCCGATGAATTCCTGATACTTCAGCGTATGGCGGATCGGCTCGAGCTTTGCCGCGAAAGCGGCGATCTCGGCGGAGCGGCCGGCTTCAAGCTCCTCCAGCGTTTTGCCGAGGCGCGCCTCGCGGCTCTGACGGAAATAAACCCGATCGGTCTCGCCCAACATGTCGTGGATGTTCTTCACCGCGATCTTCGTGATCGCCGTATGGATCACCATCTGCGAGAAACCCTCGACAAACCGGGCCAGGGCCTTGCCGCCCTCGCCACCGAACAGAGTCGGACGGCCCGGATAGGTATCCTCAAGGTAAAGCGCGATATCGAAGCTGTCGCGGATCAGTTCGTTACCGTCCCTCAGGATCGGAACAGTCTTCGAAAATCCGTTCTCGACCTTCGGTATCTCGGTAAAAGGCATCGGCTTCTCGATGAACTCCAGACCCTTGTGATGAAGCGCCAGCACGATCTTCCAGCAATGCGGAGAAAACGGGCGCGTCTCGTCGGCACCGCAGAGGGAATAGAGGATTCGTGTCATATCTGGCTCCTGTGTCAGAGATGGCGGATATTGACGGTAAAGCTCCGGAGAAATCCAATCAGGAAAATTCATGAATGGCATCACGGAGATAGGCGCGCCGCCCGCGTCGTCCATTCTCTCTTAACCCTGAGAAAAGCGGCAGCACCGTTCTTCAGAAGATGTTAAACGCCACGCGTCATGCCTGGAACCTGTATCGAACAACCCGATGGGATCGTGGGGCAAGATATGACGAGCGAAGTCAGCAAAGCGGTGCGCGACCGAACCCTGCAGGTGGTGAGCCAGCACATGGCGAAGCTGGAGGTCAACGGCCTGCCGCGCAACTACGAACTCTTTCACGAGGCTTTGTCCGGCGGGGACACTGCCCTCTCCCGCGAGGTGCTGGCCCTGCCGCTCGCACCTTCGCAAACGCTGCTTGATGAAATCGGTCTGCGGTATCAACTTCCAGGCTTTGTCGCGCTTGCTCCCGCCAGATCGCGCGACCACGAGATCAATCTGCTCCGGGAGTTGCAGGAGAAGATGACCAGCGGCGTAACGCAAAAGCAGGGTTTTACGCGCGTGCTGGAAGCCGTCGCCCGCAGCCTTCGCGAAGACAGCAACGCGGGACCGATGGATATCCTCGCCGAGATCGAATACTTAAGCGTTTCCTTGTCGGATGCAGTCGTCGCGGAAACGGAACTCGAAGCAGTGCTCAAGGCCGGGGTGGATCGCCTGGTCACCTCGGAGCAGAAGACCGCAGCCGCCCGGGCGATCACCCTCCGGGATCGCCTGACCGCGCTGCCGAACCACGCCGCCTTCGCCGAGCGCCTGGAGATGCTCTATGGCGCAGAGGCCGACAAACGCGACGTCGCGCTCTTCCTGGTCACCATCAACGACCTGTCGGACATTGCCCAGACCTATGGCGAGCCGGCTGCCAACCGCATCGTGAGGAAAGCCGCCTCGATTTTCCGCAAGGCGATCAAGAAGAACGACTTCCTCGCCCGCATCGGCAAGGGGGATTTCGCCTTTCTGTTCAAGGATGTCGGTCGCGACAGCATATATCCGATTGCCGAACGCCTCTCTGCTTCCATTGTCGACAACCTCGTCTTTGCGGTGTCCGACAGAGCGACGGCAACGCTGACGCTCTCGATCGGCGTCGCGCTCGCCGGGGACGCCTTCTCGCCGCAGCAACTGCGCCTGCAGGCAACAGCGGCCTTGGAAACTTCGAAGGCGAACGGACGCCCGGCGGTATTCATGCCCGATCAGGCCAGCCGGTAGGCCCCCGCCCGGAACTCGTTTCGGCAGATCTTTGAGGCCGCCTTGCCTTCACCGGCAGTTTCGGCCAAAACCGCCGCCATGATCACGATTACCGACCTTTCCGCCCGCATTGCCGGGCGCCTTCTCCTCGACAATGCCAGCGTAACGCTTCCGGCGGGTGCGAAGGCCGGGCTTGTCGGCCGCAACGGCGCCGGCAAATCGACTCTCTTCCGCGTGATCACCGGCGAGCTTGCGGCCGAAAGCGGTTCGGTGACCATTCCAAGGAATGCCCGCATCGGCCAGGTGGCGCAGGAAGCGCCGGGCACGGAGGACTCGCTGATCTCGATCGTGCTTGCTGCCGACAAGGAGCGCAGCGCGCTTCTCGAGGAAGCCGAGACCGCAACCGATCCGCACCGCATCGCCGAAATCCAGATGCGGCTTGTCGACATCGATGCTCATTCAGCGGAAGCGCGGGCCGCCAGCATTCTTTCCGGCCTCGGCTTCGACCACGAGGCCCAGCACCGCCCTGCCTCCTCCTTCTCCGGCGGCTGGCGCATGCGGGTGGCGCTCGCATCCGTCCTTTTCGCAGAGCCCGACCTTCTGTTGCTCGACGAGCCGACCAACTATCTCGACCTTGAAGGCACGATGTGGCTGGAGGATTATGTCCGGCGGTATCCGCACACCGTCATCATCATCAGCCACGACCGCGACCTTCTGAACAATGCCGTGAACTCGATCGTCCATCTCGACCAGAAGAAGCTCACCTTTTATCGCGGCGGCTACGACCAGTTCGAACGGCAGAAGGCCGAGGCAGACGAGCTGCAGATGAAGGCGAAGGCCAAGAACGAAGCGGCCCGCAAACACCTGCAGAGCTTCATCGACCGGTTCCGCGCCAAGGCTACGAAAGCCCGACAGGCCCAAAGCCGTGTTAAGGCTCTGGAGCGCATGGGCACCGTTGCCGCCGTGGTGGAAGACCATGTTCAGCCGATCATTTTTCCCGAGCCGGAAAAGCAGCCCGCCTCCCCGATCGTGGCAATCAGCAAGGGCGCGGTCGGTTATGCTCCCGGCAAGCCGATCCTGAAGAATATCAGCCTGAGGATCGACAACGACGACCGCATCGCCCTGCTCGGCTCGAACGGCAACGGCAAGTCGACCTTCGCAAAGCTGGTGTCCGGTCGACTGGAACTCGAAAGCGGCGAGATGAAACTCGCGCCGGGTCTCAAGATCGGCTTCTTCGCCCAGCACCAGCTCGACGATCTCATCCCCAACGAAACGCCCGTCGACCATGTTCGCCGGCTGATGCCGCAGGCGGCGGAAGCCCAGGTGCGCGCGCGTGTCGCCCAGATGGGACTTGCGACCGAAAAAATGAACACGGCCGCCAAGGATCTTTCCGGTGGGGAAAAGGCGCGCCTTCTGATGGGCCTTGCGGCCTTCCACGCGCCGAACCTGCTGATCCTCGACGAACCGACGAACCATCTCGACATCGACAGCCGCCGGGCGCTGATCGAAGCGCTCAACGATTACAACGGCGCCGTCATCCTGATTTCCCACGACCGCCATCTGATCGAGGCGACCGTCGACCGCCTCTGGCTGGTCAACGAAGGCACCGTCAAAACCTTCGATGGCGACCTTGAGGAATACCGCGACCTGATCATCTCTGCGGGGCGAAAGAAAGACGAGAAGGCGCAGACAGCAGACGAGCCAGCCTCCAAGGCCGATCAACGCAAGGTCAATGCCGAGAAGCGCGCCTCGCTTGCCCCGCTCAGAAAAAAGATCAACGAAATCGAATCCTTGACAGGAAAGCTCGAGAAACAGATTCAGGCTCTTGATAAAGAGCTTGCGGACCCCGCACTCTACGAGAAGGCGCCGGCCAAGGCCGCGCAGAAAGCCAAGGAGCGCGGCGAGGCCGCAGCCAAGCTCGCCGCCGCGGAGGAGGAATGGCTGATGCTGTCGTCGGAATACGAAGAGGCGATGGCGGGCTGAACCTTGTCCGCCTCGTGAATATACACTACCTTCCGATGTATATTCACGAGGTGCCGCGATGCCCCTTTACGTCCGCGACGAACGCGTCAACGAACTGGCCGAGCAGGCGCGTAGAATCCTCAACGCGCCCACCAAGACGGATGCGATCCGACAAGCGCTGCAGCGCGTGGTGGAAACGGCCGAAGCGTCGGATACCTCGGAGAAGCCGTCGCTTCGCGAGCGGCTGAAGGCAATCCAGGACGAAGTGAAAAGGCTCGGGAAACCGAATCCGGATTTCGATGACAAAGCCCTCCTCGACGAGATGTGGGAAATCTGATGTTTCTGGATACGTCGGCGATCTTCGAAATCCTGCTTAGCGATCCAAAATCAGACGATTTGATCCGGCGACTGGAGGCATCCGACGGCCCGCGATCGACAGGGCCCACCGTGGTGTATGAGGCTGCCGTCGTGCTGTCAGGGAAAGAAAACCTGTCCGTTCCGGAATCCGAGCGGCTTGTCCGCTCATTGTTATCTGAACTGAACGTCACGGTCCTGCCGGCAACGAATCAAATTGCCTCGAAAGCCCTCGACGCCTTCGACCGCTACGGCAAGGGCCGTCATCCGGCGAAGTTAAATTTCGGTGATTGCTTCCGTTATGCAGGCGCCAGGGCTGCCGGGGCTGGTCTGCTCTATGTGGGCGACGACTTTACCCTCACGGACCTTGCCTGAGTTGGTCCGTCGTTTTTAAAAGCCCATTGAACGTTGAAGAGCTTTGCCATGGATCTTTTTCTCGAAACCGACGATGACCAGAAGACGCTCGCTTTCATCACCGACCGAAACGAGGCGTCCCGCCGGAAACTCTGGACCGCGGAATTTGAAAAGGATCGCGACGCGATCAAGGCGATGATCGAGCGCGACGACCGGCTGATCATCCCGACACGACGCGGCAAGTGGCTCTTCGACTTCCACCGCAGCAGGAACAATCCGCTCGGTGTCTGGCGGCGCCTGCCGGCCGATCAGGACGCGCGGGCCGACGCGGCCTGGGAGCCCGTCTTCGATCTCGATCACTTCTGCCAGAAAGAGGGCAAGCGCTGGATCTATAACGGAGCGGTCACCTGTCCCTGGGAGCCGACCCGCGTTCTCCTGCAGCTTTCCGACGGAGGCTCCGATCTGCAGCGCCTTCTCGAATTCGACGCGGAAACCAAATCGGTCGTCGACGGCGGTTTCGACACGCCCGCGGTGCGCTCGCATGCGAGTTGGCTCAGCCGCGACGAGATCTGCTATTTCGGCTCCATCGATGACTTTTCCGCGACCCGTTCGGGCTGGCCGCGGGTGGGCCGGCGTCTGAAGCGCGGCCAGACGCCGCGGGACGCGCCGGTCCTCTTTGAAGCGGCCGACAGCGACGTCTACGGCTACGGCTTCGTTATCGACCCGATGTTCTGGAACAGCGCGGCCGGCGAACGGCCGATCGAGATCTTTGCGGCCTGCCATGAGATCGGCAAGCAGAGCATCCATGCCAGGGGTGGCGACGGAAATCTGCGCCGCCTCGACCTGCCGAGCGAGATCGACTTCTCGATCAACCACAATCACGTGCTCTGGCGGGCAAAAACGGACGAACGTTTTCCAATTGGGAGCCTGATCCTGCAACGCTTCACGCCGTTTGGCGACGAGCCACTCAAAAAGCCGGAGCGTATCCTGTTCACACCTGGCGAGGGGCAGTCCGTTTCGCAGTTCTCGCTGCTCAAGACCTGGTGCGTCTTCATCGTCAGCGACCGCCTGGAGCCGCGATTCTTCCTCCTCGACCTGACCAAGGCCGATGCCGCGCCGGAGGAGCTTGCTCTCCCGGCTGAAGTGCAGTCGGTCTCCTTCCGGACGCTCGATGCCGATCTCCATCAGGGAGAGGAAGTGCTGCAGGTGATCGGCCAGGGCTTCCTCAAACCTCCCGCCCGCTACATCCTCGACCTTTCGGACCGCGCCAGCAGGGCGACGCTTCGGCAGACCGCGACGGCTCCTGCCTATTTCGGCACAGAGGGAATGCGCTCGGAACTCCTCGAGGCCATATCGGAAGACGGCACCCGGGTGCCTTATCATATCGTCTTTCCGAAAACCTGGGCGAAGGGCGAGCTGCCGGTCCTGATGTACGGCTATGGCGGTTTCGAAGCGCCTCTCTCCCCCTATTATTCCGGTGCCAATGGCATCTGGCTCGAACAGGGCGGCGCCTATGTCCAGGCTTACATCCGCGGCGGCGGTGAATTCGGGCCGGAATGGCATCGCGTCGCCAAGCGCACCGGCAGGCACAAGGCATTCGAGGATTTCGTCGCGGTTGCCCGCGATCTCGTCAGGCGTGGCTATACAAAGCCGTCGCGGATCGCCTGCACCGGCGGCAGTAATGGCGGCTTGCTGACGGCAGTTATGCTGACCCGCTATCCGGAAGATTTCGGGGCGGTCTGGACCCGCGTCCCGGTCATCGACATGGCGCGCTTCCATGTGTTTCCTGCCGGCAAGGCCTGGATGGACGAATATGGCAATCCGGACGAACCGGCCGACCTCCACTACATGCTTTCCTACTCGCCGCTGCACCAGGTGAAGGATGCCGGAACGATCGAATACCCGCCCGTCTACATCGAGAGTTCCTCCAATGACGACCGCGTGCATCCCTCGCATGCCCGCCGGTTCGCCAAGCGCCTGGAGGACAGCGGTCATAAGCCGCTTTTCCACGAGTTTGGCTCCGGCGGCCACGGCGGCGCCGGCGATTCCAGCGAACAGGCGGCACGCCCCGCCATGGGCTACAGCTTCCTGCGCCAGACGATCATGGGATCGACCTCATCGGCCTGACGCTCGAAAACGCGATAATTGGCGCGCCGTGCATCAGGAGGAACGTACAAACAACATTTAATTTTGGTAAATCTACCCGTCGGCATCGTTCCAATGCGATTAATCGTTACATTACACTTTGCCGCTATAGTCCGGTTATCTCTCCGTTAATTGATGGTCGGCTTCATGTTGCGTTCGGGCCTGTTTCGTATTTCTTCCCGCCTGCTTGCCGATCGCCAGGGTAATATTGCGATCATGTTCGCCATCGTGCTGGTGCCGCTGATCGCCGCTATCGGCGCGAGCCTCGATTACGTCCGAGCCTATAATACCCGTTCCAAAATGCAGGCCGACCTCGACGCCGCCCTGCTGGGCGCCGTCAGAAGCGTCGGCACGCTGAACGAGATGGCGCTCGAGACGCGGATCAAGGAATGGTTTGCCGCCCAGACCAATCTCGGAAGCGGCGGCTACACGCTTGACGATATCGATATCGATACCTCCAACCACAAGATCACCGCGACCGCCCATGCGTCGGTGGCGACGACCCTGCTCAAGGTCGCGGGCATAAATGATGTTGCCGTCGGCGTTGCCTCGTCAGTGGAAGGTCCCGGCCGCGCCTATCTCAATGTCTATGTCGTTCTCGACAAATCCGCATCCATGCTGCTTGCCGCCACGAGCGCCGGACAGGCGAGCCTGAGGGCCTCTAAGGCTGGCTGTGCGTTTGCCTGCCACACGCCCGAGGGCGGCCCTTTCAATTACAAGAGCAAGAACTATACGAACGTTTATGACCTCTCGGTCGCGATGGGGATCAAGTTGCGGGCCGATGTTTCGGTCGACGCTGTGGATGAAGTGCTCGATCTTATCGATACCGCGGACGCCTCCCATGAACGCATCAAGGTCGGGCTCTACACGATGGGGCAGACCGCAAGCCAGGTGCTGGCGCCGACATTTTCAACCACCAATGCCCGGAAGAAGCTCAGCGACAAGACCAGCGGCCTGACCAGCGCGACCTCGGAGGAAGCGACCTATTTCGATTATTCGTTCGCCGCCCTCAAGGCTCTCGTGGGGACGGCGGGGGACGGATCGAGCGAAAGCAACCCTCTGAAGCTGGTGCTGCTTCTGACGGACGGCGTTCAGTCGGAGCGCAACTGGGTGCTGCAGGGAAATTCCGGCATCCGCTTCCCGACCTCCAAGAGCTATCTGCAATCAGCCGTCTCTCCGATCAATTCCGCATGGTGCAATCAGGTGAAGGCGCTCAATGCCACGGTCGGCGTGCTTTATACGGAATACCTGCCGATGCCCTGGGACTGGGGCTACGAGGCAACGCTTGGCAAAACGATGACCAGCAGCGGTTATGCTTCGACTTGGGGAGGCACCATCGTGCCCGGAAAAGGCAACACAAGCCGCACCAATTACATCCCGACCGCGCTTGAACAGTGCGCGACGAGCGGCGACCTCTTCCTGCAGGCAAACTCCGCGGAGGAGATCGAGGCGGGCCTATCGGCACTCTTCAAACAATATCTCTCCAAAGTAAGGCTGACGAGCTAGGCCTCATGAATCGTTTAAAAGCCTTTCTACGCAACGATGACGGGGTGGCGGCGGTCGAGTTTGCGCTGCTGATTTTTCCGTTCCTGCTCTTCCTGTTTTGCATCCTCGACATGGCGCTGATGTTCTTCGTCGACAGCGCGCTCGATTCGGCGCTTCACATGGCGGCTCGCGATGTGCGCGTCGGCATCGCCCATTCCGGGAACTGGGACCTCGACAGATTCAGGAGCGCGGTCTGCGGCAACATGGCACTCGCCTTCGGCTGCGAGGACGAACTGCTGATTACGACGACCACCATGTCGGACTTCTCCTCCATGGCTTTCACATCCGCCGTCAGCGGCGGCGTCCTTTCCGTCACGGAAAGTTTCTCTCCGGGATCGTCGGGGGACTACGTGATGATCCAGGCATTTCTGCCCTGGAGCAGCCTGCTTGCCAAGATCGGCGCGAACGTCAACACGCTTGCCGACGGCAGCTATGTCCTTTCCGCCGCGGCGGTTTTCAGAAACGAACCCTTCTGAGGCGGGCGCGATGGCACAGGCAAGTGGTCAAAAGGACGAACAGCAGGGACCGGGCCGCAAAGGCGTATGGAGCCTGCTCGCCGATCGCGGTGGGCAATCCGCAATCGAATTCACGCTGCTTCTGCCTTTGATGGCTCTGATGTTTGCCGGCACCGTCGACCTCGGCGAAGGTCTCATGGTCCAACGGAAGATCAACCAGATCGCGGAAGTCTCGAGCGACATCGTCGCGCAGGAAGCAAGCTGGAATGCAAGCGACCTTCGGACTCTCCTTGAGGGGACCGCAGCCATTCTCACGCCCTTCGACAGCACCCAACTCGACATCCAGGTTGCGATTGTCGATTTTGATGCCGCGGGCAATGCAAGCGTCAACTGGTCTCGCGCCTATCAGGCAGACCAGCTGGCTTCCGGCACGCCGCCGCCATTCGACATACCCGACGACGTCGTCGAGAGCGGCGTCCAGCTGGTGATTGCCAAAGTGGACTACACGATGACCACGCCTTTTACATCGCTATTGTCGAGCATCACCGGCAATACCGAATACAGCTTTGTCGGAAAGGCGATTTCACGGCCGCGCGTGGGCGACAAGATCTCCCTGAAATAGCCAAACCGGGAAATAACCAAACCGGTCAGGCTTTCTTGACCCAGCGCCCTTCTTCCGACTGCTGCCAATAGGTCAGCGTGTGGCCCTCGCCCTTCAGCCTTTTCCACTGGGCACGGGCATTTTCGAGCTGTTCGGCGTCATATCCGTCGAACATGAAGACGACCCGCTCGTATGTCTCGACAGGCGGCGGATCGGCCCCGTCGACCACAAACCGCACGCTTGCCCCATTGCCGTTTTCGCTGCCTGCGGTCAAAAGCACGGGCTGCGCGTCAGCCATCGGCGAAACATCGGTCCCGTGCGGCAGGAAACTGTCCTCGCGGAAGCTCCACAGATGCGCGTCGAGAAAATCCCGACGCGCCTCCGCATTGGTCTGCACCACGACCTTCCAGCCGCGTTCGACGCTCTTTTCGAGCAGCGCCGGCAGCGCGTCTTCCAGTTTCGATTCCGTCAGATGATAGAACAGGACCTCGGTCATCACGGTTGAGAACCCATCTTTAGTCGAACCGACAAATGTGGGTTCTCAACCCACCTCGTAATGCGCGCGCACCAATTCGTCCAGAAGCCTTACGCCATAACCGGAACCCCAGGACTGGTTGATTTCGTTGGCGGGCGAATTCATCGCCGTCCCGGCGATATCGAGATGAGCCCAGGCTGTCTCGCCGACGAACCGCTTCAGAAGCTGAGCGGCCGTGATCGAGCCGGCGTTGCGTCCGCCGGTATTCTTCATGTCGGCGAACTTGGAATCGATCATCTTGTCGTATTCCTTGCCGAGCGGCATGCGCCACAGCTTCTCCCCCGTTACCTCGCCGACCGAAGCAAGCTGGCCGGCCAGCGTGTCGTCGTTGGAAAAAAGCCCCGCATGCTGGTTACCGAGCGCCACCACGATCGCGCCGGTGAGGGTCGCAAGGTTGATCATGAAACGCGGCTTGAACCGGTCCTTGCAATACCAAAGCGCGTCGGCGAGCACGAGGCGGCCTTCCGCGTCGGTATTGATGATCTCGATCGTCTGGCCCGACATGGTGGTGACGATGTCGCCCGGGCGCTGCGCATTGCCGTCAGGCATGTTTTCGACGAGGCCGATGATGCCAACCGCGTTCACCCTGGCCTTGCGGGCCGCCAGCGTGTGCATAAGCCCCGTGACGGCAGCGGCGCCGCCCATGTCGCCCTTCATGTCCTCCATGCCGGCGCCCGGCTTGATGGAAATGCCGCCCGTATCGAAGACCACGCCCTTGCCGACGAAGGCGACCGGCGCATCCTTTGCCTTGCCGCCCTTCCAGTGCATGACGGCAAGCCGCGGCGGCCTGACCGACCCCTGCGCCACGCCGAGCAGCGCCCCCATGCCGAGCTTCTTCATCTCCTTCTCGGTGAGGATTTCCACCTCGACACCGAGGTTTTCGAGCTCCTTGGCCCTTTCCGCAAATTCCAGGGGACCGAGCGCATTCGGCGGCAGATTGACAAGTTCGCGCGCCAGGTTGACGCCGCCGGCGATCGCCTCCGATTCGCCAAAGGCATTCTTTGCAGCGGCGGGATCGGCCGTGACGATCGTGACCTTGACGGTTTTCGGCGCCTTGTCGTCGTCATCGTTCTTCTTGGTCTTGTAGGCATCGAAGCTATAGGCGCGCAAAAGCATGCCGAGCGCAAAGCCCGCCGCCCGGGCGCCGCCGACCTCGACACCCGGTACATCGAGGAAGATGACCACCTTGCTCATCGATTTTACGGAAGCGGCCGCAACGCCGCCGGCCTTTAGCCAATCCTGAGCCGTCAGGGCGTCCGCCTTGCCGAGGCCGAGCACGACCAGCCGGTCAGCAGCCGAACCTTGCGGCGCGATGATGTCGAGCGTCGTCATGGCCTTGGCGGAAAACTTCGCGATTTCGGCCGCACGGGCTCCGACGCCGGCGGGATCTGCTTCGGCGACACCCGCCGCAGGCCCGTCGCCGGAAAGCTTCAGCTGGATGACGAGGCCACCGTCGATCTTGGCGGACTTGGCGAAGGAGATATCGAATTTCACGGACATTGCGACTCCAGAAGGCTCTCGGACAGGAAGCCGCGATCATCCCCGTTTCGGCCTCGAACGCAAGGTCGGGAGACCTCAACTTTGCCGTGATGTGCTTGATGCGAGCCGTCCCAGGCGCCTTTCGGCACTGGCCCCCGCGCCAAAAGGCTCTGTTCCTCCGACTGACACCGACGATATCGCCCCGATACCTGTTCAAATCGTCCGTCTCTTGGATTAGGGTCGCGCCGCCCGATCAACCGGATAGGAATGCATGCCCCTCCACTCCCGCACCGCCCCCCATCGGCGAATCGCCGCGCGGCGCTTTTTTGCCAGGCCGACGGGCTGGCTTCTGACGTTGATGATCCTCTGGTGGGTGCTGCTCGCGACCTTTTACCTGTTTCCGCAGATCGACCTCGCCGTCGCACATGCCTTCTTCGAGGAAGCGGTCTGCGGTCAGGCCGTCGACCAGGGTCGGGTCTGCGGCAGTTTCCCCTATGGCGCCGAAACCGTCTTCGTGGTGATCCGGCGCATTCTTTTTTATCTGCCGTCGCTCACCGCGATCTACATCCTCTACCGGCTGATCGCCAATCTCCAGCATCACGGAGCGACCTACAGTCCCCGCAAGACGCGGGACTACTCGATCGCATTGATTGCCTTCCTGATCGGGCCCTACGTGCTGGTCAATCTCATCCTGAAACAGATCTCCAACCGGCCCCGCCCCTACGAGACCGATCTCTTCGGCGGCGGGGAGGCGTTCGTCCGGGCCGGAGACTTCCAGGGCGCCTGCGTCGGCAATTGCTCCTTCATTTCCGGGGAAGCCGCCGGCGCCGGCTGGCTGGCCTGCCTGATCGTGCTGCTGCCGAAGCCGCTGCGCCCGGTCCTCGGCCCGCCGCTCATCGCCGTCTCGCTCGTCTCGCCGGCTCTCAGGACCTCGTTCGGCGGCCACTATTTTTCGGACGTTACGCTCGGATGGCTGTCATCCCTGGTGATCTATGCCGGCGTGGCGGCGTGTTTCGAAATGTCACAGCGGCGAGGAAAACGGAATTCGCAAACAAATTTGTGACGCACCCCCTGTCGCAAACGCCGCGCCGATCGCTTAGATAGGCGCAACCGCCGTCTCGCTGCGGCGGCATGCAGGAAGTCCAGGGCAGGAATGAAGCTTCTCGAACGCTACATATTGCGCCGGGTTTTCCAGATGTTTCTGGTGACGCTCTTGCCGGTTCTCACCATCATCTGGACCATCCAGGTGCTTGGACGCATCAACCTGGTCACCGATACGGGCCAGTCGATGGGCTCGTTCGCGACGCTTGCCACCTATATCCTGCCCACCATCATCCCGGTCGTGCTGCCGTTCGCGCTCGTCATCGGCATCACCCAGACGCTGACGGCGATGAACAACGATTCGGAGCTGCCGGTCATCGACGCGGCCGGAGCCACCCGCAGCATCATCTACCGGCCCGTGCTGATGCTGGGGCTTGCGCTCAGTCTGTTCTCTTTCCTCGTCACGAATTTCGTCGAGCCGCCATCGCGGGTAGCCGCTCGCCAGATGGTCGCCGCCGCCTATGCCGACCTGCTCTCCTCGGTGATCGAGGAGAAAACCTTCCGCAGCATCGAGAACGGGCTCTATGTCCAGATTTCCGAGCGCCATTCCGGCCGCGTGCTGAGGGGACTTTTCGTCGTCGACTACCGCGACCCGAATTTCGACCTCATCTATTACGCCCGCGAGGGATCGATCGACGAAAGCGGCACGTCGCTGACCATGCGGGACGGAGAGGTTCACCGCAAATCCGCCGATGGCCGAATTTCGATCATCAAATTCGTTTCCTACGCCTTCGACCTTTCCGCCATGGCCAAATCGGAAGGCGGTCTGCCGCAATATTCCACCGACCGCAGCCTGGCTTTCCTGCTGAACCCGGATCCAAACGACCCGCTCTACCAGAAATCGCCCGACAGCTACCGCGCCGAACTGCACAGGCGCCTGTCGGATTGGCTGTTCCCGATCACCTTCGCGCTTCTGTCGCTGGTGGTTGCAGGCAATACGCGCTCGCATCGGCAGACGCGCGTGCATCCGATGGTCTATGCGCTCTTCCTTGCCTTTGCCATCCGCTGGCTCGGCTTCTCGGCCACCAATCTCGTGGAACGCCACCCGCTCTACGCACCGGTTCCCTATGCGGTGCCGCTCTTCTTCTCGCTGATCGCGATCTACATGCTGGCGACCAACCGGCATTTTTCGACGCCCGCATTCCTCTCCCGCGGGATGTCGCGCCTGACACGCAATCTGCAGCGCCGTTTTGCGTCCGGCAGAGCGGATGGAGGCGTGGCATGATGATCTTTTCGACGCTCGGGCGGTATTTCTTCCGCCGCTACATCGTGACCGCGCTCTGGTTCCTGCTCGGCGTCAGCGCCATTATTTTCCTGGCGGACTTCAGCGAGACGAGCCGCCGCATGTCCGGCTTTGTCGGTTATACGGTGTCGGCCGGCCTGCTGATGACGGCGATGCGCGTGCCGCTCATTCTGCAGCAGACCATTCCGACCCTTAGTCTCTTCATCGGCATGACCGTGCTGATCGCGCTCAACCGCCGCTACGAACTGGTGGTGACGCGGGCGGCAGGCATATCGGTCTGGCAATTCGTCTCCCCCTTCGTCGCCGGCGCCTTCCTGGTTGGGCTTGCCGTTCTCCTGGTGATCAATCCCCTTGCGGCCTGGGGCCAGCGCGAATCGGCCTCCATGGAGGCGAGCTGGCGAGAGGCGAGCAACCGGGCGCGCGCCTCGGCCTTCGTGCCCTGGATCCGCCAGATCAGCGGCGACGACGATACGATCATTGGCGCCAAGAGCTATCAGGAGCAGGGAACATTCCTGATCGACGTGGTCGTTTTTCGTTTCGACAAGGACGGCCGCGTCACCATGCGGCAGGACGCCAAGACGGCAAAGTTGGAAGATGGTTACTGGCTTCTTAACGAGGTTTTGGAGAACCGGCCGGGCGAAATTCCGGTGCGTCGCGAGACTGCACAGGTTCGCACCAACTTGAAACAGGAATATATCCAGGAAAGCCTGGCGCAGCCGGAAAGCGTTGCGTTTTTTGATCTTTCCAGAAAAATCGAGGTCGGCAAATCTTTCGGCATATCCACAAAGGCGCTCGAGACGCAGTATCACTCGCTGCTGTCGCTCCCCCTGCTGCTCGTCGCCATGACTCTCATTGCTGCAACAGTTTCATTAAAATTCAGTCGCTTCGCCCAGTCCCGTTCCGTGATTCTGGGTGGAATAGTTTCCGGCTTCGTGCTTTATGTCGTAACCGTGCTTGTGAAGGCATTCGGGAGCAGCGGGGCGATTCCTCCCTTCGTGGCGGTCTGGGTTCCAGTCATCGTCGCGACGGCGCTTGGGACGACGATTCTGCTTCACCAGGAGGATGGCTAGTGGCGGTCAGTAACCGCAAACATATAAGACGGCTCGCCGCCGCCCTGCTGACAGGTGTGTCTGTATGCGTACTCGGCGTATCCGCAATGCCCGTGCATGCGCAGAATCTGGTGCCCGCTCCTGCGGATGGCGCCAAGCTTCTGCTGCGCGCCAACGAGCTCGTCTATAACCAGGATGCCCAGCAGGTCACCGCCACCGGTGGCGTGCAACTCTATTACAACCGCTATCGGATGGTGGCGCAGCGCGTTCAGTACGACCAGAAAACCGGGCGCGTCATGGCGACCGGCAATATCGAGCTGATCGAGCCAGGCGGAAACCGCGTCTATGCGGACGAACTCGATGTCACGGACGATTTCGGCGAAGGCTTCCTCAATACGCTTCGTGTCGAAACCACCGACAACACACGGCTTGCCGCCGAAAGCGCGGAGCGCCAGCCGGGTGACCTGATGGTGCTGAACAACACCGTCTACACGGCCTGCCTGCCCTGCGCCAAGCAGCCCGGCAAGGCGCCGCTCTGGCAGGTCAAGGCCGAACGCGTCATCCGCAACGGCCAGACCCACACGATCCGGCTGGAGAATGCACAGTTCGAGCTGTTCGGTCTGCCGATCGGCAGGCTTCCCTTTGCGATCGAGGTGCCGGACGAGACGGTAGAGCGCAAGTCGGGCCTGCTCTTCCCGCAGTTCAGCGCCAGCGACAACCTCGGCGTCGGCGTCGCAGTTCCCTATTATCACGTGTTCTCGCCGAGCATGGACGCGACGATCACCCCCACCTACTATTCCAATCAGGGATTGTTGCTGCAGGGCGAGATCCGCAACAAGTTCGAGACGGGCGAACACACATTCCGGTTCGCCGGCATTCACCAGACGAATCCGGACGCTTTCGATTCCGGCACCAGCGACTATGAGGCTGAAAACCGCTTCATGGTCGCCTCGAAAGCTGAATTCCAGATCAACCCGCGCTGGACCTTCGGCTGGGACGTGATGGCCCAGAGCGACAACAACTTTTCCAAGACCTACAAGTTGGAAGGTGTCGATAACGACACGTTCACAAACGATGTCTACCTGACCGGCCTAGGTACGCGGAACTATTTCGACCTGCACGGTTATTACTTCAACGTGCAGGACAAGGCGCCCCGAAACACGCTGGAACAGCAGCAGGCGATCGTCTATCCGTCGCTCGACTACAGCTATTATGCCCCGGAACCGATCCTTGGGGGCGAGCTTTCCATCAATGCCAACCTCACCAACCTCTCCCGCCGGGAGGACGACTGGTACACGGAAGGCACCACCAATCGCTTCCCGGGCCTGGAAGGCAGCTATAGCCGCTTCACGGTGGAAGCCGAGTGGAAGCGCACCTTCAACATGGATGGGCTATTGCTGACGCCGATCCTTGCCGCGCGGGGCGACGGCCTGCGGCATACCGGCTCCGGCACGCCTGCCTTCTACACCGGTGATCTCGAACCGGAAGGCGGCGACAGCCGCTACATGGTCACCGCAGGTCTGGAAGCCCGTTATCCGATCCTGCTGACAACCGAAAACAGCAGCCACGTCATCGAGCCGATCGCGCAGATCTTCGTCCGTCCGGACGAGCAGATGGCCGGCGGACTGCCGAACGAGGACGCGCAGAGTTTCGTCTTCGATGCTACGTCTCTGTTCGAGCGCGACAAGTTCTCCGGCTACGACCGGATCGAAGGCGGTACCCGCGCCAATGTCGGCCTGCGCTATACCGGCACATTCGACAACGGCATCGGCGTAAGGAGCATCGTCGGCCAGTCCTTCCACATATCCGGCCAGAACTCGTTTGCAACGGAGGACCTGGTGCATGCGGGAGCGAACTCCGGACTGGAAACCGATCGTTCGGATTATGTCGCGATGGCCGCGGTCGATCTTCCGCAGGGCTTCACGGTTGGCGTAAATACGCGCTTCGACGAGAAGACCTTTGCCGTCAAACGCACGGATGCGTCCCTCGGTTACACGACGCCCCGCGTGCAGGGCACCCTCGTCTATACGCAGGTCGATCCGCAGCCGGAATACGGCTCGGAAGAAGCGACCGACGTATTGAAGAACTCGATGACCTTCCGGATCAACGAGAACTGGGCGCTTGCCGGCACGGCGACCTGGGATCTGGCGGAGAAGGAGATCATCAAGCGCGGCATCGGCGTCAGCTATGCCGACGAGTGCACGATCTTCACGCTTGCCTATACCGACAAGCCGCAAAGCACTGCCGCCAACGACTGGACAGTCAGCGCGCGCCTGAGCTTCCGTACCCTCGGCGACATCAACATCGGCTCGACGAAGGAATACGATCAGGACTACCGCTATTAACGCGCGATGGTTCTGATCGGCCCCGTCATCGTTTCGCCGCAAGAATTGTGCAAGCGGACGCAAATATAGTAAGAGTAAGGCGAGGCCGACCGGGCAAGCAACCGGTCGGGGCGGGAAAGGAATTGGTATCATGTTTGCAATGACCGCAACGCGCAGACTGGCGCTGGCGGCGGCCGTCCTGGCGGCCTCTATCGTCGTACAGCCGGTTTTCCAGCAGGCACAAGCGGCAAGCGGTATCGCCGCCGTCGTCAACCGGACTCCCATCACCAGCAGCGACGTTTCCCGTCGGGCAGCCTTCCTGCGTCTGCAGCGCCAGAAATCTGATACGAAGACGGCGCGCGAGGCAATGGTGGACGAGATCCTCAAACGCCAGGAAATCGCCCGCAACAGGATGTCGGTCAGCACCGAAGAGGTCGACAAGGCCTTTGAGCGTTTTGCCGCCAGCAACAAGATGAACCCGCAGCAGATGAGCCAGATCCTCGAAAAGGCTGGCGTCGGCGTGGAGCATTTCAAGAATTACATTGCCGTGCAGATGAGCTGGCCGCGCCTGGTCAACTCCCGTTACGGCGGCGCCCGTGGTCGCATGTCGAGCCAGGAACTCGTCACCCGCATGATGGAAAACAAACAGAAGCCGGTCACCACCGAATATTTCCTGCAGCAGGTGATCTTCGTGGTGCCGCCGGCCAAGCGCAACGCCGTTCTCGGCAAGCGCCAGAAGGAAGCAAATGCCGCGCGCGGCAAGTTCCCCGGCTGCGAGCAGTCGAAGGAATTTGCCGCCGGATATCTCGATGTTTCCATCCGCAGCCTCGGACGCGTTCTCGCCCCGGAACTTCCGGAAGAATGGAAACCGCTGATCGAGAAGGCCTCGGGCGGCACCACGGGAACCAGGGTCACCGAACGGGGCGTGGAATTCCTCGCAATCTGCAACCAGCGCCAGGTCTCTGACGACTTTGCAGCCGAAGTGGTCTTCCGGGCGGAGGACCTCGGCAAGGAGCAGAAGTCCGGGCAGAACCCCAACGAGAAGAAGTTCCTCGACGAACTGCGCTCCAAGGCGCAGATCGAATATCGCTGATCCAATCGCCGGTACCGGAGTGCCCATGCCGCTTGATCGTCCGCTTGTACTCACCCAGGGCGATCCGGCCGGCATCGGCCCCGACATCACCCTCGCCGCCTGGGCTTCCCGGGAGCGACACGGCCTGCCGCCCTTCCTGTTCCTCGGCGATCCCTCCGTTTTGAAATCACGGGCGGCACTTCTCGATCTCGATATCCCGATCCGCGAAGCCGACGCGGGCAGTGCATTGTCTGTCTTTGCCGATGCCCTTCCCGTCCTGCCGATCCCGGCTGGCGCCGAGGTCGCCGCGGGTGAACCGCATGTGGCAACGGCCAAGGGCACAATCGCCGCGATCGAACAGGCTGTCTCCCTGTGCTTCGAAGGCAAGGCGGCCGGCACGGTCACAAATCCGATCGCCAAGTCCATTCTCTACCAGTCAGGCTTCGGTTTTCCCGGCCATACCGAATTCCTCGCCCACCTCGCCGAAAAGGCGACGAGCCGGAAGCTGATGCCGGTGATGATGCTGGCCGGACCGAAGCTGCGCGCCATCCCGGTCACCATCCACATTCCCTTGAAGGATGTTCCAGGCGCACTGACCGAGGCATTGATCAAAGAAACCTGCCGGATCGCCCATCACGATCTCATCACACGCTTCGGCATCGCAAAGCCGCGCCTGGCAGTCGCCGGCCTCAATCCGCATGCGGGAGAAGACGGCGCGATCGGACAGGAAGACCAGGATATCATCCATCCGGTGATCTTCAAGCTGCGCACCGAAGGCCTGCATGTGTTCGGGCCGCTGCCGGCCGATACCATGTTCCACGACGAGGCCCGCGGCCGCTATGACGTCGCGATCTGCATGTATCATGACCAGGCGCTCATCCCGGCCAAGGCGCTGGGCTTCGATACCTCCGTCAACGTGACGCTCGGCCTGCCCTTTATCCGCACCTCTCCCGACCATGGCACCGCCTTCGGCATCGCCGGTCAGGGCGTTGCACGGGAGACAAGCCTTGTCGAAGCCATCAAGCTTGCCGGCGACCTTGCCGCGAGGGCTTCTACCTGATGGCCACACTCGACGGCCTGCCGCCGCTGCGCGACGTGATCCAGCGTCACGGCCTCGATGCGAAGAAAGCGCTTGGGCAGAACTTTCTGCTCGACCTCAACCTCACCCAGAAGATAGCGCGCAGCGCCGGACCGCTCGATGGCGTGACCGTATTCGAGGTCGGCCCCGGACCTGGCGGGCTCACCCGCGCGATCCTCTCCCTCGGCGCCAAAAAGGTGATCGCCGTCGAGCGCGACAGCCGCTGCCTTCCTGCATTGGCAGAAATCGGCAAGCATTATCCGGGCCGGCTGGAAGTGATCGAAGGCGATGCGCTGAAGACGGACTTTTCCGCCCTTGCACCCGAAGGCCCCGTCAAGATCATCGCCAATCTGCCGTACAATGTCGGCACCCAGCTTTTGATCAACTGGCTGCTTCCGGAGAACGGCCAATGGCCACCCTTCTGGGAAAGCCTGACATTGATGTTCCAGAAGGAAGTCGGCCTGCGCATCGTTGCCGATGAAGATGACGACCACTATGGCAGGCTCGGCGTCCTCGCCGGCTGGCGGACCGATGCGCACATGGTCTTCGACGTGCCGCCGCAGGCCTTTACCCCGCCGCCGAAAGTCACCTCGACCGTGGTGCATCTGATACCCCGCACAAATCCCCTTCCCTGCGAAGTCGGCAAGCTGGAACGCGTAACGCAGGCCGCATTCGGCCAGCGCCGCAAGATGCTGCGCCAGAGCCTCAAACCGGTCGGCGGCGAGGCGCTGCTGGTGAAAGCCGGCATCGACCCGGCCCGGCGGGCGGAAACGCTGTCGGTGGAAGAATTCGTACGGTTGGCGAACTCTCTCTAAGCCAACGCCCAAGGCGAGCGATCCCCTGCCTAATCCGGCAATGGCGGCAGATCAGGTGCGCTCAGTCCATCGAAGGGGTTTTGCCAGGCCTCGATGTCTTCAAGCTGCCCGTACCAGCGACGGAGCGACGGATAATCGTCGATGGGCAGCCGTGCGGCATCGTTGAACGGCAGAAACGTTCCCATACGAAAATCGGCAAAGGAGACGGAATTTCCAACCAGCCATGTGCGGGCCGATAGCTCGGCTTCGAGAATTCGGGCGGCCACATGAAACTGCCTCAGCCCCTCCTCGACCATCGCCTGGTCGCAGGGGCCGATGCCATATCGTTGCTTCGTCCCGCGCTCCCAATGCACCATGTCACAGGCCTTGACGAAGTTCTCCTTCCCCCAGCTGATCCATCGGATCATCTCGGGTTCATCGTCATCGATGCGCCAGAAATTGGAACCCGCGTGGCGGGAAAACCAGCACGCAATCGCGTCGGCTTCCCAAAGAGGTTTTCCGGGACGCTCGAGGATCGGCAACAGCAGGTTGGGGTTGAGAGAAAGATAGCGACTGGCTTGACCCGGAACCTGCGGCGAGGCGAATTCAAAGTCAACTTCCGCATTTAGATAGCGCGCGACGGCGACTGCGAGGCGGGGATTAGGATTGCGGCTGAAATACATCTTCATCAGCTAAACTCCTTAGGACTATGATGAAGACGTGCGGCACCACGACTTTCCGACATGCGCTCGGCAGAAAATCCGAACCAGGGAAGCCCTGCGCTTTGGAGATATCGTGCCCCCAGAGCGGCACGGAAGTGGCCGCCGCTTCGCAGTTTTCAGTTACCGGTAAACCACCGATAAAGTTCGTACAGCGGCAGGCTTGGATAATTTTATCTCAGAATGGGCGTGATCTTTGTCGGATTGGCAAAGCCGCGTTCGTCCTTAGAGCGTCTATTCCATACATTCAAAGGATCACAGTCATGCCAAGTACCATACGCCTGCACCGCGTCCTGGCGACCAGCCCGGAAAAAGTCTATCGCGCCTTCATCGAGGCGGACGCAGTCGCCAAATGGCTTCCGCCCAATGGCTTCGTCTGCACCGTGCATCATCTGGAACCGACCGTCGGCGGCACCCACAGAATGTCGTTCCGGAACTTCACGACGGGCGCAAGCCACGCCTTTGGCGGCGAATATCTTGAACTCGTCCCAGGCGAACGGCTGCGCTACACGGACAAATTCGACGACGCAAACCTGCCCGGTGAAATGGTGGTCACCGTGACGCTGAAGAAGGTTTCGGTCGGCACCGAGGTCGACATAGTGCAGGCCGGCGTGCCGGATCTCATCCCGGCCGAGGCTTGCTATCTCGGCTGGCAGGAGTCGCTGCGAAACCTGGCGAAGCTTGTCGAGCCGGACATCAAGGAATAGCACATCGGATCGGGGCTAAAGCTGCCAGGACCGGGTCGCGACGGCGATTTTCGCGATCCGGTGGCAGAGGATACCTGACCTCCGTTATCCTCAATCGGGAAGGTTGAGTCTGCCGGCGGCTCCGAGGCGGGCCAGAACGGGCGGTGAAAAGGGGCGGCCCGCCCATTCCATCACGCTCTGGCGAAAAGTCTGCCGTTCCTCATCCGAGGCGAACACTCTCGCCGGCCACGGATGGGCGACTATCTTGGACATCCAGAAATAGAACGTTCCGTCGTCCTCTTCGAGGGCATAGAGCGAGTCCCACGTGCAGGTGACCGTCTGTCCCAGCACCGTGTAGCAAATTCCATTTCTGTCCACGGTCGACTCGACAGGCTTGCCGATTACGCCGAACCTGGTCAGTCGTCGACGATACATGAACCGCAGAAGCTGCCGGGCAGGATTGAGCAGGAGAACTGCAAGGAGCACGCAAACAACGACCGACGCACCGATATAGATGGTCGACGTCACCACGTCGCCTTCCCGCCACCTATCGAAATTCAGGATCAGCGCGACGAAAAGTGCAACGGCTCCCACTGCTGCCACGGTCGGGCCGAGCGGCAGCAACTGGCGCGTCGCATGCTGGATATCGAGATGGTCGTCGAGGTTCAACTGGAAGGATTTGTGGAAGCCGGGTCTATTGGCAGAAGGCCAGATTTTCGGAACGGAGCTGGGGTGACGCTCGGACATGGCTCAACCTTCCCGTATTGAGAGCGCGGAACTCGATCCTGAGTTTAGTACCGACGACCCTTTTTTACGTCAACAAGGCGCAATGACCGGCCCGAACCACCCCATTCGCCTTAAAGCTTCGGCTCCTCCTGAAGCAGTCCCTCGACAAAGTCGAACAGTCCGTATCGGCGGTCCCGCCGGATCCGCTCCGCCTTGACGATGCAGCTGACATAACCGAAAGCCTCGTCAAGATCGTCATTGACGATCACGTAGTCGTATTCCCGCCAGTGCTCGATCTCGGCGCGGGAATTCAGGAGCCGCGTGCGGATGACCTCTTCGGAATCTTCGGCGCGGCGGTGCAGACGCGACTGCAGTTCCGTCATCGACGGCGGCAGTACGAAGATCGACACCACGTCCGCTTTCATCTTCTCCTGCAATTGCAGCGCGCCCTGCCAGTCGATGTCGAACAGCATGTCGCGGCCTTCCGCCATTGCCTGCTCGACCGGCTCGCGCGGCGTGCCGTAGAAATTGCCGTGAACCTCGGCCCATTCAAGCAGGTCGCCCGCATCCCGCATCCGTTCGAACTGATGGACGCTGATGAAGTGATAGTGCTTGCCGGCGATCTCGCTCGGCCGCTTTGCGCGCGTCGTGACGCTGACGGATATTTCGAGGCTCCGGTCTTCGTCCAGCAGGTTTCGCGCAATCGTCGATTTGCCGGCGCCGGAGGGCGAAGAGAGGACCAGCATCAGCCCGCGGCGGGCGATCTTCACGGGCGGGGACGAATTGCCCTTGGACGATTGGGCCGGGCTCATGAACTACTCCAAATTCTGGACCTGTTCGCGGAACTGGTCGATGACGACTTTCAATTCGATACCTGCCGCGGTTACAGCAGCGGCGTTGGATTTGGAACAGATCGTATTCGATTCCCGGTTAAATTCCTGTGCAAGGAAATCGAGGCGTCGTCCTACAGGCCCGCCCTTATCGATCAGCTCGTTCGCCGCGGCGACATGGGCCTTCAGCCGGTCGATCTCCTCGCGAAGATCGGCCTTGGTGGCGAGAAGGGCCGCCTCCGCATGCAAGCGGTCGCGATCGAGCGTCGGCGCCTCCTGCAGGAGTGCTGCGAGCTGGAAGGACAGCCGCTTGGCGATCTCTTCCGTCGAGCGGGAGGGATCGGCCTCAACGACCGCTGCAAGTTCTGCGATCCGCTCGACATGCCCCTTCAGGACCGCAGCAAGAGCCGCCCCTTCTCCTTCGCGCATACGTCGGAGATGGTCCAGAGCCTCGCCGAGGCAGCCAAGGATCGCCGCGTCGCGGGCGGCGACCGCCTCCTCGCCCTCCTCGGCCTCCCGGATTTCCACAAGCCCGCGAATGCCCATCAGCGTATCCAGCCGCAGCGGAGCGGGGTCGACGACATCGCCGAGCTCCTTTCGCAGGGCAAGTACGGCGGCAAGCGCGTCGCGGTTCAGCACCGCCTCCACCTGGGTTTCGGTCACCGTCAAATTCAGGGTCGCCTGCAGGTTTCCGCGGGAGAACTTTTCCGAAATCAGCCTCCGCACGTCCGGCTCCAGCCGCTCGAGGCCCGGCGGCAGGCGCAGCCTGAGGTCGAGACCTTTGCCATTCACCGACCGTAGCTCCCACGAAAAGCGGTTGCGCCCGCTCGATCCTTCGCTGCGGGCAAAACCGGTCATGGACTGCAAGGTCATCGAACTCTCCAGGTGAACTGACGCGGGAAGCGGATCAATTGCTCTTCGGCGGCTTTTCCGCTTCTTCGCCATCCGGCTGGCCGTCCACGACGACTTCGGGATTGGCGGGGGCTCGATCAGCTTCTATCCTGCGCCAACGGCGGACATTGGCGTTGTGTTCCTCGAGCGTCGCGGCAAACACGTGGCCACCGCTGCCGTCGGCTACGAAATAGAGGTCGTTGGTGCGCCATGGATTGGCAACCGCCTCCAGAGCAGCCCGTCCGGGATTGGAGATCGGCGTCGGCGGCAGACCCTTGATCTGATAGGTATTGTAGGGGGTCGGCTTGGCGAGGTCGGACTTGAAGATCGGCCGGTCGCCCGGCTTTCCATCTCCGCCGAAAAGCCCGTAGACGATCGTCGGATCCGATTGCAGGCGCATGCCCTTCTGAAGCCGGTTCATGAAAACCGAAGCCACATGGGCGCGCTCGTCTTCCTTGCCGGTCTCCCGCTCGACGATCGAGGCCAGCACGACGAACTCTTCCTTCGTCTTGATCGGCAGGTCCGGATCGCGCCGTTCCCAGATCTGGTCGATCATCTTCTGCTGGGCGACGCGCATCTGGTGGATGATATCGGCGCGCTTGCTGCCGCGCGAGAACTTATAGGTGTCCGGACGCAGGCTGCCCTCCGGCGGCAATTCGGCTGGAAGATCGCCTTCGAGCACCGGGTCTTCGGCGAGCCTCAGCATCATCTGCCGTACCGTCAGGCCCTCGGGCAGGACGACGGAATAGAGGATCGACTTGCCCGATTCCAGCAATTCCATGATGTCCTTCATGGAGGCGCGGGCCTTGACCTCGTATTCGCCGGCCTTGAGCGTCGAACCGTCGCGCAGATAGGTGGCGGTCACGTAGCGGAAGACACGCGCGTCGGAGATGATCCCGTTGCGTTCGAGATTGCTGGCAATCTCGGCAACGCCCGTGCCGGGGCGGACCATGAAATGCGCGTTGGCTTCCAGCGGGCCGGGTTCCTGGAACGTCGAGATCATATAATAGAAGCCGGCGACACCCGCGATGCACACGAGAACCACCATCGTCATCACGAAATTCAGGAAGATGACGAGCTGGCTGCGCGCCTTCTTCGAGCGTCGCGGCGGTTCGGGCACACGTTCGGGCTTCAGTGCCTCGTTCGGCGACTTCGGAATGATAGGGCCCCTACCATTGCCGGCAGAAGGGTCACTCACATGATTCGTATCGCTCAACCGCGCCCCCCAAGAGACTCAAAACTTCGCCCGCTGTTTGGCCAAGCAATGCGGCAAAAAACAGGTCCAGAAGATGATATGCGCCGGCCTCGAAAGTCCAGCGGCATTTGCCACGACCAACTACGCGTCGTAACGGCGGAGCACCAGGGAGGCGTTCGTGCCGCCGAAACCGAAGGAATTGGAGAGCGCCACGTTGATCTCGCGCTTGCGTGCCTTGTGCGGCACGAGATCGATCGCGGTCTCGACATCGGGATTGTCGAGGTTCAGTGTCGGCGGTGCGATATTGTCGCGGATCGCCAGCGTCGAGAAAATCGCCTCGACCGCACCGGCGGCACCGAGCAGGTGGCCGATCGCCGATTTCGTCGAGGACATGGAAATCTTCGATGCCGCGTTGCCGACCAGGCGCTCGACGGCGCCGAGTTCGATCGTGTCGGCCATGGTCGAAGTGCCGTGGGCATTGATGTAATCGACATCCGACGCCGCCAGACCGGCCCGCTTCAGCGCGGCCGACATGCAGCGATAGGCGCCGTCGCCGTCTTCCGAAGGCGCGGTGATGTGGAAGGCGTCGCCAGAAAGACCGTAACCCACCACTTCCGCATAGATCTTTGCGCCGCGTGCCTTGGCATGCTCCAGCTCTTCCAGCACGACGATGCCCGCCCCCTCGCCCATGACGAAGCCGTCACGGTCGCGGTCATAGGGGCGCGATGCCTTTTGCGGGTCGTCGTTGTGCTGCGTGGAAAGCGCCTTGCAGGCGGCAAAGCCCGCAAGCGAAATACGGCAGATCGGCGATTCGGCGCCACCCGCGACCATCACGTCAGCATCGCCGAGCGCGATCAGGCGCGCTGCATCGCCGATCGCATGGGCGCCGGTGGAACAGGCGGTGACGACGGAATGGTTCGGGCCGCGCAGCTTGTGGCGGATCGACACCTGACCGGACACCAGGTTGATCAGGCGGCCGGGAATGAAGAAGGGAGAAATGCGGCGCGGGCCCTTGTCGCGCAGCGTGTAGCCAGCCTCAACGATGCCTTCGAGGCCGCCGATGCCAGAACCGATCAGCACGCCCGTGGCAATCTGGTCCTCGTCGGTCTTCGGATGCCAGCCGGCATCCTCCAGCGCCATGTCGGCCGCGGCCATGCCATAGATGATGAACGGATCGACCTTGCGCTGTTCCTTAGGCTCCATCCAGTCGTCGACATTGAAGGTGCCGTTGGATCCGTCACCCACCGGTATGCGGCAGGCAACCTTGGCAGGCAGGTCCTCGACCTCGAATTCCGTCACGACCCGGGCTGCGTTCTCGCCGGCCAGCAGACGCTGCCAGCTTGCTTCCGTTCCGCATCCAAGGGGAGATACCATGCCGGTACCGGTGATAACGACCCGTCTCATCGCCAGCGTTCCGCCTTAATTTCGCATGTTCTATTTGCTGAAACGGCCCGAGCAAGCGGGCCGTCGTCGGGATCTGCCTTGCAGGCGTTATCCCAGATGTTTGGGATCGATCAGGCCTGGGCCTTTTCGATGAACTTGACGGCATCGCCGACGGTCAGAATAGAATCGGCCGCGTCGTCCGGGATCTCGACGCCGAATTCTTCTTCGAAAGCCATGACCAGTTCGACGGTGTCGAGCGAATCCGCGCCGAGATCGTCGATAAAGCTTGCGCCCTCGACAACTTTGTCGGCATCGACGCCGAGATGGTCAATAACAATTTTCTTCACGCGTTCTGCGATATCGCTCATGTCGGTTTCCTCGACCTTTGTCTTTCCGAATGCCCGAATAGCATCCGTACCCTGTTTAAAACCTGCAGCCGCCGCCTCTCGACGCGGATGCCGGCAAACCCGTTCGCCCCTCGTCAGGTTCCAGTCATGCCGCGCTCACGCAATATGACGGCCCGCATTTCGGGGTGACTATTCACAGTCATGGCCCGCTTAACATGGTTTCCGTGTTCCGCAAAGCCAGAATTTGTTCCATTTCGCCGCCGCCAACAGGCGATTGCGACAGGACATGCAACGCTGCACCGCAGCCTAGATCATCGCCATGCCGCCGTTGACGTGAATGGTCTGGCCCGTGACGTAGCCTGCTTCGTTCGAAGCGAGATAAAGAACCGCAGCAGCGATGTCCCCGCCGGCGCCCATCCGCTTCATCGGGATCGCGCCCAGGATCGCATCCTTCTGCTTGTCGTTCAGCTTGCCGGTCATGGCGCTCTCGATGAAGCCGGGGGCGACGCAGTTGACCGTCACGTTGCGGGTGGCGATCTCCTGGGCCAGCGATTTCGAAAAGCCGATCAGGCCCGCCTTGGAAGCGCAATAGTTCGCCTGGCCGGGATTGCCGGTGACGCCGACGACCGAGGAAATGTTGATGATACGGCCATGGCGGCGGCGCATCATCGGATGGGTAAGTTCGCGGGTCAGGCGAAACACGGCCGTCAGATTGACTTCGAGCACCGAATCCCAGTCCGCATCGCTCATCCGCACGAACAGGCCATCCTTGGTGATGCCGGCATTGTTAACGAGGATGTCGACGCCTTCGAGTTCGGCTTCGGCCTTTTCGCCGAGCGCCTTCACTTCGTCGCGGTCTGAGAGATTGGCAGGAAAGATCTTGACGCGATCCCCGCCGAGATCGGCGGCCAATGCCTCGAGCTTCTCGACACGCGTGCCGTGCAGGCCGACGATGGCGCCCTGCTTGTGCAGCAGCCGAGCGATCTCTTCGCCAAGCCCGCCGGTTGCGCCGGTCACCAAGGCCTTGCGGCCAGTCAAATCAAACATGATCGAATCCTCTAGAGTCTCTTTCGTCAGCCAAGAATGGCAGCGAGCGCGGCATCGATATCGGCCGGCGCGTTGACGGCAACGCCGGAAATATTCTTGTCGATGCGGCGGGCAAGGCCTGTCAGAACTTTTCCCGAGCCGATCTCGTAAAGCGTCGTGACGCCATTGGCGCCGAACCACTCCACCGTTTCGCGCCAGCGCACCTGGCCGGTCACCTGGGTGACGAGCAGCGTGGCGATCTCATTGGCGTCGTAGACCGGAGCAGCGCGCACATTGGCGACGACTGGGACGACCGGGTTCTTCTTCTCGACCTTGTCCAACGCGTGACGCATCGCGTCCGCCGCAGGCGCCATCAGGTCGCTGTGGAAGGGTGCGGAGACCGGCAGCATGATGGCCCGCTTGGCGCCCTTTTCGGTAGCAAGCGCCGCAGCCTTCTCGACTGCCGCCTTGGAGCCGGAGATAACAAGCTGCCCGCCACCGTTGTCGTTGGCGATCTGGCAGACGCCATCCTGGCGGGCCTCGGCGCAGACCACTTCCACATCGCCATGTTCGAGGCCGATGATCGCGGCCATGGCGCCCGCGCCCACGGGCACTGCGCTCTGCATCGCGTCGCCGCGAATACGAAGCAGCTTTGCGGTATCGGCAAGCGAGAAGGTGCCGGCGGCGCAGAGTGCGGAATATTCGCCGAGCGAATGGCCAGCGACATAGGCGACCTTGTCGGCGAGCTTCAGACCGCGGGCTTCCATGACGCGCATGGCGGCAATCGAAACGGCCATCAGCGCCGGCTGGGCATTGGCCGTCAGCGTCAGCGTTTCTTCCGGGCCGTTCCACATGATATCGGAGAGTTTCTGGCCGAGCGCTTCATCGACCTCTTCGAAGACGGCGCGGGCTTCGGGATAGGCTTCCGCGAGGTCTTTCCCCATGCCGACGGACTGGCTGCCCTGTCCGGGGAACGTGAATGCGATGCTCATCGGTGGTTTCCTTCCCGTATGTTTTGCCTCTCCATTCACATTTGAGCCCGGAGTGTCAAGGGCGAGGCGGCTTTCGGGACCTTTTACGGCCCCTTCTCCCCTTGCGCTCTATCAAATCCTGCTTAGAGTGCCGCCGACTTTTCAGGACGGGATTTTACTCCATGCAATATAAGCGACTCGGACGAACGGATATCTCCGTATCGGAAATCTGCCTTGGCACGATGACCTGGGGTACGCAGAACTCCGAAGCCGAAGCCCATGAACAGATGGACTACGCGGTCGGCAAGGGCGTCAACTTCTTCGATACCGCCGAACTTTATCCGACGACGCCCGTGAGCCCGGAAACCTACGGCCGCACCGAAGAAATCATCGGCACGTGGTTCAAGAAGAGCGGCAAACGAAAAGATATAGTCCTTGCCTCGAAGGTTGCCGGAAGCGGCCGCCCGCATATCCGCGGCGGGCGCGACATTGGCGCCGAAACCATCCGCGAAGCCGTGGATGCCAGTCTTAAGCGTCTGCAGACCGACTATCTCGACCTTTACCAGATCCATTGGCCGAATCGCGGCACCTTCCACTTCCGCAACTCCTGGACCTTTGATGCCTCGGCCCAGGACCGGGAAAAGGCTCGGGCGGAAATCGCCGAAATCCTGGAAACCCTTGGCGCGCTGGTCAAGGAAGGCAAGGTCCGCGCCGTCGGCCTTTCGAACGAAAGCGCCTGGGGCGCGCTGAAATATCTGCGCCTCTCGGAGGAGAACGGCCTGCCGCGCGTCGCCTCGATCCAGAACGAATACAACCTTCTCTACCGGCAGTTCGATCTCGATCTGGCCGAAGTCGCCCACCACGAGGATGTCGGGCTGCTGGCCTATTCCCCGCTTGCCGCTGGCCTGCTGACCGGCAAATACCGGAATGGCGCAAGGCCCGCCGGATCCCGCGCGACGATCAACGGCGACCTCGGCGGCCGCCTGACACCTATGCAGGAACCGGCGGTAAAAGCCTATCTGGAGATAGCGGGAAAACATGGCCTCGACCCCGCCCAGATGGCGCTCGCCTTCTGCCTGTCGCGACCCTTCACGGCCTCCGTCATCATCGGCGCGACGACGATGGAGCAGATCAAGACCGATATCGGTTCGGCGGATGTCAAGCTATCCGACGACGTGATGCAGGAGATCGCTGCGATCCATCGGCAGTATCCGATGACGCTATAGCAATGCCCCGGCCGGAGGACGTCTACCTCCAATGGGCAACTTGCTCCGGCCCCGAAAAAGGCAGCTAATCGGGCTTCTCCATACTTGGAGCGATGCGCTGAAGCCATGCAATCCGTTGTTTACCGAAGAGAGTTCATCCGGCGTCGGAAGCAACTTAAACTGACGCAAAAGGAACTTGCCTCGGAACTGGATCTGCCCTCGGACGAGCTGCGGAAGCTGGAAAGAGGCGATCAACCGGTGCGCAGGCTTCACCTTCTGGCACTCGACCAGCTCAGACTGGAGGCCGCCGTCAAGGATTCCGGCCTCGTCACCGCCGCGATGCTTTTGAATGCCGAGCAGCTTCTCGAAAGTGTCGGCTACCGGGTCATCCGAACTCAATGACAGCAACAAGTGTCGGGACCTCGCCGGTTTTTCAACACTCCCCTTGCCTTCCCGCCAAAAATCCGTATAAGCGCGCTGTTCGAAACACCCGGTCTTCTGGCTGGTGGCTGAACGGAGGGCTGGTTTTCCCAAACAGGAACGCCGCATGGACCAAAGGGGCCGAGCCTCCCGTGTCTCCGCTCTCGACCGTCTCGATCAAACAACTTTTCTTGCCGGGCCTTGCCCATCAAGAGCAGTCGTTGAGGCTTAGCCGCCGAGGTCCGGGTCCGTTCAACCGCAAGAAAAGGCAAAAGCTTACATGGCTCTTTACGAACACGTATTCCTTGCCCGGCAGGATATGTCCCCGCAGCAGGTTGATGCCCTCGTCGAACAGTACAAGGGCGTCCTCGAAGCTAACGGCGGCAAGGTCGGGCGCGTAGAAAACTGGGGCCTCAAGTCCCTCACCTACCGCATCAAGAAGAACCGCAAGGCTCATTACGCTCTGATGGACATCGACGCGCCGGCTGCTGCCGTGCACGAGATGGAGCGCCAGATGCGCATCAACGAAGACGTCCTGCGCTACATGACGATTGCCGTCGAAAAGCATGAGGAAGGTCCCTCCGCGATGATGCAGAAGCGCGACCGCGACGATCGTCCGCGCCGCGATGGCGACGACCGTGGCCCGCGCCGCGAATTCGGCGACCGTCCGCCGCGCCGCGATTTCGGCGACCGTCCGGACCGTGGTCCGCGTGAAGGCGGCTTCGAGCGCGCCCCGCGCCCGCCGCGTGAAGCGTAATTGGCTTTAAGGAGAAGAAAAAATGGCTGACGTATCCTCCTCTCCGGCTCGCCGCCCGTTCCACCGCCGCCGCAAGACCTGCCCGTTCTCGGGCGCCAATGCGCCGCGGATCGACTACAAGGACGTGCGCCTGCTGCAGCGCTACATTTCCGAGCGGGGCAAGATCGTTCCGTCCCGCATCACGGCCGTTTCCCAGAAGAAGCAGCGCGAACTCGCCCAGGCGATCAAGCGCGCCCGCTTCCTCGGCCTGTTGCCTTACGTCCTGGCGTAGTTTGAACTTCTGGACCCGCTGATCAAAAGTCGGCGGGTCCATGTCCCTTTCGCGATGGGCGCGGATCGGAAGCTTTCTCAATCCCATGTTGGGGATGAAGTGCCTGAGAAACAGATCCAGGCGTGATCCCCTAACTGCTTGACTGAGCAGGACAGCGAGACCGTGACGAACAAGATTCAAACCGTACTGCCGATCGGCATCATTGCCGGCATTGCCGCTACCCTGCTTGTGCTGGGTGCGAATGCGCAGTCGTCTTTTGCGTCGCTTCTCTATGCCGCTTCCGCGCTTCCCATCCTGATCGCCGGCCTCGGTTGGGGCAATCGCGCTGCCGTCGTCGGCGTCCTGACAGCCGCCGTGCTCGGTTCCGTCCTGGTCTCTCCGCTTTTTGCGCTCGCCATGGCGTTCTTCACGCTGATCCCCGCCGGCTGGCTTTCGCATCTCGCCAACCTGGCACGGCCGGCATCGGAACTCGGCGGCCCGGACCATCTGATGGCCTGGTATCCGATTTCGGACATTCTTCTGCATCTGTGCGGCCTCGTCACGATCGCCGTCATCGCGCTCGGGATCGCGATCGGTTACGGCCCGGAACTGACCGACCAGATGGTCGAGGCCATGATCGAAGTTTTCAAAGCCCAGGAGCCTGCCTTCACGGCAGATCCGTCCGCCATGGCGCAGACCAAGGCGATGATCGTGCTGATGCTGCCGCTGGTGCAGGGCGGCGTCTGGGTCATGCTGCTGTTTGCGGCATTCTATCTCGCCGTTCGCGTGGTTTCCCGTTCGGGCCGGGCGCTGCGTCCGCGCGAGGACATGCCCTCGGCGCTGCGCATGAACCGGCATGCCATCTTCATCTTCCTCGCCGGTATCGTGCTGACCTTCGTCGGCGGCGTGCCGGCAATGGTCGGCGCCGTGATCTGCGGCACGTTCGGGGCCGGCTTTCTGATGGCGGGCTTTGCCTCCGTCCATTTCCGCAGCCAGGGCAAGGACTGGCGCGTGCCGGTGCTCATTCTTTGCTACCTCTCATCCATGCTTCTCCTGCCGGCGATCGGCATCCTCCTGCTCGGCCTGTCCGACACGCGGCGGACGATCGCACTCACGCCGGCGAAGTCTCCTGCCAATCCCAATGAAAACAAGAATTGACTGATCGAAAGGAACTCAACCATGCAAGTCATTCTGCTTGAACGCGTACCGAAGCTCGGCCAGATGGGCGAAGTCGTAAAGGTCCGTGACGGTTATGCCCGTAACTTCCTGCTGCCGCAGGGCAAGGCATTGCGCGCCAACGACGCCAACAAGAAGCGTTTCGAATCCGAACGCGCTACGCTCGAAGCCCGCAATCTCGAGCGCAAGGGCGAAGCCCAGAAGGTTGCCGAAGTGCTCGACGGCAAGTCCTTCATCATCGTCCGCTCGGCTGGCGAAACCGGCCAGCTCTACGGTTCGGTTGCCGCCCGCGACATCCTTGAGACGCTGGCTGCCGAAGGCTTCAACGTCGGCCGCAACCAGGTCGACCTCAACCACCCGATCAAGACCATCGGCCTGCACAAGGTGACGCTGCACCTGCATGCCGAAGTCGAGATTTCGATCGAGGTGAACGTTGCCCGTTCGCCGGAAGAAGCCGGCCGTCAGGCCAAGGGCGAAAGCCTCACCTCCGTTGATGCCATCTACGGCGTCGACGAAGACGCTCTGCGTCCGGAAGATTTCTTCGATCCGGAAGCCGATCGCGACAACGACGAAGAATAATCGTCATCGCTTTGCTGTTTCAGCCCTCGGCTCACGCCGGGGGCTTTTTCTTTTCCAGCCGATCGTCCGCGCTGCTGCGGCTCCGTCCTGGATTATGGCAACAATTTGTCGACCGAAGGTTGACAGGCGACGCACCCCTTCTCCATGTTGCTCGAAACAGGAAAGGGAGCATCCAATGACAATCAGAAAGAAGCTACTCGCAGTGGGCGCCGTCATCGGCCTCGCAGCGGCAGGCGCCGGTTTCGCGGTCGCCCAATCGCCGGCCTTTTTTCGCATCGGGACTGGCGGCACGGCAGGCACCTATTATCCGATCGGCGGACTGATCGCCAACGCCATTTCCGGTGCGGGAGACAAGGGCGTCCAGGGCCTCGTTTCGACCGCGGTCGCGTCCAACGGCTCCGTCGCCAATATCAATGCCATCCAGGGCGGCTCGATGGAATCGGGCTTCACCCAGTCGGATGTCGCCTATTGGGCGCATAGCGGCACCGGACTCTACGAAGGCAAGGGGAAGGTGGAAGACCTCCGCCTGATCGCTACCCTTTATCCGGAAACCATCCATCTTGTCGCCGCCAAGAACTCCGGCATCAAGTCGGTTGCCGATCTCAAGGGCAAGCGTGTCTCGATCGACGAGCCCGGCTCCGGAACGATCGTCGACGCCCGAATCGTGCTCGGCGCCTATGGTCTCACCGAAAAGGACATCAAGGCGGAGCATCTGAAGCCCGGCCCCGCCGGCGAGCGCCTGCGTGACGGCGGCCTGGATGCCTATTTCTTCGTCGGCGGCTACCCGACCGGCGCCATTTCCGAACTTGCTACCTCTTCCGGCATCTCGCTCGTGCCGATCACGGGACCGGAAGCGGACAAGCTGCTCTCGGAATACAAGTTCTTCTCGAAGGATACGGTGCCTGCGACCGCCTATCAGGGTGTGGCCGAAACGCCGACCATATCGGTTGCGGCCCAGTGGGTCACCAGTTCAAAGCAGCCCGATGACCTCGTCTACAACATCACCAAGGTGATGTGGAACGACGCAACGCGGAAGGCGCTCGACGCAGGCCACGCGAAGGGCAAGATGATCACGCTGCAGAACGCAGTCACCAGCCTCGGCATTCCGCTGCATCCCGGTGCCGAGCGCTTCTACAAGGAAGCCGGCGTCCTCAAGTAAGGCGATCATCTGCTGATCAATATGGCGGCGGTCGGCATCAGGCAGACCGCCGCTTTCCGTCTGGAACACAATAACAAGACAAACATATCAAGGGAAAAACGACATGGCCGCGGACAACGAGGGCAAGGTTGCTCCCATGGAGCTGGACGAGGCGAAGGCACGCGAACTGGAAGAGCAGTTCGATTCGGAAATCCGTTTCCGGCCGCTCGCGCCATTGACTGCCAGACTTGTCGGTGCGCTGCTGGTAGCGCTTTCGATCTTCCACTACTACACGGCCGGCTTCGGCCTTCTTTCGGAAGTCGTGCATCGCGGCATCCACCTCTCCTTCGTGCTCGGCCTGATCTTCCTAGTATTCCCGTTTTCCCGGAAGGGCTATGACGAGCCGGCGCAGTCGAGCCTTGTCCGGCCGCTCGGCATTTCGCTCTTTGATTGGGCGCTGGCGATCGGCGCCGTCGTCGCGGTTCTCCATGTGCCTTTCATTCCACTGGACGACCTCGCTTTCCGGGTCGGCAATCCAACCACGACAGATGTCGTTCTCGGCGGCCTGCTGGTGCTGGTGCTACTGGAGGCGACACGCCGTTCCGTCGGCTGGCCGCTGCCGATCATCGCCATCCTCTTTATGGCCTATTCCATCTGGGGCCCTGCGATGCCGGGCATTCTGGTTCACCCGGGCGCCACGTTCTCGCAGCTGATCAACCACCTTTATCTTACGACACAGGGTATCTACGGCATCGCGCTTGGCGTTGTAGCCACATATGTCTTCCATTTCGTGCTGTTCGGCGTCTTCGCCACCCGCATCGGGCTGGGACAGCTCTTTCTCGATTGCGCCGCCTGGGTTGCCGGACGTTATGCCGGCGGGCCTGCCAAGGTATCGATCTTCGGCTCGGCACTGTTCGGGATGATTTCCGGCTCGTCGGTCGCAAATACCGTTACCGTCGGATCGCTGACGATCCCGGCGATGATCCGGCTCGGTTACAAGCGGCCATTCGCCGCTGCGGTCGAAGCAGCCTCCTCGACCGGGGGGCAGATTACCCCGCCGATCATGGGCGCGGCCGCCTTCCTGATGATCGAGTTCCTCAACCTGCCCTATACGACGATCATCCTGGCCGCGATCGTGCCTGCCTTCATGCACTTCTTCGGAGTCCTCATCCAGGTCCATTTCGAAGCCAAGCGAAACGGCCTGCGCGGCATGACTCGCGAGGAGCTTCCCGATCTGAAGGCGGCGTTCAAGCGCGACTGGCCAACGGTCATTCCACTTGTCGTACTGATCGCCGTGCTGCTTTCCGGCTACACCCCCTATCTCGCCGCCTTCTGGGGCATAACGCTCTGCGTCGCCGTCGGCCTGCTCAATCCGCGCCGGCGCATGTCCTTGACGGAAGTGTTTGAAGGGCTGCGCGACGGCGCCAAATATGCGCTCGCCGTCGGTGCCGCTGCAGCCACTGTCGGCATCATCGTCGGCGTCGTGACGCTGACCGGCGTCGGCTTCAAGATCTCCTACATCGTCACCTCGACCGCCGCGCAGATGGCTACCTTCGTCGGCACGCTGATGCCTGCCGCCTGGTTCGGGCCGCAGACGCTGACGCTGCTCTTCACGCTCATCATGACCGGTGTCGTCTGCATCCTGATGGGTTGCGGCATCCCGACGACAGCGAACTACATCATCATGGCGACGATTGCCGCGCCGACGCTTGGGCTTCTCGGCGTCGAGCCGATCGTGGCGCATTTCTTCGTCTTTTATTATGGCGTTCTGGCGGACATCACCCCGCCCGTGGCGCTCGCGGCCTATGCGGCGGCGGGGATGGCCGGCGCCGATCCCTTCAAGACCGGCAATACAGCCTTCCGATTGGGACTCGGCAAAATCCTGGTGCCGTTCGTCTTTGTCTTCTCCCCGTCCCTGCTGCTCGTTACGAGCGGCTTCAACTGGAGCAACTTCCTTATTGCCTTTATCGGCTGCACGCTCGGCATCACATGCCTCGGGGCCGCCCTCTCGGGCTTCATGCTGGTGCGGACTGTGGCCTGGGAGCGATTGCTGCTGATAATTGCAGCAATATTGCTGGTCGTACCCGAATTGATTTCGTCACTGATCGGCGTCGCGCTGATCATCCCGGTCATACTTCGCCAGATCGCCGGCCATCGCCTGCAGCCGGCCTTGTAGCAAACCTCCGCTTGTTTGCGGAAGCCGGGGCAGCCCTTCGATGGTTCTGCCCCGGTCAACCCGGCCGCGATTCATGTCAAGAGGTCGCTGCGGCTTCGATTTCGCAGATCAGCGGCTCCTGATCCCCAATCCAGAACCAGTGATCGTCGCCCTCCTGAAGAAGATGCCGGGCCCCCGGAATTCTCTCGGCCATGTAGGCGGCCGCTTCGACCCTGACGGCTCTATCTCCCTTCCGATGCATTACCGTCGTCGGGACGGAAATCTCCGGGAGAAGGGCGCGGACGTCGACGTCGCGCAAAGCCGACAATACCGTCCGCATCGAACCCGGACTGGAGGCGGCGCGCAGCAGGCTGGCCCACCAGCGCTGCACGAGCGGGTCGTCCCTGACGCTCGGCGCAAATATCGACAGATCCACCGGCCCGCCCCATTCCTTCGTGATCCGTGCAAGCCATAGGTCGAACTGCTGCCGTTCCAGCGCGAACGGATAGTCGGGGCTTCTGCAGCCCTTGGCCATCGCTCCCCAGAGGATCAGCCGGTGAACGCGACTGGCGCAGCGAGCGGCAAAGAAGATGCTTCCCGGCCCTCCTTCGGAGGCCCCGACTATGATCGCCCTTCTGCTCCGGGCCGCGTCCAATACCGCCCCCATGTCCCGTGCGACTGCCTCCGGCGTCGGGCAGGCCTCGGCCCTGTCGGAGAGGCCGACGCCCCGCCGGTCGAACAGGATCACGCGTCCGGCTTTCGCGACACGCTCGATCCATCTGCGGCAATGCTCGTCCTCGAACACCCTTTCGACATGGGAGACGAAGCCGGGGACCAGCAGGATGTCGAGCGGCCCCTCCCCGACAGTTCTATAGGCCACATGCAGCCCGTCGACCGCCACGTATCGGACCGGCGAAACGGGAACGACAGACGGCGGAGCCGCAACCGCATGTAGATCCAGCAGGGCGCGTGTTTCCTTTGAGGGCGCAATGCCGAGGCTGCGCTTCAGCAGATCGGCGCAAAACTGATAATGCCGCCGCGCCGAAACGAGGTCGCCGCCCTCGGCGGACGCTCTAATGAGCTGGCGATGCGCAGCCTCGTTGAGCGGATCGCATTCCACCAGCCGACGAGCGAATATGACGGCATCCGGATAGCGTCTTTCATCGAACGCCGTCTGGATAAGCCGTTCCAGGGCATGCACCAGCCGCCCCTTTAAAGCTTCGCGACGGAAGAATATCCATTCCTCCAGCTCAGACGCATCATCGAGGTGGAACCCCTCCAGGAAATCGGCGGAATAGACCATCTCCGCCTCCGTGAAACGGTGCTGTGTCAGCAGGTCTTCGAAAACGACGACGTCGCAATCCACGGCGACGCGATCCGATAGGCGGATATTGACGCGGTCGCTCTCCACGACATCGATCCCGGCGGCCTGCCGGATCTTGTAGATGAGCCGCCGCAGCCGGGCACGAGAGGTTTCGCTGTCGGCCTCCGGCCATAGAAGAGCTGAAACCGCCTCCCGGGAGACCGGGCCCTTTGCCATAGCGATGTAGATGATGAGCGCCAGCACTCTGCGCTCCCGCAGCGCCAGCGCAGCGTCGTCAAAGCGGACATCCGGATAGCCGAAAAGACGAAGCCGCAATTGCAACGGCAGCTCGGCACTTGCCGCAACTTTCGTCATCGCACCCCCTCGCCAGGGGACGGTCAGGGGACTCCAGGCAACTAGGGTCCTCTCCGTCCGACAAGGCAACCACTATATGAAGAAAGGCTCGTCCAATGAATATCAATCACGCCAAGGCGCATTCTTCCACCCGCTTCGGCATTGCGGGTACTTCGATGATCAACGTCACCGTTCTTGCACACCGAGCGTCATTACGAAGGTCGTCCCGTTTGTGCCGGACCCCTGCATACCCGGGAGCAATCCCGGCACCCTGGATGCTTCTGCTTCCATCCCGATCATCCATGACTGCTGTCAACAACCACGAGCAAGAGGTCCGTGATGTGCAGTCTGTGTGAAAGAATATTTGGACCCGTCGGCCGGTTCGTCGTCACCAAAGCATGCGGGGCTCCACCGTTCAGGTCCATGCGCGAGCGTATGATACCGGTCGCGGCCGGGGACGTGCTCGAGATCGGTATCGGGTCGGGCCACAATCTGGAGCTCTACGACAGGGACAGGATCAGCACGCTGGTCGGCGTTGATCCGGATACGAAACTGCTGGCATTGGCTCACTGCAGGTCCTGTGACCTGCAGCGGGATGTCCGGCTGATTGAAGGATCAGCCGAGCAGTTGCCGGTGGAAACGCATTCGATCGACACCGTCGTCGCAAGCTACGTCCTCTGCACGATTCCCGATACGGAGACGGCGCTTGCCGAGATCAGGCGGGTGTTGCGGCCGCAGGGAAAGCTCATCTTTCTCGAACACGCCGTGGGGCGGGGAAATATCCTCCCGCATGTCCAGAGGAAGATGAATGCAGGCTGGCGGCTTCTTGCCGGCGGCTGCAATCTGGTCCGCGACCCAGTGTCCAGGATCACCAGCAGCGGCTTCGGTATAGAGTCCCTGATCGAAAATGACTTTGCGGGCCGCATGCGCTTCCTGGGACGCCATATCGCAGGGATTGCCGTTTCCAATACGCAATGATGCCTTGTCGCGAATCTGCGGAAGGCCTATTTTAAAAAGACCGTGGCGAGGCGGATGACCGTTTTGTCACGGTCAAATCATCTTGCTCGATTGGCAGCGCGTTATCCACAAACTCGAAGCGGGACTGTGGAGATCGTCGGATTCTGGAAATTATCTTCGGGCGGTCCGTTCATCCGCCGCAAACTGCTGTAGGATCGCGCCGATTCAAAAAAGACCTGATTGGGTAACATGCAGGACGTAGCACGCAAGCTGACGGCGATCAGCAACAAGGACGCGGAGCCCCACTACCGGGAAGCACCGAACAATATCGAGGCCGAACAGGCGTTGCTCGGAGCGATCCTGGTCAATAACGACGCCTATTACCGTGTCTCGGACTTCCTGAAGCCGGTCCATCTCCACGAGCCGCTGCACCGCAGGATCTTCGAGGTTGCCGGCGATATCATCCGCATGGGCAAGACCGCCAACCCGGTGACGATCAAGACCTTCCTGCCCGCCGACGACAAGGTCGGCGACCTGACGGTCGCCCAGTATCTCGCGCGCCTCGCCGCCGAGGCGGTGTCGATCATCAACGCCGAGGACTATGGCCGGGCGATCTACGATCTGGCGCTGCGCCGCGCGCTGATCACCATCGGCGAGGACATGGTCAACATCGCCTATGACGCGCCGCTCGACATGCCGCCGCAGACGCAGATCGAGGATACCGAACGCCGCCTCTTCGAGCTTGCCGAAACCGGTCGCTACGACGGCGGCTTCCAGTCCTTCAACGATGCCGTGGCACTCGCCATCGACATGGCAGGAGCAGCCTTCGAGCGCGACGGTCATCTCTCCGGCATCTCGACCGGAATCATGTCGCTCGACAACAAGATGGGCGGGCTGCAGCGCTCCGACTTGATCGTGCTTGCGGGACGCCCTGGCATGGGCAAAACCTCGCTTGCCACCAACATCGCCTACAATATCGCCGCCGCCTACGAGCCGGAAGTTCAGCCGGACGGCTCCTTCAAGGCGAGGAACGGCGGCGTCGTTGGCTTCTATTCGCTCGAAATGTCGGCCGAACAGCTCGCCACCCGTATCATTTCCGAGCAGACGGAAGTCTCGTCGTCGAAGATCCGCCGCGGCGATATCACCGAAGCGGATTTCGAAAAGCTCGTCGCCTGCTCCCAGATGATGCAGAAGGTGCCGCTCTTCATCGACCAGACCGGCGGTATCTCGATCGCCCAGCTTTCCGCCCGCGCCCGCCGGCTGAAACGCCAGCGTGGCCTCGACTGCCTGGTGGTCGACTATATCCAGCTGATGACCGGCTCCGGCAAATCCGGCGAGAACCGCGTCCAAGAAATCACCCAGATCACCACCGGCCTAAAGGCGCTCGGCAAGGAACTGAACGTGCCGATCATCGCGCTGTCGCAGCTTTCGCGCCAGGTGGAAAGCCGCGACGACAAACGCCCGCAGCTCTCCGACCTTCGCGAATCCGGCTCGATCGAGCAGGACGCCGACGTGGTGCTGTTCGTGTTCCGCGAGGAATATTATGTGAAGAACATGGAGCCACGCGACATTTCCGATCCGAAATATCCGGAATGGGAAGCGCATATGGACAAGGTGAAGGGCACGGCTGATGTGATCATCGCCAAGCAGCGCCACGGACCGACCGGCACCGTCAAACTCGCCTTCCAGTCGGAATATACTCGTTTCGCGGACCTCGCGGACCCGAGCTTCACGCAGTACGAAGAGCACTGATGGCGGCCGGCCTGCCTGTTTATTAAGCACCAGGAACCATGCATTCCTTTCGTAAGCTGCGGGTTCCCCGCGATTGCCGGCAATTTGGCTGTCGCTAATGCAATTGGCATGAGGATTGCTCTTCCTGTTTCCAGATCAAACAGGGGAGCATTCATGCAACGTCGAACCTTCATCTCACGCGCCTTGGCGGCAACCGCCGTTATCGCCGCCACTCTTGCAGGGCCGCTTCCGGCGCTTGCCGATGCGCTGGAGACTATCAAGTCCAGCGGCAAATTGCGCGTCGCGGTACCGCAGGATTTCCCGCCTTTCGGCAGCGTCGGCGCCGACATGACCGCGAAGGGCTACGACATCGATATGGCGACGCTGATAGCCGAAAAACTCGGCGTGAAGGTTGAGCTCGTGCCGGTGACGAGCGCGAACCGCATTCCTTATCTGCAGACCAACAAAGTGGATCTGGTGATCTCGAGCCTCGGCAAGAATCCAGACCGCGAAAAGGTCGTCGATTTCTCCACCGCATACGCACCGTTCTACAACGGCGTCTTTGCACCGGCAGGACTGGAGATTAAGTCCACCGAGGATCTGGCAGGCAAGACCATCGGCGTAACGCGGGGCGCGATCGAAGATCTCGAATTGACGAAAGTCGCTCCGGCAAGCGCCACCATCAAGCGCTACGAAGACAACAACGGCACGATTTCCGCCTTCCTGTCCGGCCAGGTAGAAGCCGTCGCGACAGGCAATGTTGTCGCCGCGGCTATTCTTGAACGGAACCCGCCCAAGCGTCCGGAACCGAAATTCCTTATCAAGAACTCGCCTTGCTATATCGGCCTCGGCAAGAACGAACCCGCTCTGCTCGAGAAGGTCAACGGCATCATCGCCGCCGCCAAGACCGACGGCTCGTTGAACAAGATCGCCGAAAAGTGGCTCGGGACTTCGCTGCCCGCGGATCTCTGATCTTTTTCCTCGGACTGCCGCCGCCTGTTTGCTTAGGCGGCGGACCGATCTACCGACACGGGCGGGCGCCATGCACTATATCTTCGATTTCGGCTGGATCTGGGACTACGGTCCCGTCATCCTGAAGGGTCTTTTCGTCACCGTCGAACTGACTTTGGTCGGCGCGGTGGCAGGCGTCTTTCTCGGGATCTTGTGCGCCTGGATCAGGACACTGGGGCCGGAGATGCTCCGCCCGCCGGTGGCGACCTATGTGGAACTGATCCGCAACACGCCCTTCATGATCCAGCTGTTCTTCATCTTCTTCGGCCTGCCGTCTGTCGGAGTTCAGCTCTCGGAACTGCAGGCAGCAAACCTCGCGATGATCATCAATCTCGGCGCCTATAGCTGCGAAATCATCCGGGCCGGCATCGAGGCTACGCCAAAGGGCCAGTTCGAGGCCGGCGCGGCGCTGGCGCTGAGGCCCCTGCAAACCTTCCGCCTCGTGATATTGGTGCCTGCCCTGCAGCGCATCTGGCCGGCGCTCTCCTCCCAGATCGTCATCGTCATGCTGGGATCGGCGGTCGTCTCGCAGATCGCCGCCGAGGACGTGACCTTCGCGGCCAATTTCATCCAGTCGCGCACGTTCAGGGCCTTCGAGGCCTATATGCTTTCCACCGCGATCTATCTGCTGTTTGCCATTGCACTGCGTCAATTGCTCAATCAGGTTGGCCGCTGGATCTTTCCGAAAGTGGCCGCCCGATGAGCGATTTTACGACCTGGGACATCCTGCGCAACCTGCTGCTCGCCACCCGCTGGACGCTGGTGCTGTCCCTCATATCCTTCCTCGGCGGTGGCATTCTCGGTCTAGCGATCCTGTTTCTCCGAATCGGAAAGTCGCCCGTCGGTCGGTATTTCGCACGCGGTTATGTGGAGCTGTTCCAGGGCACCCCGCTGCTGATGCAGTTGTTCCTGGCCTTTTTCGGTCTCGGCTTATTTGGCATCGACGTGCCGGCCTGGCTGGCGGCGGGCGCGGCGCTGATCTGCTGGACCGCGGCATTCCTCGTCGAAATCTGGCGCGGCTGCGTCGAATCCATCCCGAAAGGGCAATGGGAGGCAGGACAGAGCCTCGCCCTCAACCATTTCCAGCAGATGCGGCTGATCATTCTGCCCCAAGCGCTTCGGATCGCCATACCGCCGACGGCCGGCTTTTCTGTCCAGGTTATCAAGGGAACCGCGCTCACCTCTATCATCGGTTTTGTCGAACTGTCGAAGGCCGGCACGATCGTCACCAATGCCACCTTCCAGCCGTTCGTGGTCTACGGCTTCGTGGCGCTCATCTACTTTGCGGTATGTTTTCCGTTGTCGAAATTCAGCAAACATCTGGAACGCCGGTCTGCGGCCGCCTATGCGACCCGCTGACTGCCGTAGCCGCACAGGTCTTCGTGACTTTGCAGGAACAATAACGCGCTGGCTTCCCAAGTGGTCGCGAAAAGACCTCATTCGGCGTTTCCACCTTGACGTGAACGGATAGTTCAGGCTTGAGCCACAGCAGGACACACCGCCGCATGGAACACCGACCGATGACCAATCCCGATGATCCCTTCGCCGAAGCAGACGACTTCGAGATCGCGCCCGTGCGGCTGACGGTCGATCTCGGCGCGCTTGCCGACAACTGGAGGGAGATGGCGCGCCGCTCCGGCTCCGCCCGCACCGCCGCCGTGGTCAAGGCGGACGCCTATGGCCTCGGCATCGAGGATTGCGGCACGGCGCTTTATGAAGCCGGCGCGCGCGACTTCTTCGTGGCGGTGGTGCAGGAGGGCGTGACGCTCCGCACCTATGCGCCGGATGCGCGGATCTATGTGCTTTCCGGCATCTGGCCCAGCCAGGAGCAGCTGTTCTTCGAGAACGGCCTCGTGCCCGTGCTCGTCTCCGAAGAGCAGCTTGCTTTCTGGATGTCGGTCACCGCCGAACACGGCGATCATCCTTGCGCGCTTCAGGTGGATACAGGCTTCAACCGGCTCGGCATTCCGCTCGAGGACGCGATCGCCTTTACCGACGACGTGTCGCGGCCGGCGAGCTTTTCGCCAGTGCTGGTGCTGTCGCACCTCCATAGCGGCGACACGCCCTCCTCCGAGCTCAACCAGAAACAACTGGAATCCTTCCGAAGGGTTGCCGACGCTTTCGAAGGTATCGAAACAAGTCTTGCAGCCTCCGCCGGGATCTTTCTCGGCTCTGACTATCATTTCGATCTCACCCGGCCCGGCATTGCGCTCTACGGCGGGGAAGCCGTGAATGGCGGGAAAAATCCGATGCGACCGGTCGCCAAGGCTGAGGCGCGTATCATCCAGATCCGTGACGCGAAAGAGGGCGAGACGGTCAGCTATGGCGGCACCTATCAGCTTTCGCGCGACAGCCGGCTCGCCATCGTCGCCGCGGGTTATGCCGATGGCTACCTGCGTTCGCTTTCCGGTTCCGGGGTGCCGCTTCGCCAGAACGTCAAGGACGGCGCCTTCGGCTTCGTCGCCGGACGCAAGGTGCCGGTCGTCGGCCGCATCACCATGGATCTGACGATCTTCGACGTGACGGACGTTCCGGCAGCGGAAATCCGCTCTGGTGACTATGTCGAACTCTTCGGCCCGAACATGCCGCTCGACGACGTCGGCCGCGCGGCGGGCACGATCGGCTACGAGCTCCTCACCAGCCTGGGGCTGCGTTACGAGCGGCGGTACATCTATCCCGAATAACCGCAAATCTTCTTGCCAGTGAAGGGATTTCAAGATTAAAAGCATCTGTTCCGCTTTTGTTCTGCGCGGAAAACGTGACTATCGAAAGCGGCGGCTACTTCATGGCAAAACCCAAAACCCAATTCGTGTGCCAGAACTGCGGCACGGTGCACAACCGCTGGGCCGGCAAGTGCGACGGCTGCGGCGAGTGGAACACGATTGTCGAGGAAGATCCGATGGGCGGCATCGGCGGCGGTCCCGGCAAGGTGCCGAAGAAGGGCCGTGCGGTCTCACTCACTACGCTTTCCGGCGAGACTGAGGAAGCTCCCCGCATCCATACAGGCATTTCCGAACTCGACCGAGCGACCGGCGGCGGTTTCGTACGGGGCTCGGCCGTCCTGATCGGCGGCGATCCGGGCATCGGCAAGTCGACGTTGCTGATGCAGGCGGCGGCCGCCCTTTCCCGCCGCGGCCACCGGATCATCTACGTGTCCGGCGAAGAGGCCGTGGCGCAGGTGCGGCTGCGCGCCCAGCGGCTCTCAGCCGCCGACAGCGACGTGCTGCTCGCCGCCGAAACCAATGTCGAAGACATTCTTGCAACGATCGCCGAGGGCAAGCGGCCGGATCTCGTGATCATCGATTCGATCCAGACGCTCTGGAGCGATACGGCCGATTCGGCGCCCGGCACCGTCACGCAGGTGCGCACCGGCGTCCAGGCGATGATCCGTTTCGCCAAGCAGACGGGCGCTGCGATGGTCCTCGTCGGTCACGTCACCAAGGAAGGCCAGATCGCCGGGCCGCGGGTTGTCGAACACATGGTTGACGCGGTCCTCTATTTCGAGGGCGACCGCGGCCATCACTACCGCATCCTGCGCACGGTCAAGAACCGGTTCGGCCCGACAGACGAGATCGGCGTCTTTGAAATGTCCGATAAGGGGCTGCGGGAGGTGTCGAACCCGTCCGAACTCTTCCTCGGCGAGCGCAATGCCAAGGCGCCCGGCGCCGCCGTTTTTGCCGGCATGGAGGGAACGCGCCCCGTCCTGGTGGAGGTGCAGGCCCTCGTGGCGCAGACATCGCTCGGAACCCCCAGGCGTGCCGTGGTCGGTTGGGATTCGTCGCGGTTGTCGATGATTCTCGCGGTTCTGGAGGCCCATTGCGGCGTCAGGCTCGGCCAGCACGACGTGTATCTGAACGTGGCAGGCGGCTATCGCATCTCCGAACCGGCCGCCGATCTTGCGGTCGCTTCGGCGCTCGTCTCGTCACTTGCCGGGCTTGCCCTGCCCGCCGATTGTGTCTATTTCGGCGAAATCAGCCTCTCGGGCGCGGTGCGGCCGGTTTCGCAGACCGCCCAGCGGCTCAAGGAGGCGGAAAAACTCGGGTTTGCGGGTGCGATGCTGCCGGCCACGTCCGCCGAAGTGCCAAAGGGCGCGAACGGACGCTGGGTCACCATCGAAGACCTGCCGGACCTGGTGTCTCGGATCGCAGGTTCCTCGTCGAAGCTGCGCCAAACACCGGAAGATGATTGATCTTCCGTTAACAGGTCCGCTGTTGTATGACGGCTGCGAGACAGCGGGGGCTGTCGCGCATTCGGCAAGTCTGGAGTAGTTCTTATATGCCCATCACGATTTTCGACGGTATTGTCATCGGCGTGACGCTGTTTTCCGCCGTGCTCGCCATGGTTCGCGGCTTTTCGCGGGAAGTGCTGTCGATCGCAAGCTGGGTGGGCTCGGTCGCCGCAGCCTATTATCTCTATCCGCTGCTTCTGCCCTACGCCAAGAACTACACCACCGATGATCGCATCGCGATCGCCGCCTCCGCCGGCATCATCTTCCTGCTTGCGCTGATCGTCATCTCCTTCATCACCTCGCGTATTGCCGATTTCATCATCGACAGCCGTATCGGCGCGCTCGACCGGACCCTCGGCTTCCTGTTCGGCGCCGCCCGCGGCATCCTTCTTCTCGTTGTCGCCGTCGCCTTCTGGAACTGGCTCGTCGATGTGCGCTCGCAGCCGGAATGGGTCACACAGGCGAAGTCGAAGCCTTTCCTCGATACGCTCGTCGCGCGCCTCGAGGCGGTGCTCCCCGACGATATCGAGCCCCAGATCCGCGCCCGCATCCTCGGCCGCGAGGCGGCGCCCACAGAAGGCGCGCCCGCCCAGGAGCAACCACCGGCGGAAGATGCGCCGGCAACAAATAATTGACGTTATCTTGCGCTTGATGCAGCGCGAAACGTCACCATTTGTGGTATCATTCGCATAAAGTGCAAAACAGGCTGGGCTCGGGGAATTTTCTCCGGCCCGCCTTTCCATTTTCCGAAGGGACAAATCGTCCGAAAGGGATAAGGGCCAGATGAGAGAGCCGGTTTCTGAGACGTTCGCCGACAACAAGGTCAACGAGTGGGATGGCGATACGCTTCGCGAGGAATGCGGCGTCTTCGGGATTCTCGGCCATCCGGATGCGGCAACGCTGACAGCGCTCGGTCTGCACGCCCTCCAGCATCGCGGCCAGGAGGCCGCCGGTATCGTCTCCTTCGACGGCTTGCGGTTCCACTCGGAACGGCGCATGGGCCTTGTCGGCGACCACTATACCGACCCCGCCACGCTTGCCCGTCTTCCCGGCAACATCGCCATGGGCCATGTCCGTTATTCGACCACTGGGGAAGTGGCCCTGCGCAACGTGCAGCCGCTGTTTGCCGAACTGGAAGTCGGCGGCATCGCGATTGCCCATAACGGCAATTTCACCAACGGCCTGACGCTCCGCCGCCAGCTGATTGCAGGCGGCGCCATCTGTCAGTCCACCTCCGATACGGAAGTGGTTCTGCATCTCATCGCTCGCTCCCGATACGCCTCGACGGCCGACCGTTTCATCGACGCGATCCGGCAGATGGAAGGCGGCTATTCCATGGTGGCGATTACCCGCACCAAGCTGATCGCCGCCCGCGATCCCACCGGCATCCGCCCCCTCGTGATGGGCGAGCTTGATGGCAAGCCGATCTTCTGCTCGGAGACCTGCGCGCTCGACATCATCGGCGCGAAGTTCGTCCGCGACGTGGAGAACGGCGAAGTGATCATCTGCGAGATCCAGTCTGACGGCTCGATTACCATCGATGCCCGCAAGGCCGGCAACGGCCAATCCGAACGGCTCTGCCTGTTCGAATATGTCTATTTCGCCCGGCCGGATTCGGTGGTCGGCGGCCGCAGCGTCTATGTCGCGCGCAAGAACATGGGCATCAACCTTGCAAAGGAAGCGGCGGTCGACGCCGATGTCGTCGTACCGGTGCCGGATGGCGGCACGCCTGCAGCCCTCGGCTTCGCTCAGGAAAGCGGCATTCCGTTCGAATACGGCATCATCCGCAACCACTATGTCGGCCGCACCTTCATCGAACCGACGCAGCAGATCCGCGCCTTCGGCGTCAAGCTCAAGCACTCCGCCAACCGCGCGATGATCGAAGGCAAGCGAGTCGTGCTGGTCGACGATTCGATCGTGCGCGGCACGACTTCGCTGAAGATCGTCCAGATGATCCGCGATGCGGGCGCCAAGGAGGTGCATTTCCGCGTCGCAAGCCCGATGATCTTCTACCCGGATTTCTACGGCATCGACACGCCGGACCGGGAAAAGCTGCTTGCCAACCAGTATGACAGCCTGGAAGCCATGTGCCGGTATATCGGCGCCGATTCGCTGCAGTTCCTGTCGATCAACGGCCTCTACCGCGCCGTCGGCGGCGAGGACCGGAACGACGCGCGTCCGCAGTTTACCGACCACTATTTTACCGGCGACTATCCGACCCGCCTGCTGGACAAGGATGGCGAAACGATGGGACGCAAGGTTTCGGTTCTCGCCAGCAACGGCTGAGACAAACGGACCCGTTTGCATTTCGCACCGAACGCTCTAGAAGGCTGCGGCAACGCAACCTTCTTTTTTATGCCGCGACAGGGTGAGGTGACGAGATGGACATTGACTTGAAGAACAGGATCGCGCTGGTCACCGGCGCCTCGCGCGGCATCGGCTATTTCACCGCGCTGGCGCTCGCCAAGGCCGGCGCGCATGTGATCGCGACCGCCCGCACCGTCGGCGGGCTCGAAGAGCTCGACGATGCAATCAAGGCGGTCGGCGGCACCGCCACGCTGGTCCCCTTCGACCTTACCGACATGGGCGCCATCGACCGGCTCGGCGCCTCGATCTTTGAGCGCTGGGGCAAGCTCGACATTCTCATGGCCAATGCCGGCATTCTCGGCGTCATTTCGCCGCTCGGCCATATCGAGGCGAAGGTCTTCGAAAAGGTGATGCTGACCAATGTCACGGCCACCTGGCGGCTGATCCGTTCGGTCGAACCACTGCTGACGAAATCGGATGCGGGCCGCGCGCTCATCCTGTCGTCCGGCGTCGCCAGCAATCCCCGCGCCTTCTGGGGCGCCTATGCCATGTCCAAGGCAGCCGTGGAGACCATGGGGCGCATCTGGGCTGCCGAAACCGAACACACGCCGCTCAAGATCAATCTCGTCAATCCGGGCGCCACCCGCACGGCCATGCGCGCCCAGGCCATGCCCGGCGAAGACCCGCAGACGCTGCCGCATCCTTCAGAAGTCGCCGAAAAGATGCTTTTCCTCGCTTCCCCCGAGATGAAGGAGAGCGGGCGGCTCTTCGTGGTGCGCGAGAACAGGTTTGTGGATTTCAAGGCCCCGGAATGAGGGACTACCGTCGCAGGCGGCGACACGGGGAATGCCTCACCCTCCCCAAATAGATAATGCACCACCCATCCCGGAAAATCCGATTTTCGGTTATCCTCTGAGTCCTGCGGTGGGACGCAGGACATCACGTGGGGGACAATTACATGAGAAACATCGCTTTCTGTTTCTTCGTCGCGGCCGTGCTTTGCGTTACGACCGGCATGTTCTGGGGCATTCAAATGGCGATCTCCGGCGATCATCTGATGGCACCGGCGCATGCGCATCTCAATCTCGTCGGCTGGACGACGATGGGCCTTTTCGGGCTCTACTATACCGTCACGCCGCAGGCAGCCGATACCATGCTGGCAAAAGTCCATCTGGCTTTTGCAATCCTCGGCGTGCTCTGTCTCGTGCCGGGCATCGCAATGGCGGTGTCTTCCGGCGGCGAAGCGCTTGCCGCGATCGGATCGATCCTCACGGTCATCTCCATGCTGATCTTTCTCGTGACGGTCGCCCGGAACGGCATCGGCTGCCGGGTGGCTTGACGCCATTGATCATGGCGCGGGCAAAGGGCCTTGACCAAAGTTCCTGCCCGCGCCATAACCTCTTCCATGAAAACGGCGATTTCCATTTGCGGGATCATTATTCGCTAGCGCAGTCGCTGGCCCGGCCGTTTTCGTCTCTCGAAAAGCCTTGAAGACAAACGTCCCGGTCCGGCACCGGCCGCTTTCTATGCAAGGTTTTGGGGAGATTTCGATGGGCGCCTCGCTCAAGTTCTACAATACGCTGACCCGCGAAAAGACGGCGTTTTCGCCGATCGATCCCAAGAGCGTGCGCATGTATGTCTGCGGCCCGACCGTCTACGACTACGCCCATATCGGCAATGCGCGGCCGGCAATCGTCTTCGACGTGCTCTTCCGGCTGCTGCGACATGTCTATGGCGAAGCGCATGTTTCCTATGCCCGCAACATCACCGACGTGGACGACAAGATCAATGCCCGCGCACTGCGTGATCACCCCGGCCTGCCGCTCAACGAGGCAATCCGCGCCGTCACGGAACGGACCGAGACGCAGTATCACGAGGATGTCGCGGCGCTGGGTTGCCTGGAGCCGACCGTCGAGCCCCGCGCTACCGACAATATTCCCCAGATGATCGAGATCATCGAGAAGCTGATTGCGCGCGGCCATGCCTATGTCGCGGCCGGCGAGGTTCTTTTCGATACGAAGTCGATGGGCGATTACGGAAAGCTCTCCAAGCGCCCGCTCGACGAACAGCAGGCCGGCGCCCGCGTCGCAGTCGACGCGCACAAGAAGAACCCTGGCGATTTCGTGCTCTGGAAGCTCTCCTCCGACAACGAACCCGGCTGGGAAAGTCCCTGGGGCCGCGGCCGCCCGGGCTGGCATATCGAGTGCTCGGCGATGAGCCGGCGCTATCTCGGCGAAGTCTTCGACATTCATGGCGGAGGGCTCGACCTCATCTTCCCGCACCATGAAAACGAGATTGCCCAGTCGCGCTGCGCCCACGGCACGGAAGTGATGGCGAATGTCTGGATGCATAACGGCTTCGTGCAGGTTGAAGGCCGCAAGATGTCGAAGTCGGAAGGCAATTTCATCACCATCTACGACCTGCTTCACACGGAGAAATTCGGCGGCCGCCAATGGCCGGGCGACGTGCTCAGGCTTGCCATGCTGATGACGCACTACCGCGAGCCGATCGATTTTTCGGTGAAGCGGCTGGAAGAGGCGGAGCGGCTGATTGCCCGCTGGCCGGCTGCCGATCCGGGCGGTGCCGCGCCTTGCGATACGGTGATCGAGGCGCTCGGCGACGATCTCAACACGGTGGCCGCCATCCAGGCGCTGCATGCGCTTGCCCATGAGGCACATGCCGACAAGACCCTTCTGCCGATCTTTGCGGCGAGCGCCAATCTGCTCGGCGTGCTGCCGCAGAAGACGGAAGTGGACGAGGCGCTCGCGTCTGCCGTCGATGCGCTGGTCTCCATGCGGCTCGAACTGTTGAAGGCGAAGAACTTTGCCGAGGCCGACAAGATCCGCAATGAACTGTCGGAGAAAGGCATCCAGCTCAAGGACGGCAAGGACGCCTCGACCGGCGAGCGGGTGACGACCTGGGAACTGAAGCGGTAAGATCAAATCGGCACTTGAGGAGGAAAAAGCGCTATGATCGACCACATGGGCATCACGGTTGCGGATTTCGACCGCGCCAAGGCGTTCTACGATGCGGCCTTCGCGCCGCTCGGGGCCTCGTTGCTGTATATGGTGCCGACGGAATATACGGGCGGCGTCAAGGTCGGCGGCTATGGCCGCGAGCGGCCGGTCTACTGGCTGCATGAGGGCACACCGCCGGCCGGCTACCACCAGCATATCGCCTTTACCGCCAACAGCCGCGCCGAGGTCGACGCGTTCTACAAGGCCGCAATCGCCGCCGGGGGCCGCGACAACGGCCCGCCCGGCCTGAGGCCACATTACCACCCCAACTATTACGGCGCCTTCGTCTTCGACCTTGACGGGAATAATATCGAGGCGGTTTGCCACTCGGCGGAGGGAAGTCCGGAATGACTGACCAAATCCATACCGGGGGGTGCCAGTGCGGCGCGGTGAGATATCGCGCGACGGGCGAGATCGGCTTTCCGCATCTTTGCCATTGCCGCATGTGCCAGAAGGCGGCGGGGAACTATTTCATGCCGCTCGGCGGGGTAAAGTGGGAGGATTTCGCTTTCACTCGGGGAGAGCCGGCCTGGTTCCAGTCCTCCGAAACCGTGCGGCGCGGCTTCTGCGAAAAATGCGGCACCCCGCTCTTTTACGACGGCAGCAGCGACCATATCAGCATCACGCTGGGTTCGCTCGACGATCCGCAAAACGTGAAGCCGCAGCTTCAGACCAACCTCGCCCGCAAGGTGTCCTGGTTCGGAGAACTCGACCACCTGCAGCACGACGCGGAGATGGACATGACGCCGGACCAGGAAAGGGCGGTGGCCAAAAGCACCCGGCAGCATCCGGATCACGACACCGACGCCTGGCCGCCGGAGGAAAAGCCATGAGCGATGCGGCAAGAACCGGCGGCTGCCAGTGCGGCGCCATCCGCTTCCGGCTCGAAGGCGAGCCTTTCGAACCCTCGATCTGCCATTGCCGCATGTGCCAGAAGGCCTTCGGCGCCTATTATGCGCCACTGGTGGCGATCGGCGAGGCGAGACTTACCTGGACGCGCGGAACGCTCAAATATTTCCAATCGTCCAATCACGTCCGGCGCGGCTTCTGTGCAGATTGCGGAACGCCCATGACCTACGAGGCGGCGGACGGAATCGCCATCTCGGCCGGCAGTTTCGACGACCCGGCATCGCTGCCGCCGGTCATTCAGTTCGGCGTCGAGGGCAAGCTTCCCTTCGTCGACCGGCTGCATACGCTGCCCGAGCGCCACACCCTTGATGATATCGACTCGGCTCCCTTCCTGAGCGACATTGTTTCCTACCAGCATCCTGATCATGATACCGAAACCTGGCCTATCGAACGGCCCGCGGAGAACAAGCAATGACAGAGACTTTGAGAACAGGCGGCTGCCAGTGCGGCGCCGTGCGCTTCCGGATCCATGGCGAGCTCGGCCGCGCCTCCATCTGCCATTGCCGCATGTGCCAGAAGGCTTTTGGCGGCTTTTTCGGGCCGCTCGTCAGCGCACCCAAGGACGGCGTTGAATGGACCCGCGGGGAGCCGAAATATTTCCAGTCGTCGGTCAATATCGATCGCGGCTTCTGCGAAAACTGCGGCACGCCGCTGACCTACCGCTATCCCGGCGGGCTGGAGCTTTCGATCGGCTCCTTCGACAATCGCGACGATCTCGCGCCGAAGATCCAGGTCAATTATTCGGCGCACATCCCCTGGGTAACGACGATCTTTGACCAGCCGGTCCGCGATGCGGCGGAAGACGCAGCCAAGCAGGAGCAGATCATTTCGTTCCAGCATCCCGACCACGACACGACCGCCTGGCCGTCCAAGGGTTTCTGAGATGGTCGACAATCCGAACCTGAAGATGCCGAAATGGCTTCTTTACGGGCTGATCGCCAAGGGCGCAGTGGTGGTGCTGGTCACGGCGGCGATCGTCGCCTACGCCTTGCTCGGTTAGCCGCGCTTGCCGCCAAAGCGCAAACGATCAATGAAGGACTTTTCATGACGGACATTTTTCGCACACCCTATCCGGAGATCGAACCCTACGAGACCGGACAGCTCGATGTCGGCGACGGCCACGTCATTTATTGGGAACGGATCGGCACCAAGGGCGCCAAGCCCGCCGTCATTCTGCATGGCGGACCGGGCGGCGGCTGTACGCCTGCCCAGCGGCGGATGTACGATCCGGCGCTCTACGACGTTTTGCTGTTCGACCAGCGCGGCTGCGGCCGCTCCACGCCGCATGCAAGCCTCGAAGCCAACACGACCTGGCATCTCGTCGCCGATATCGAGCGCCTTCGCGAAATGGCCGGCGTCGACAAATGGCAGGTCTTCGGCGGCTCCTGGGGCTCGACGCTGGCGCTCGCCTATGCCGAAACCCATCCCGAGCGCGTCACCGAACTTCTGCTACGCGGCATCTATACGCTGACCAGGCCGGAACTCGATTGGTATTATCAGTTCGGCGTCTCGGAAATGTTTCCGGACAAGTGGGAAGCCTTCGTCGCCCCCATTCCGGAAAACGAACGCCACGAGATGATGGCCGCCTATCACCGCCGCCTGACGGGATCCGACAAGGCGGAGCAGATCCGCTGCGCCAAGGCCTGGAGCGTGTGGGAAGGCTCCACCATCACGCTTCTGCCCGACCCGTCTCTCGCATCGAGCCATGACGACGACCATTTCGCGCTCGCCTTCGCCCGCATCGAGAACCACTATTTCATGAATGCAGGCTGGCTCGAAGACGGCCAGTTGCTGCGCGACGCGGTGAAGCTCAAAGGTATTCCCGGCGTCATCGTCCACGGCCGCTATGACATGCCCTGCCCGCTGAAATACGCCTGGCAGCTCTCGAAAGTCTGGACGGATGCGGATTTCCACATCATCGAAGGTGCTGGCCATGCGATGTCGGAGCCGGGCATCACCGACCGGCTGATCCGGGCGACAGACAGGTTTGCGGGGAAGAGTTGACAGCATTGCCATGCAGCCCCCTCACCCGTCCTCCACTCCGCTCGGCCACCCTCTTCCCAAGGGGAGAGGAGGGAATTGGGATCTCGCGGCAATTCCACCTTCCCCCTCGGGGAGAAGGTGCCCAAGGGCGGATGAGGGAGCAGCGGAATCCGGCTGCAGTCTCGAAATAACCTTGCTCCAGGAGGAGCACCCATGACACGCGAACGCATCTATCTCTTCGACACCACGCTCCGCGACGGGCAGCAGACGCCCGGCGTCGATTTTTCCGTCGAGGACAAGATCGCCATCTCCAACCTGCTCGACGAGTTCGGCCTCGATTATGTCGAGGGCGGTTATCCGGGGGCCAATCCGACCGACACCGCCTTCTTTTCCCAGAAACGGACCGTGACATCGAAATTCGTCGCCTTTGGCATGACGAAGCGCGCCGGCATTTCCGCCTCCAACGATCCGGGCCTCGCCGTGCTGCTGCAGGCGAAAAGCGACGCGATCTGTTTTGTGGCAAAGAGTTGGGACTACCACGTGCGCGTCGCGCTCGGCTGCTCCAACAAGGAGAACCTGGAATCGATCCGCGACAGCGTCGAGGCCGCGCAGCAGGCGGGAAAAGAAGCGCTCGTCGATTGCGAGCATTTCTTCGACGGCTACAAGGCCAATCCGGACTATGCGGTTGCCTGCGCCAGAACCGCCTATGACGCCGGCGCCCGTTGGGTGGTGTTGTGCGACACCAATGGCGGCACGCAGCCGGGCGAGATCCGCGCCATCGTCGAGGCGGTGATCGCGGCCGGCATCCCCGGCGCCTCGCTCGGCATCCATGCCCATGACGACACCGGACAGGCGGTCGCCAACTCGCTCGCCGCCCTCGAGGCGGGCTGTCGGCAGATCCAGGGGACGCTGAACGGCATCGGCGAACGCTGCGGCAATGCCAATCTCGTGACGCTGATCGGCACGCTGGCGCTGAAGGACGCCTATTCCTCTCGCTTCGAGACGGCGATCGACGCCGAGCGTCTCACCGGCCTCACCCATCTCAGCCATGCCTTCGACGAACTGCTGAACCGCTCGCCGCACCACCAGGCGCCTTACGTCGGGGCATCGGCCTTCGCCACCAAGGCCGGCATCCATGCCTCCGCCCTGCTCAAGGACCCGCGCACCTATGAGCACGTGACGCCGGAAAGTGTGGGCAACTTCCGCAAGGTCATGGTGTCTGATCAGGGCGGCAAGTCGAACTTCATCAACGCGCTGAAGCGGCGCGGCATCGAGGTCGGCAAGGAGGATCCAAAGCTCGACCAACTGATCTCGATCGTCAAGGAACGCGAGGCGTCGGGCTATGCCTATGAGGGGGCGGATGCGAGTTTCGAGCTTCTCGCCCGCCGCACGCTCGGCACGATCCCCGAATTCTTTTCGGTCGAAGGTTTCCGGGTCATGGTCGAGCGCCGGTTCGACAGCCACGGCCGCATCAAGATCGTCTCCGAAGCGGTCGTGAAGATCGCCGTCGACGGCGAGACGCATATGTCGGTCGCAGAAGGCGACGGCCCGGTCAACGCGCTCGACAAGGCGCTGCGCAAGGATTTCGGCAAATACCAGCACGAGATCGACGACCTCGTGCTCGCCGATTTCAAGGTGCGCATCCTCAACGGCGGCACCGAGGCGATCACCCGCGTCCTGATTGAATCGACCGATTCGAGCGGCGTGCGCTGGTGGACGGTCGGCGTCTCCGAAAACATCATCGACGCCTCGTTCCAGGCGCTGATGGATTCGGTGATCTACAAACTGATGAAAAACCGGGAGCTGGCGGGCAAGATCGCCGCTGAGTGAGGCCGGTCAATGGCAAGGGAAATGATCACCGAGATCGAGGACTTCTTCTCGAAAGGATGCGGACGCTGCGACCGCTTTGCGACAGCTGATTGCTCGACGCGGCAATGGGCTCACGGACTGAACGAGCTTCGCCGGATCTGCCTTGCCTCAGGGCTCGTCGAGACGGTCAAATGGGGGCACCCCTGCTATATGCATGCGGGCCGCAATATCGTCATCATCGGCGCCTTCCGCGGCGATTTTCGCCTCAGCTTCTTCCATGCGGCACTGATGAAGGACCCCGAAGGCGTGCTCGAAAAGCAGGGGCCGAATACCAAGCATCCGGACATGATCCGCTTTGTGGACAATGCACAGGTGACAAAGATGGAGCCGGTCATCCTCTCCTATCTGAAGGAGGCGATGGGCTATGCGCAGGCTGGCGTCAAACCGCCGAGGGAGGAAAGCGAAATCGAACTGCCCGATGAACTCGTCGAGGCGCTGGATTCCGATCCCGAGCTGGCAGAAGCCTTTCACGGCCTGACGCCAGGGCGAAAGAAAAGCTATGCGATCAATCTCAAGTCGGTGAAAAAGTCCGAAACCCGAGTTTCACGCATTGCAAAATTCCGCGACCACATTCTGGCGGGGAAAGGCGCATTGGAGCGGTAAGGCAAGTTTCGCAGGTGCCAATCGGCTCGCAGCGGCGAGACGGGTAAAAAAAATTTCGACGATCTCGATCACGATGTCGGATCGGGGGTGGCTGGTACGTCATCTTGTTACCAGGTCGGGATCAGACCTGAAGGACAACCACCAGGAGGACGACACGATGTCTAAGAACACCATTTGCCTGTGGTACAACAAGGACGCGGAGGACGCGGCCCGTTTCTATGCCGATACCTTTCCGGACAGCAAGGTCGGTGCCGTCATCCGCGCGCCCGGCAACTATCCCAGCGGAGAAGAGGGCGAGGTCCTGGTCGTCGAATTCACCGTGGCAGGTGTGGCCTGCATCGGATTGAACGGCGGCCCCATGTTCAAGCACAGCGAAGCCTTCTCGTTCCAGATCAGCACCGAGGATCAGGAGGAAACGGACCGCTACTGGAACGCAATCGTCGGCAATGGGGGTCAGGAAAGCGAATGCGGCTGGTGCAAGGACAAATGGGGTATATCCTGGCAGATCACACCTCGTATCCTGACCGACGCGCTTGCGGCGGGTGGCGAAGAAGCCAAACGCGCATTCGACGCGATGATGACCATGCGGAAAATCGACGTGGCCGTGATCGATGCGGCACGAAAAGGCAAAGGCGCGCCATGACTGCCGAGAAGATCAAAGGACCCGCTTCCTATTTTCCATCGATCGAGAAGAAATACGGCCGTTCTATCGGTGACTGGCAAGCGTTGGTAAGACAGCGCTACCCCGCCAAGCACATGGAGCTTGTCGACTTTCTGAAGAACGAACACGGAATGGGCCACGGACATGCAAATGCCCTCGTGGCTTATACGCTTGCCGAAGACAAGCGGGCCGCTTCGTGACGGAGCGGGCGTGAGGTGGAGCGCCCGTTCTAAATCTAAGCGACTTGGCTACGAACTCAAAACGGCGACGATCATGATGGCGGCAAAAGCGATGAACATGATGCTTCCGACTATGATCGTAACCAGCGCCTGCGCCGAGATATATGTTCCCGCCACCCCACCAAGCACGGCGGGCCAGGCACTTCCGCCTGTTTGCTGTCCCAGTGGATAGCCGCATGCCGGGCAAGCGAAAGCCTTGTCGGACACCTTGCCGTCGCATTCCGGGCAAACTGTCAGCGCCATGTCATTCGTCTCCAATGATAAACTGGACGCGGCGGTTCAACTGCCGGCCCTTTGGATCATCCATACCGTCCGCCGTATTATTGAGCGCGACAGGAAATCGCTCACCTTTTCCCTCTGAAGTCATTTCTGACGTCACGCCGCTTTCTGAAAGCCAGTTTTTCACCGAAATGGCCCGGCGGTTCGAGAGGCGGTCGTTATAATCATCGCTTCCTTTGGAATCTGTGTGGCCGATAATGGAAACGCGGCTTTCCTTCATCGCGCTCAAAACTCCGGCCAGCTTTGAAAGAACCGGACGCGCGTCGGGCCGGATGTCGGCCTTGTCAAAGTCGAAAAGGATATCGCTCGGCAGGTCGACGACAATGCGACCGCCCTCCGGTCTGGCGCCGAGGTCGGAAAGGGCCGCTTCCGTCCTCACCCGGGTCTCCTCATTCATATCTTGCAATCCAAACGAGGAACCTGCCGATGAAAACGATCCGCTGCTCGGCTCCATCTTCTCGGCAAAAGTCGACCCCGGAAACTCCATTTCGCGAAATACCGATTGCTGCTCCCCCAGGGACTCGCCGATGATCGTTACCGAGTAGTCCGACCCGGTGGCCGGAGTGGCCATGAGGAGAGCAAGGATGACAGCTGCCCTCATTTCTTCAGTTCCAACGGGATCGTCACCCCTGGCGCATTTGTGTCATCACCTGAATTTCCCGCATTAAAGACGAGTGCTATCTTCGTGACGCCTGCAGGAATGACACCGGGAAAAATAAGATCGCCTTCCATCGTCGTCCCGTTGACGACCCTCATCCACTTGTTGTCTGCGATCTGGCGCATGTGCAGGCGGTCCTGCTCCCCGTCGCCCCAGGATATGTAGGCATTCTCCTGATCGTTCATGTTGACGAAGTTGGTCTTGTGGCTGTCAAAGCTCGCCTGAAGGCGAACTTTCGTTGCATCACTGCCAACGGTTAGGGCCTTGACTTGTACGGTGAGGCCGACCGGCACGCTAACCTGTCCCCCTGACAGCAAGACGTTCTGCTCTTCCGCTAGCGCAAAACTGTTGAAGAACATTGTCGTGATAAAAACCAGATTTTTCAGCAAAAACGCCTCCTGCCGCACAAACCAAAACATCGCTATACCCCCTGGTGACGGAGACGATCGCGAGTTTCCTTGCTACCTAAGTCGCTCCCTGTTTTCAACGTCGGGCTGTAAAGAGTCGGCACTGGCGAGGGGCGGACCCAACTCTCAAATAAGTGGGTGAAGAGCCCGATGTGGCAGCAGCAAGAATGGCGTGGCGTCGAGCGATCTCGCGCAAAAAACATGCCCCTCCCCCTCAAACCTCCTCGAACGAAAGTCCCCAGTCCTCTTCGCCATACCATTCCTCCCCTTCAGGCGGTGTTTGCCAGCGAAAACTGCGCACCCGGTAGCCCCGTCGGCTCTGGAATGCCTCGGCAAGCCGCTCATGACGGCCGGCGGGAGGGGGTTCCTGTCCCTCCGCCCAGACAAAGGAAACCGGCTGCAGGAAACGCGCGCCGAAGCTTGTCGCCCGCCGCCGGTCGATGAGAAGAAACCCGGCCCGGCGGGTGAAGCCGGTCGGCTGGCCGTTCTCGATCGCCGGCACGCCGAGTGGAAACAGCAGCCGTCCGCCGACATCAAGATTGTCGATCCAGGCTTCGGGCGGGTGGTCGAGCGCGAAATTGGCGTAGATGACATCCGCATCCTCCGTCGGCCATTGCGTCGCATCGCCCTGGAAGACCTCGACCTGCGGATAAGGAGCAAGGTTTTTCCGCGCGCTTTGTGCCAGCGCCTCGTCGTATTCGACCGCAACGACCCGCCCCGTCGGGCCGACCAGCTCGGCGATGATCGCCGTATAATATCCGGTCCCGGCGCCGAGATGGGCAACCGTCTCCCCTTCCCTGATTCCAAGCGCGTGAAGGGCGCCCGCATGCAGCGAGGGCATGCCGTTGTTGACGCCGCGCTTGACGTCGATGCCGATCAGCGCGTCCTGATAGAGAACAACGGGATCGCTGGAAGCCAGCTGCCTGTAGTTGCGGAAATCGTTATAAAGCCAGGGCGGCGGTCCGACGAAATCTTCCCGCGCGACGGCGGAAAATGCAGCCAGCAGCCGGTCGCTGTCGGCAACTCCCGCCTTCGCTAATATCTGCCTGGCATAAAACTGGCGGTGCAGCGGCGCATCTTCGAAAGCCATTCAACACTCCACTTTTACGACACTGCGACGATACGATCTGAAGCCCATAAAATCGTGACAGATCATGGATCCTTCACCGAAATGAATTGGTTCAACTCAACCTATTCGTTTAGACCGGGCAATCACAGAACAAAATGTTGGAAACACCCTCATGGCTACCGATACCATTCCGGCTCCCGTCAAGAACGAGGATACGCCGCGCGGCTTCGCTTTCGGGCTGGCAGCCTATTTCCTGTGGGGGTTCCTGCCGATCTACATGAAGGCCGTCGCCCACATTCCGGCGCTGGAGGTGCTTTCCCACCGTGTGATCTGGTCTGTACCTGTCGCCGGCATCGTGCTGTTGGCCCTCGGTCGGACGGGCGACCTTAAGGCCGCGATCCGCTCGCCCAGAACGCTGGCGATGGCCGGCCTTACCGCCGCGCTGATCAGCGTCAACTGGATGACCTATATCTGGGCAATCAGCGTCGGCCGCGCGCTCGATACCGCGCTCGGCTATTTCATCAATCCGCTCTTTAGCATCTTCCTGGCAGCGGTGCTGCTGAAGGAAAAGCTTTCCGCTGTCCAGCTGGCAGCGATCGGGCTGGTGGCGGCGGCAGTCGCGATCCTCACCATCGATGCGGGCGGACTTCCCTGGGTTTCGCTGATATTGACGGTCAGCTGGGGATTCTATGCCTTTTTCCGCAAAACCCTGCCGGTCGGGCCTAACCAGGGATTCTTCCTGGAAGTCGCAATCCTCAGCCTGCCTTGCCTGTTTTACATCATCTATCTCGAAACCAGCGGTCAAGGCCACCTGATGCAAACGGGGCTTTCCGACAGCCTGCTGCTGCTGGTAAGCGGACTGGTGACCGCGGTGCCGCTGATCATGTATGCCAACGGCGCCAAGCTCCTGACCCTCTCAACGATCGCGATCATGCAATATATCGCGCCGACGATGATCTTCCTGATCGCCGTCTTCGTCTTCCACGAGCCGCTCAGCCTCGTGAAGCTCGGCGCCTTCGTGCTCATCTGGTCGGCACTTATCATCTACACCTGGTCGATGCGGCGCCAGACGCGCGGCAGCAGGGCCTGACCCCTCCGGAGAGAGCCATGCAGATCAGCGATATTCCCTTCGGCACCACCGACTGGAGCGCCGTGCCCAAAACGGAGCACAGTGGCGAGACCGGCCTTGCCGTCTGGCAGACACGTCATTTCGGCGGCATCAGGGCGCGGATGGTGGAGTATACGCCGGGCTATCTGGCGGACCACTGGTGCGTCAAGGGCCATATCCTGCTCTGCCTTGAAGGCGAACTGACCACCGAACTAGCCGACGGCCGCATTTTTACCCTGAAGCCCGGCATGAGCTATCAGGTTGCAGACGACGCCGAGCCGCACCGCTCCTCGACGGAGACCGGCGCGAAACTCTTCATCGTCGACTGAAGCCGGGTTCTCGCGCCGGAGCCCGCACGTCTCACAGACGCGAAATCACCGAGTCCTCGCCGCTCAGGCGGCCGCGGTCCTCACCATGTTCGAGGATCGCCGGGACGATATCCTCAATATCGGGAATGATGAGCGGCTGCACGAGATGAGCGCGGTGAATGAAGCCCTGTTCGCGCATGTGATGGATGAGGTCCAGCATCGGGTCCCAGAAGCCGCCGATATTGGCAAAGACCATCGGTTTTTCGTGCCGGCCAAGCTGCGCCCAGGTCATGATCTCGACGATCTCCTCCAGCGTGCCGATGCCGCCCGGAAGGGTCACGAAAGCGTCGGAGCGCTCGAACATCTTGTGCTTGCGGGCATGCATGTCCTCGGTCACGATCAATTCGTCGAGCTGACCCAGCGAATGACGGGTCGCCTCCATATCGACAAGAAATTCGGGAATGATGCCGGTAACCTGACCGCCGCTCGACAGAACGCCAGCCGCGACCGCGCCCATGATGCCCTTGGTGCCTCCGCCATAAACCAGCCGAAGCCCGTGGGCGGCAATGGATTTCCCGAGCGCGCGGCCCGCCGCGATATAGGCGGGGTCACGTCCGGGTTGCGAGCCGCAATAGACGCAGATGGATCGAATCGGCACAAGTTTTCTCCGTCACGCATTCAAAGGGAGGCATAGGCATGCCCGAATGTCGAAATTGACGGGAAACACCCGGAAGAGCAAGGGTTTATACCGTGAAAAGCTTGTGAAGACAGGAGGAAAGGGTTAATCCGAATATGCGACGCTAGGCCTAGTTCCTTTGATCCGGATCCTTCTGCCGGAAGGACTTTTGAGGCCCGTCGGGAGAGACATTGATGATAAAAAACCGTGCGGGCTTGCTGGCCCTGATCGTACTTGCCGCTGCATCGCTTCTGATGGTGTTCTTCGTATTGCCGAGGATCAGCCAGGACGCAAAGCCGATCGGCGAAGCGATCAATGCCGCAGGCGACGCCGTTAAGGAAGCAATCACCGATCCGCAGCAGACGGCCAAGGCGCCGGAAGCGCCCAAGACGGGCGATCAGGCGGCGGCTTCTGCCTCATCCTCTTCCACAAAACCCGACGCTGCAGCCTCGTCCACGCAACCGGCCACCCAGGCTGCGGCTGCGACACCCTCCTTCGACGTGCTGCGCGTCGAACCGGACGGCTCGACCGTGATCGCGGGCCGCGCCCAGCCGAATTCCAAGCTTGAAATCACCAATGGTGCCGCCGTCGTTGCCAAAGTCGATGTCGGCCCGAGCGGCGATTTCGCGGTCGTGCTCGACAATCCGCTGCCGCCCGGCGACCACCAGCTCGTGCTGAAGGCGATCGGCAAGGACGGCACCGCCGTCACGTCGGAAGAGACCGCGACCGTTTCCGTTCCCGCCGACAAGAGCGGCGAGCTGCTTGCCATGGTGACCAAACCGGGCAAGGCAAGCCGGGTGATGACCATGCCGGGGCAGAACCCGGCCTCTCCGTCGCAGCCCCAGGCATCGCAGCCAGGAGCCGGCCTGCCGGCGACGATCTCTCCCGCGTCTGCGCCCGCCGCTGCGGTCTCCGATGCCGCCGGAGCGCTGCCTGGCCTGCCTGCAGCCTCCTCGAACCTTGCCTCCTCGGCACCGAATGTCGGCGCTGCCTCGCCCGTCCCCGACAACGGCGCTTCCGCCGATCTGCGGGTGACCGCCGTCGAGATCGAAGGCGCCAAGCTTTTCATCGCCGGCGTCGCGAAACCGGGAGCGTCGCTTCGCGGCGAGGCCGACGGCAAGCCGGTCGGCAATGCGAAGGCCGGCCAGGACGGCAGCTTCGTGATCGAGGGGCTGACGGACCTTTCGGTCGGCGATCACCGGATCAGCGTCGAATCCCTTTCGGCCGCCGGCCAGGCGCTGTTGCGCGTCGAAGTGCCGTTCAACCGCCCGGCGGGCGAACAGGTTGCCGCAGTTGCCGGCTCGTCGGTCTCGACCTCGATGAGCGGTGTCGATGGCGGTGCCTTCGACAAGCTGCGCAGCGAGACGGCCCGCGCCTTCAACCTCCTCAAGGGTCTCTATGAGGGAGGCAAGACGCCGACAGCCGAAGAGGTCGCCGCCGCCCGCTCAGCCACCGGCATTGCGCTGAAGTCGCTGGCAGAATATCAGCTGCCGGCAGACGCATCGGCCGCCGCCCGTCCGATCACTGACGCCGCCGCCAAGGACGCCGCAGCGGCACTGGCGGCGCTCGACGCCTTGCCGAAAGATGCGGCAACCTTTGGCGCCGGCCTCAATCAGATCGCCGGCATGGTCGGCAAGGCGGTCGGTCCTGTCATTGCCTACCAGCTCAAGAGCGGCGCCGAAATGGCTGCCGCCGGCACAGGCGACACTGCCGGCGCAAAAACGATCCAGCAGGCGCCGCTCACCCAGAGCGAGCGCAATTCCGTGATCATCCGCCGCGGCGACACGCTGTGGCAGATTTCCCGCCGCCTCTACGGCCAGGGCGTCCGCTACACGACGATCTATCTCGCCAACCAGGATCAGATCGGCAACCCGGACATCATCCAGCCAGGCCAGATCTTCGGCGTGCCGGAGGAGTACCGCCCCGATTCGGAAGAGCTGCATCGGCAGCGCCTGCGCCCGAAGCGGTCGTAACCGGCCGCCTACGCCCCAACCGTTGAAGAGACACCCTTCTTCCGGCCTGCCGGGAGGGGATAAATTTCCTGTGCTCCAAAATTCTTTCGTCACGTCTCAATCGCTTAACGGCTTTTTCTTCCCCACCTCGTCCCCGCCTTCGAGACTTGCGCAACAATCATAGCGTCATCGGATGGGAAACCGGGTTCCGGAACCGGTCGCATCCACGGGTTCGAAACTCGGTTTCCGATGGCGGATGTGCAAGGCGAAAACGGAGGGCTGGGAAATCCTCCAAAAAGCGCCCGGGGCAGGCGGAAAGCCTGAAAATACCAATACCCCGAATACCCCGCCTGCCCCATTCCCCATTCCACCGCCCCGGAGATGTCCGGCGCGGATGAAGGTGTTTGCACCTTCCTGGCTGGAACAGGGCAAAACGATGCAACTCAGCAAGACGTTGCCAGCAACGCGGATCCCGACGATTGCGGCCTATGCCTGCTTCAAATAGCTTGCCGATCGCCCGCCCACCGCTCCAGGCGGATGCTCAAGCAGGAGAGCCAAAGATGAACCAGACACTCGCGCTGATCGCCCTTGTCGTTCGCGACTATGACGAGGCGATCGACTTCTACGTCAACAAACTGGGCTTCGTCCTGATGGAAGACACCTATCAGCCGGAACAGGACAAGCGATGGGTGGTCGTCAAGCCGCAAGGAGCCGGCAGCACGTCGCTGCTGCTTGCCCGCGCCTCCACGGCCCATCAGAGCGAATATATCGGCGACCAGGCTGGCGGCCGGGTTTTCCTGTTCCTGCGCACGGACGATTTTTGGCGGGACTACAACAATCTGGTGGGCGGCGGCATCGAATTTGTCCGGGAGCCGAAGGAGGCCGACTACGGAATCGTGGCAGTCTTCAAGGACCTCTACGGTAACCTGTGGGATCTTATCGAGTTTACGGACGGGAGAGCGTGAACCTCCACCGCTGCTGACGCCCAACTCGGGTTTGGCATTACATCTCCCGAACGGGACGTCCGCTCGGCAGATAACGCAAAGGCACTACTGGACATCGACAATGGTGAGTATGTATCAGTCTGCCAATCTTACAACTTATGAGGACAATGATGAGCCTTTTCAGGCGTACTCTTCTGGCCGCCGCGTTATTGCCCACGATCGCCCAAGCAGCGGACTGCCCGTCGTCGAAAACGGCAAAGAACGGTTTCATACTCGGGCGCCTTGAAGCGCTGAGTGAATTTCGGAAAACTAAAGGACCCCTTGTCCAAATAATCACCTCTTTTGGTGGACCGGACAAGCAGGTCGTCTATTCGTTCGAAGGACTGTTCGATCTTTCCCTTGAGGATCGAAAGGAAAGATATGCCAGATATCCCCTATCGGATCTGAGCAACATCCTTCCCCTCAAGAAGGGTGATCGTCATACTATCAATTTCGTGCCCTTTGACGCGAAGCGATCAGCAGACGACTGGGTGCTGGAACTCACCGTTACAGCAGAGGAAACGGTCGCCCTCGGTCGCTGCAAGTATGACGTGTTTCGTGTAAAACAGGAAACAAAGCAGAACGGGAGGACGACCGAAAACCTGAGCGTCCTTTATTCACCCGATCTTCATGTGACCCTTGCAAAGATCTATGACGAAGGCACCAGCAACCAAGTCATCGTCAGCTACGAGCACATCCGACCTTTGGTGCGTTGAAAAGACCAGGTCTGCGATCAGGCGCTCCCCAATGTTTGGCAGGCTGGGAGCCTTGATCGGTCCCTTCCTGGGAAGGCGCCGTCCTTGAGGCTTGCGCTGGATCTGCGCCCGGCGCTCACATTTCCCCCAGAAGCTCCCGATACTCCTCCTCGGGCCTGCCATAGGCGTCCCGGGCATAATCCTTCATCGCCTCGCGGTTTCTAATGACGATAAGGCCGCGTTCGGAGCGGATGAACCCGTTTCCTTCCAGGACATGAAGAGCCGTGGTGACGCTCGGACGTCTAACCGCCAGCATCAGCGCGATGTACTCGTGGGTGATAGCCAGTTCCGACCCGCCGACACGATCCTGCGCCATCAGCAGCCATCGTGCCAGCCGCTCATCGACCTGATGCACCGCATTGGAGAGGGCGGTATAGCTTACTTGAGTGGCCAGAACATGTACCGATTTCGCCAGCAGGTCCGCGAAGGGGCGGCTTTTTGCAAGCGCATGCCCAAAGGTCGCAATGTCGAGACGGTGACCCCAGCCTGGAGACTGAATTAGGACTTCATGCAAACTTTTCGCGCTGCTCACAGAGGGCGGCGTTGGGGCAAATCCATCTCGCCCCAACATTCCGGCTTCCGCCTTCTGTCCCTCTGCTGAAACCGAGACAATCGAGGCAAGCCCGCTTTCGAGAAAGTAGACATGTTCGATACTTCCCCCAGCTGGTGCAAGAAGAAAGTCCTTGGGGAGCTCGATCCTCTCCAGAGAAGACGAAAATAGTGAAAGCTCCGTGTCCGGAAGCAATCGAAGAAGTCTGTTCTTGAAATTGGAATTTTGCGGCGACGGCATAGTCTTGCCCTCCACTGGGGCAAGAGTAAATGCATCTCCTAGTCGCCCGCGCCCTTTTTATTCAAAGCAGACGATGACGATCCATATATCAACAATGAGGCCGAATGAAGCGCTCCGTACGACACCGGACTAAGCCGGACCTGCGATAGGAAGACAATTATATTCGATGCGATAATAAGAGGTATCAGCCGCTATGAAGCGCCCCACGATCCTACTGCTGGAAGATCAGCCGCTTGTTTCTTGGGACGTTGAGGAAATGCTACGCGATGCAGGTTTGGGCGAGGCAGTGATGATGGCTTCGTGTCGCGATGCGGAGGCCTGGCTGGTTGACAGATCACCGGACGCGGCCGTCCTGGACATCTTCCTGCGCGACGGCGAATGCGTTGAAATCGCGGAAACCCTCGTGAGGCGCAATATTCCCTTTGTCGTCCACAGCGCCCACAGCGAGCCGTCCGACGCCCACGCCGTGTTTCTCCACGGTCAGTGGATTTCCAAGCCGGCCGACCCGACCGAATTGCTCCACGCCATCCGCTTGTGCCTGCTGCAGGCTCATTGCGCCTGAGGAACAAAGCTCCACCCGCTTTCTGCCTGGCGGACGGCTGAGGTTCACACACCTCCCCCGCAAGGGCCCTGTACCGCAATAGCGAGCCGGAGGGCCGCATGTTTCATCAAACCGTCATTGCAACATTCTCCTCCGACCCTTATGTGCCGGGTGGCGTTTTGACGCGCCCTCGCGGAGACTTTCATGGCGGACAAGAAAAAGACCGTATCGGCGGATGCCAGCAATCCGCTCGGCACCCTCGTCAACCTGTGGCCCTATATGTGGCCGGAGGGCCGTGCGGATCTGAAGGCGCGCGTGCTCTGGGCGACCTTCTATCTTTTTCTCGCCAAGTTCGTGCTGCTCGCCGTTCCCTATTTCTTCAAATGGGCAACGGATGCGCTGAACGGCAGGCTGGACATGGCGGGGATCCTGCCGGCCTTCCTGCTCGGCGCCGTCATCCTTGTCATCGCCTATAATTTTACCCGCATCCTGCAGGTGGGGCTCAACCAGCTCCGCGACGCGCTGTTTGCCTCGGTTGGGCAACATGCGGTGCGCCAGCTCGCCTACCGTACCTTCGTCCATATGCACCAGCTGTCGCTGCGCTTTCACCTCGAGCGCAAGACGGGCGGGCTGTCGCGCGTCATCGAGCGCGGCACCAAGGGGATCGAAACGATCGTGCGCTTCACGATCCTCAACTCCGTGCCGACGCTTCTGGAATTCCTGCTGACGGCGATCATCTTCTGGGTCAGCTACGGCTTCTGGTACGTTCTCGTCACCGCCGTGACCGTCTGGCTCTATATCTGGTTCACCATCAAGGCGAGCGACTGGCGCATAGGCATCCGCCGCTCGATGAACGACAGCGATACGGACGCCAATACAAAGGCGATCGATTCGCTCCTCAATTTCGAAACGGTTAAATATTTCGGCAACGAGGAGATGGAGGCCAGGCGCTTCGACACGTCGATGGCGCGCTACGAAAAAGCCGCGACCGACGTCTGGACCTCGCTCGGCTGGCTGAACTTCGGCCAGGGGGTGATCTTCGGCCTCGGCCAGACGGTGATGATGGTCATGTCGGCGCTTGCCGTGCAACGCGGCGAGCAGACGATCGGCGATTTCGTCTTCGTCAACGCGCTGCTGATGCAGCTTTCCGTGCCGCTCAATTTCATCGGCTTTGTCTATCGCGAAATCCGTCAGGGACTGACGGACATCGAGCAGATGTTCGACCTTCTGGAGGTGGAGCCGGAAGTGGTCGACCGGCCGGACGCGAAGAAACTGGATATCCGCCAGGGGGCAATCGCGTTCAGGGACGTGCATTTTTCCTATGATCCGGCGCGGCCGATCCTCAAGGGCGTTTCCTTCGACGTGCCAGCCGGCAAGACGGTGGCGATCGTCGGCCCGTCGGGCGCCGGCAAGTCGACCATCTCCCGCCTGCTCTACCGCTTCTATGATATCCAGGACGGCACGATCACCATCGATGGCCAGGATGTCCGTGATGTCACTCAGCATTCGCTGCGGGCTGCTATCGGCATGGTGCCGCAGGATACCGTCCTCTTCAACGACACGGTCGCCTACAACATTCGCTACGGTCGCCCGAGCGCGACCGAAGAGGAGGTCCAGACGGCTGCCGAGGTGGCGCAGATCAGCCATTTCATCCGCACGCTTCCCGAAGGTTTCGATACGAAGGTGGGCGAGCGCGGCTTGAAACTTTCCGGCGGCGAGAAACAGCGCGTGGCGATTGCCCGCACGATCCTCAAGGCCCCGCCGATCCTGATCCTCGACGAGGCGACCTCCGCGCTCGACACCACGACCGAGCATGAAATTCAGTCAGCGCTCGATACGGTTTCGAAGAACCGCACGACGCTGGTCATCGCCCACCGGCTTTCGACCGTCATCAATGCGGACGAGATCATCGTGCTGCGCGACGGCCTGATCGCCGAGCGTGGCACCCATGCCGGGCTGCTCGCCCAGGACGGGCTCTATGCCTCAATGTGGAACCGCCAGCGCGAGGCGGTGCAGGCCGAAGAGCAGCTCAGGAAAGTGCGCGAAAGCGACGATCTCGGCATCATCCTGCGCGGCGCCCCCGCGGCGGAATAAGCTCTCCACGGATAAAAGGAAAACAATGCGATCTTCCTGGAAAAGAATGGCGGTGTTCGGCGCCATTGCGCTCGCCTATCTCCTCGTCCTGACATTTTACAGCTCGCCGCTTCTGGCATTCACGACCTGGATGGGCTGGGTCCCGCCGCAGCCCTGAAGTTGCCGGCCGTTCGGCCCTGAGCGGCGCGCCTAGTCCTTTTTTCAGAAGGAACGGCTCATTTACGATAGTCGAGCAGCCACTTCACGCCTGCGACGGACACCGTGATAAAGCCCATCCATCCTGCCCACATCTCGACATAGACCGGCGGGCTTGCCGGAACCGTTCCCTCGATGTCGTAGTAGCCGGCAGTGACGATTGCTGCGCAGGCCATGAAGGCAACCGTGGCTACGATCCAAATGCGCAGATATGTCATACATCCTCCCGTCCAGGTGCGTCATCTCTTGCGGCACGCGGCGCAATGCGCCGGACGCAATCAATAGCGGGTTTCGGGCGGTCTGGCAGGTCGTCCGATAGATGTAGGTTCTCCTTCAGCCCAGCGACGGGTTCTCCCTCCGCCGATCAATCCACCTGCATTTTTTTGCGGAAAATTACCACGAATGAGCACGAATGGCGGTCCCGTTCACGCGCCTTTCACGCGCGATTGACGGCGAGGTTGTTATCTCACAATTGCCAACAGACTGCTTGGTGGCTCGGACGGGAAAAACGGTCGAGCCACCTCTTTTTGTTGGTGAGTACTGCGTTGGGGGCATGGGGATGGGGCTCGCGCTCGGGCGGACCAGCGCGGGTCCTATCGCTCAGGCCGATGCGATGGCGACGACGCGACCGTACTGGTCTTCGCCACAGAGCGACGGAACCGCATTGCCGCAAAAACGGTTTCCCTGTAGTCAGTTCGGGCTGACCATCCAGGAGAAAACGGTTGATCAATCTCTTCGACACCATCCGCAACACGCTCGTGCCGATCCACAAGGAAGGTTATGTCTTCGTGGCGGCCTTCTTCATCGCCTCGCTGATCCTCGGCTGGATCGCCGAACCGCTGTTCTGGATCGGCCTCGTGCTGACCCTCTGGTGCGCCTATTTCTTCCGCGATCCCGAGCGCGCCGTGCCTCAGGATGACGACCTCGTGCTCAGCCCCGCCGACGGCCGCATCTCGCATGTCGCCTTCGTCGTGCCGCCGGCCGAGCTCGAGCTTGGCTCGGAGCCGATGCTGCGCATCTCGGTGTTCATGAATGTCTTCGACTGCCATATCAACCGCTCGCCGGTGCGCGGCCAGGTGACCCGCATCGAATACCGCCCCGGCCAGTTCATCAATGCCGAACTCGACAAGGCGAGCGAGGACAACGAGCGAAACGGCCTGGTCATCGAAACCCGCCACGGCAAGGTCGGTGTCGTGCAGATTGCCGGTCTCGTGGCGCGCCGCATCGTCTGCTGGGTGAAACCGACGGAACCGGTCAACGCGGGCGAACGCTTCGGCCTCATCCGCTTCGGGTCGCGCCTAGACGTTTTCGTGCCTGCCGGCGCCCAGCCACGGGTCTCGGTCGGCCAACTGGCCCTCGGCGGCGAAACCGTGCTTGCCGAATTCGGTTCGTCCAAGGGTCCGACCATCAGCCGCCGCGTATAAAGGAGCACGAGACAGCATCATGGAGACGCCAGCCCCCGACGCCTCGACCTCTTCCCCCCATGAGCCGAACCGGCCGAACGACGAGGCCCGCGGGCCTCGTCTGCGCGAGATTCCGCTGCGCCTCATGGTGCCGAACCTGATCACGGTGCTGGCCATCTGCGCGGGCCTGACGGGCATTCGGCTGGCATTCGAGGGGCGCTACGAGCTTGCGGTGGCCATGGTGCTGCTTGCCGCCTTCCTTGATGGTATCGACGGGCGTATTGCGCGGCTCCTGAAGGCCACATCGAAATTCGGGGTGCAGATGGATTCGCTTGCCGACATCATCAATTTCGGCGTCGCGCCGGCGCTCGTTTCCTATGCCTTCCTGCTGCACAATGCCAAGTCGATCGGCTGGATCGCGGGACTGCTCTATGCGATCGCCGCCGGCCTGCGTCTTGCCCGTTTCAACGTTATGGCCGACCGTGATATCAAGGCGCCCTGGCAGTCGGAATTCTTCGTCGGCGTGCCGGCGCCGATGGGCGCCATGCTGGTGCTGCTGCCGGTCTATCTCGGTTTCCTGGGTTTGGGCTCCTCCCCCCTCTTCGTATACGGGAGCGTCGCCTATACGATCCTGATCGGCTATCTGCTCGTCTCCCGCCTGCCGGTCTGGTCCGGCAAATCGAGCCGCATCCGGCGGGACCTCATGCTGCCGATCCTGCTCGCCGTGGTGCTCTATGTGGCTCTGCTGATGAGCTATACCTGGGAGGTGCTGTCGGTCACGGTTATCGCCTATCTCTGCGTCCTGCCCTTTAGCGCGCGTGCCTGGCACCGCCGCTACGGCACGATCACCATCGAGGACGACAGCGCCAACGTCTGACAGGCTCCGCACTTGGTAAGTTGCAGCTTTCACGCAACAGTTTCCCGCAAGATGCAGGTTTTATGAAAAGCTGGCGAGCGTGCCGGCTTGTTCAGCCACGATTCTGCCCGCTTTAATGCGGAGAGGCGCGATCGCAAATGCAAAAACAAAAGATTCGCGTGTGAGAGGAGACAGCCATGAGCAGCGAAAAACCAGTCAAGAAGACCGACACCAAGCAGGATATCAACCCGCCTTACCGCCCGCTGGCGCTCAAGGCCGTGGTTGCCGCAGCCCTGATGCTGAAGCGCAAGCCGAAGCTCACACCGGCCGGCTGATCGCCTATTTGCCGCCGAGGAAGCTCAAAACGAGCCCCAGCGCGAGCAGGCCCATCACCACGCCGATGACGACATCCAGAACCCGCCAGGCGGCGGGTCTTGCAAAGAGCGGCGCCAGGAAGCGCGCGCCGTAACCCAGCCCGAAGAACCAGGCGAACGAGGCGACCGCCGCACCGGCGCCGTAGGCGATCCGTTCGAAGCCTTCGAAGGCTGCAGACAGGCTGCCGAGCAGCACGACCGTATCCAGATAGACATGCGGATTGAGGAAGGTGAAGGCAAGGCAGGTCATCACCGCCGCCTTCAGGCCGAGACTTTCGGGAGCGCCGGCGACCATGGCACCCGGCTTTGCCGCGCGCCTGAAGGCCATGAAGGAATAGGTGCCGAGGAAGGCCGCGCCGCCGAGCGTCACCACCGAAATCAAAACCGGCGATTGCGAAACAATGGTGCCGAGACCGGCGACGCCGGCGGCGATCAGCAATGCATCGGACAGCGCGCAGATCAGGCAGAGGATGAAGACGTGGCTGCGGATCAACCCCTGGCGCAGGATGAAGGCGTTCTGGGCACCGATCGCGACGATCAGCGAGCCCCCGAGGGCGAAACCGGAAAAGCCGGCAGAAAGCAGGTTCATGGGAATATCTCGCCTGGAAAAAGAGGAAGGGTCAGAAGAGCGACATTTGATCGGTGTCTGGCTTTTTGCCTTTCGGCGGCTTCTCTTCCGGGACGGCGACGGCCACCGGCTTCTGCAGGTCCGGCCCCATATTCGAGACCTTGTTGACGAGATCGGAGACCGGCAGCGCCTCGAAAAAGTCCTCCTGCGCCGGCCGCATCAGGTCTTCCACGTGGCGCGGCTCCTGCGTCTTGCAATCAAGCCAGCGTTCGAAATCTTCCGGCTGGATTACCACCGGCATGCGATCATGGATGCCGCGGATCGCCGCATTCGCCGTGGTGGTCATGATCGCGGCGGTATCCACTTCCGAACCGTCCGCCGAGGACCAGGTTTCCATCAGGCCGGCAAAGGCCACGACGCCGCCGTGCTTCGGACGGATCCAATAGGCCTGCGGCTTGACGCCGCTCTCCTTCGGCGGCCGGCGCCATTCGTAGAAACCCGTCGCCGGTATGAGAACGCGCCGATGGCGCATCGCCGCGCGGAAGGAGGCCTTGCCGATTGCCGTTTCCGCCCGCGCGTTGATCAGCAGCGGAAAATCCTTCGGGTCCTTCAGCCAGCCGGGAATCAGTCCCCAGCGGGCGAGGAGCGCCCGTCGCGTCGGCAGATTGCTGCCTGGCTCGCGGCGTTCCGATTCGATCACCACGAGGATCGGCTGCGTCGGAGCAATGTTGTAGCGCGCCGGGAAATCCTCGAGATCCACCAGACTGAAAAATTCCGAGATATCCCTGGGGGTCGCCGTCAGGGCGTAGCGTCCGCACATGCGCCTGTCATGGCATCGGCCTCAAAATGCGTCAAGCGGCGCGGCCATCAAGCACTGCGCGGCCCGAAGAAGATGATGGCGCCGCCGGCAAGGCAGACGGCGACACCGAGCGCATCCCACCGATCCGGCACCCGGGCCTCCACCATCCACAGCCATAGGATCGAGGCGAGGATATAGATGCTGCCGTAGGCGGCATAGGCGCGTCCCGCTGCATCGCTCGGCACCAGCGCCAGCGCCCAGGCAAAAAGGACGAGCGAAAGCATGCCGGGCGCCAGCCACCAGACGGACTTCTCCAATCGCCACCAGGCCCAGAAGGCGAAGCAGCCGGCGATCTCGGCAAGGGCGGCGAAGGAGTAGAGCGCGTAGGTTTTCATGAGGATGGCAGGATTGAAGATTTGTAGCTTATACGCTACATTGCCACGTGATCGAAATCCGGGAAACCAAAATCTACTCGACTTGGTTTGCCCGGTTGCGGGACGAGCGCGCGAAAGCCCGTATCAATACCCGCATCTATCGTTTGTCGCTGGGGAACCCCGGCGATGTGAAGGCGGTCGGTTCTGGCATCAGCGAGATGCGAATCGACTACGGACCTGGTTACAGAATCTATTTCACGCGGCGCGGGCAGAAATTGGTCATCCTTCTGTGTGGCGGCGATAAATCCAGCCAGACTGACGATATCCTGTCGGCGAAGGCACTGGCGGCGGACCTGGAGGACTGACTATGGCAGTCGAGACCAAGAAGTGGGATATTGTCGAGCATCTGAACAGCGACGAACGGATAGCGCTTTTTCTGGAAGCCGTGTTCGAGGATGGCGACCCAGCCGTCATCGCGGCAGCAATCGGCGATGTGGCGCGTGCCCGGGGAATGAGCCAGGTCGCCAAGGATGCCGGTTTGTCACGCGAAAATCTCTATCGAGCGCTCAGCGAAGGCGGAAATCCTGAGTTCGCGACTATCGTAAAAGTTGTCCGTGCGATCGGATACGATCTGACGATCGTCCCCCATGACGCGGCCGCCCGCTAGAAGAAGATCCATGCCCTCCTCTCCGCAAGCCGCATCCTCCGCCATTCTCGAACGGGGTGGGCGGTTCCTGCTGATCCGCCGGATGAACCCGCCGTCGGCCGATCTGTTCGCCTTTCCGGGTGGACGCGCCGAGCCGGGGGAGACGCCGGATGAGACTGCGTTACGGGAGTTTTTCGAAGAGACGGGCGTCACGGCTCGCAATCCCGTCCTTTTCGCGACCTATGACCTGATGAGCGAAAAGGAAGGCGGCAGTCATTTCTTTCTCTCGGTCTTCCGTGTCGAGGCGGATGCCGATACGGAAGTCGTCGCAGCCGACGATGCCGCGGATCCGGGCTGGTATACCATCGAGGAAATCCGCTCCCTTCCTGTGCCGCCGAGCGTGCTCGAATGCGCCGAAAGGCTGGCGGTAGAGATCAAGGCCCGCTATTAGATTTTTAATATGCCGCGCCGGATCCCGTTCATGAGTTCTATTTCGCGACTTGTCCTGATCACGCTTGTGGCGGCCGCCGCGGCGACGCCGCTCGCTGCCCAGACGACGAAACAGCCAACGGCGAAACAGCCGCCTGCCGCAGCCGTGCCGCCGCCGGCCGCAGAAGAAAAGCCGGCGCCCTATGAGGTGCAGCTGACACGCCTTGCCGAAGTTCTCGGCTCCATCCAGTATCTGCGGACGCTGTGCGGCGTACCTGCCTCCGACTGGCGCGCATCCATGCAGCAGCTGTTGGATACCGACACGGCGAACGAACCCAAACGGCGCGAGAAACTGACAGCCGCCTTCAACCGCGGTTATCGGTCCTTTGCCGCAGTGCACACCTCCTGTACAGATGCGGCCAGGACGGCGGAGGAACGATACCGTAACGAAGGCGCAACACTTGCCACAGAAATTGCGACACGCTTCGGAAATTAGAGGATTATTTACCTCTTTTCGCAGGAGGCCGTGTCGTTTTGATAAAAGACTGATAAAGTTTTTAACGGGCTAGTAATCAAACGGGCACCGAGGACATCAGAATGCAGACAGGCCGCAACGACATCGACGACATGATTGTGCATGAGAAGATGCAGGCTGCCTTGGAATATCAGAGCGAGGCCTGGGCCGACGGCCGGGCGGATGGCATCGAACCGGAAATCATCGCCGACGCGGCACTGGTGCTTGCCATGCGGGAGACCATCCGCATCCATGGCGAGCTGGGTGCCGAAGCCATGCTCGAATCGCTGAAGACCCGCATGCTCGCTGGCGAATTTTCTCCCGAGCGAATGATTCAATAGATAGCCGAGGTTTCCATGCGCCCTGCAGAGGAAACGACCATTTCCCCTCTTCTCATCCGCCTTTGCGCGGCAACGGTGCTTGCGGGTGCGCTGAGCCTGGCTACCGGCGGCAGTGCATTGGCACTTTCCGTACTCTCCCCCGATCAGGACGAACGCGCGCCGACACGGCAAAGCGAAGAGAAGCAAATTCTCCAGGCACTGGATGGCACGACATTGCCGCCGCCGGGTCCTGCCATCGACCGGCCACAGACGGGCGCCGAGGACGCGCCCGCGACAACACCCGACACGAAAGCGGCCGAAACGCCTGCCAACAACGGCGACCAGTCGGCCGAGATCATCATCGACATGTCGAAGCTGCCGCAGCCGGTCAAGCATATGCGCGAGCAACTCGTCGAAGCCGCAGCCTCCGGCGATATCGCCAGGCTTCGCCCGTTGATCAGCACCGGCGACAAACAGACGCAGGTGATGAATGGCGAAAGCGACGATCCCATCGAGACGCTCAAGAGCTTTTCCGGCGATCCCGACGGGCAGGAAATCCTTGCCATCATTCTCGACATCCTGTCGACAGGGCCAGCCCGTTTCGATGCGGGCACGCCGGACGAAGCTTATGTCTGGCCCTATTTTACCGGCAAGGCGCTCGGCTCCTTGACGCCGCCCGAGCGCGTCGATCTCCTGCGCATCGTCACCGCCGGCGACCTCGCAGGCATGGAGGAAAACGGCAACTACAACTTCTTCCGTATCGGCATCAGTCCCGACGGCAAATGGAAGTTCTTCTCCGGCGGGGATTGAGAGAACGACAAGTCTTGTCGCCGCCTGCGGGAAGACTTAATTCTCCTTTTTCCTGACAACCGGATTGCCTGCCATGTCCGCCGCCTTTCTTCCGACGCGAAGCCTGATCCGCCTTTCCGGGCGCGACGCCCAGGAATTCCTGCAGGGGCTTATCACCACAGATATCGAGGGATTGCCGGCTGGCGAGGCGCGGCCCGGTGCGCTGCTGACACCGCAGGGCAAGATCCTGTTCGATTTCCTCGTATGGCGCGAAAGCCACGATTTCCTCATCGAGACCGAAGCTTCGCAGCGTGAAGCCCTGATGCGGCGGCTGACCATGTACAAGCTGCGCGCTGCGGTCGATCTCACCGCCGAATCGACGGAGGGCGTAACGGTCTTCTGGGGCGACGAGGCGGAAAAAGGCGCGGTGAAGGATGCGGCCTTCGCCAAGGCAGGCATTGTGCTCTCCCGCGTCCCCGGCAGGCAGGCGGAGGGGCCGGAGGAGACCTATCACGCGCTGCGGGCCGACGTCGGCGTGGCGCTTTCCGGTCACGACTATCCGTTGCAGGACGCTTTTCCGCACGATGTCCTGCTCGACAAGACGGACGGGCTCTCCTTCCGCAAGGGCTGTTATGTCGGCCAGGAAGTGGTTTCCCGCATGCAGCACCGCGGTACCGCGAGGCGGCGGCTGGCGCTGGTTTCCGGTGATGCCGCCCTGCCGGCCTCCGGCATCGAGATCATCGCGGGCGGCAAGACCGTCGGCGCACTCGGCTCGGTCGCCGGCAACAAGGGGCTTGCCGTCGTGCGCATCGATCGTGTCGGCGATGCACTGGCGCGCGGCCTGCCTTTCATCGTCGGCGATGTGCCGGTGAAGCTCACACTGCCGGAATGGACCGGGCTTTCATTCCCCGTCGAGGCCGAAGAGGCCGAGCCGTGACCGCAGCCACGATATCTGCCGGGACCGATGCGCCCGGCGCCCGCGCCTGGCAACGCATGCTCTCGGGACGGCGGCTCGATCTGCTCGACCCCTCGCCTCTCGATGTCGAGATCTCCGATATCGCCCACGGCCTTGCCCGCGTCGCCCGATGGAACGGCCAGACGCGTGGCGACCATGCCTTTTCGGTCGCCCAGCATTGTCTCGTTGTGGAGGAGATTCTTCGGCGTTGCAACACATCCTGTAGTGCCGATGCGCTGCAGATGACGCTGCTGCACGATGCGCCGGAATATGTCATCGGCGACATGATCTCGCCGTTCAAATCGGTCGTCGGCGGCGGCTACAAGGCTGTCGAACAGCGGCTGGAGGCGGCGATCCACCTGCGCTTCGGCCTGCCGCCGCATGCATCCCGTGATTTGAAGGCGCTGATCAAGAAGGCCGACACGATCGCCGCCTTCTTCGAGGCAACCGAACTCGCCGGCTTTTCCGTCGCCGAAGCGCGGAAATTCTTCGGCCAGCCGCGCGGCATCACCCGCGACATGCTGCCGATCGCCCCGATGCCTGCGCTCGAAGCACAGCGGCGCTTCCTCGACCGCTTTCATGACATCGAGGCCGCACGCGGCCACGGCAAGCAGGCGACCGAGACGACCAAGAGGGAACCATGACCTCAATCGTCGTCTGTCCGCTCGCAAACATTGCCGAGATGGCCGTCAGGCACCGGGCCGGGGCGATGGTGAGCCTCATCGCCGAACGCCAGGATTTCCACCGGCCGGGAGTGATCGCCGCCGAGCGCCACCTGAAGCTCGCCATGAACGACATCGGTTTTGCCGGCACCGGGGACCTCATCGCACCCAGCGAGACGCATGTCGAACGCCTGATTGCCTTCGTGCGGGACTGGGACCAATCGGCGCCGATCCTCATCCACTGTTGGATGGGCGTCTCCCGTTCCCCGGCGGCGGCCGTCATAACGGCATTGGCGCTCCATCCGGAAGAAGACGATTTCGAACTTGCCGGCCGGCTGCGAAAAGCGGCACCGCATGCCACGCCGAATTCGCGGCTGATCGAGATCGGCGACCACATGCTCGGCCGCAACGGGCGTCTGATCGCGGCGGTCAAAGGCATCGGCCGCGGGGCCGAAACGGATGGCCGGGCATCCTTCGTATTGCCTCTCCAGGTCACTTTAGACCTTAAAAACTAAGTTGTTTCAATCACTTATTGGTACAATTAAACGACCGTCTTTTTTGCCTTGACCTCCCGGCCTGCTGCGCCAATTACGGGCCATCCAGAGAAAGGAGCGGTCGACCGGATGGAACAGACATCGGATTTCGTTGTGGCGACAAGAGCGGCACTCGCTCAACTGAGCGCTCTGGCGGTGCAGTATTCCTTCGCCGTGATCGGCGCGGTCGTGCTTCTCATACTTGGCTGGATCGCCGCGCGGATGCTCAGCAACTGGGCTCACAGCGGGCTGTCACGCATACACGGCATCGACGCCACCCTTGCCCAGTTCTTTTCCAATATCGTCCGCTACGTGGTCCTGATCCTGGTCATTGTCATGGTGCTCGGGCAGTTCGGCGTCCAGACCGCCTCGATCCTCGCAGCGCTCGGTGCGATCGGCCTTGCGGTCGGGTTGGCGCTTCAGGGAACGCTTCAGAATATCGCCGCCGGCATCATGCTGCTTGTGCTTCGTCCCTTCCGCGTCGGCGAGACGATCGAGACCAGCAGCGTGACCGGCACGGTCGTTGAGGTCGGCCTCTTTGCGACCGAGCTGAAGACAGCGGACGGGATCTATCGTCTCGCACCAAATTCGACCCTCTGGAACGTGCCGATCACCAATTACAGCCGGCGCAGAACCCGCCGCAACGAGATTTCGGTGCATATCGGCGCAGACGAGGACATCGGCGCGGCACAGGCACGGCTTCTCCACATTGCCCGCGACGACAAGCGGGTGCTGGATGATCCCGCCCCGGCCGCCTTCGTTGCGGAATTCGACGCCGGCGGCACGAAAGTCACACTTCGATACTGGACAAAAAGCAGCGATTGGTGGAATGCCAGCCGCGACTTGTCGAAGGCGATCAAGCTCGCCTTCGACAAGCGACCGGAAAAGATTCCAGACCCTCAGGCAAATTCGCGCGGCACTGCCGGTGCGAGCGGACCTCCGGCTCCTTACGGTGCGGACGAACCGGCGACAGCGCGGTCCTGAAGGAAAGGATGCACCAGGTCTGGCCTTACGAGGAGGCCGGGCCTGGTGCGCAAAATCTTCGAAAGATAAATTTTCGAACCTTGGCTCCAGCCTCAAACGGCGTTGACGCTGTAATCCTCCGTGCCCTGCCAGACGATGTCCCAGGAGGCGCCGGGGCGGACGTTGCGGATCGCGGTCGGCTCGAATGCCACAAGGCAACGCCCGCCCTGATGGCGCACCGATGGATAGATCAAGCCGTCATAGCCCTCCCGCCGCAGTTTTTCAGCCAGCGCCTGCCCTTCCGGATAACCGAGAGCCGGATCGGGGTTAAGGGCCGGGTGTGACGCCTCGTCGGTGATGTCGGGAAATTCGCCGATGAAATCGGCCACAAGTTCGACATAGCGCGCCGTCTCCTCAAATATCCCGATGAAACGCAATTCCCTTGTCTTATGGTAGGCAACTTCCGCAATCGAGGTCATCACGTCCCAGCTGCAATACCAGGCGCCGCGGCTTTCAGCGTTAAAACGGTTGCCGCCCTTGCGCGTATAGGTGAAGGCGGCATTGATGTGGCTGTTGCCATAGACCTGCAGGTCGTGCCTGCGGCGTTTCCAGGCGAGTTCGCGGCGATCAAGATGCAGGTTCAGACCCCGCTCGGCAATCAGGCGGGCGCTCGTCAGGCCCTCGATCTCGGCAAGGATTTCCAGCTCCTCGTCGCTATCGACGAGCCCGCGCAGGCTGGGCGGCTTGTGATAGGTTGCCGGGATCAGCCGAACCAGCCCCCGGTCCTTCAACGCCGTGATAATCACGCGCCGCCACGCAGCGCGTCGAGATAGTTGCGCACCCTCAGAAACTGCGGCAACCCCTCCTCGATCAGCGTATCGACCGGACGGGCGCCCTCAAACAGTGGGCCGTTGTTCGGCAGCGTCATCCACCGAGTGGCGACCGGCTCGCTGAAATAGAGCTTAAGGGCCTTATAGATGCCGATGACCGCGCTGAGCCGCAGCATCTGGTCCTTGGTCAGCCCGCCAGCATAACCGGGCTTCCTCGCGCGCTTCCAGGTGCTCTCCGACATATCGGCCAAACCCGCCGCTTCGCTGAGGGATACCCCCCACTCGCTCATCACATTGCCGAAAGCCTTCAGGGCCACGGCTGCCAGTTGCTCAGCGTCATGCTTTTTCGGCGCGACTTCCACGGGAGACTTATTCCTAATTGCCACCACACCAAAATAGTCCAAATGAACCAAATGTAAAGGTCACATGGACAAGAGCGGAAGCACGACAGAGGATCGAAGTTTTGGAAAGCCGCTTACTGGGCCATAGTGGAGCGATGCGCCCAACCGGTCATGCGCCGCTCGATCCATGCCATGAAGGCGTACATGGCGATGCCCTCCACGGCCAGCATCAGCAGGCCGGCGAAGACCAGCGGCACGTTGAACTGGCTCTGCGCGGAACTCATCATATTGCCGAGCCCGTAGTTGGAGGCCACCGTTTCCGAGACGACGGAGCCTACGAAGGCAAGCGTGATCGCAATCTTCAGCGAGCCGAAGAAATAGGGCATGGAGCGCGGGATGCCGACCTTCAGCATGATGTCCATCTTCTTCGCGCCGAGCGCGCGCAGCACGTCCTCGGTTTCCGGCTCGATGGTCGCAAGCCCGGTCGCAACGTTGACGACGATCGGAAAGAAGGAAATCAGGAAGGCCGTGAGGACCGCCGGGATAGTACCGATGCCGAACCAGATGACGAGGATCGGCACCAGAGCCACCTTGGGGATGGCGTTGAAGCCGATCATCAGCGGATAGAGCCCGGCATAGATCGTCTTCGACCAGCCGATGAAAAGGCCGATGCCAAGCCCCGCCACGACCGCGATCGCGAAACCCAGCGTCGTCGTGTAGAGGGTCTGCAGCGAGTTTTTCCAGATCGGCGACCAGTATTGCAGGATCGCCTGGAAGACACGGGAGGGGGCCGGCAGGATGGTCGGCGGCATTTCGAGCGCGATGACCAGCAGTTCCCAGAGGACGAACAAGCCGAGCGTATAAAGCCAGGGCGCCAATGTAACCCAGCTCATTCGGGCCGAAAGCGGCCTTGCCTGCGTTACCGGGGTGGTGTTGTCGGTCACGGCGCTCATCTCACGTCCCTCATGCCGCCACCCTCGCCTTGGCGATCTCGCCGTGCAGTTCATGCACCATGTCGTTGAAGCCCTTTTCATACATGACTTCGAGGTCGCGCGGACGGGCGAAGGGCACGACATGCTCCTTCAATATCCTGCCGGGACGCGCGCTCATGACGAAGATTCGGTCGGCCAGGAAGGTCGCTTCGCGCAGGTCATGCGTGACGAGGACGATGGTGACGCCCTGCGCTGCATGCAGATCGCGGATGACGCACCAGAGCTCCTCGCGGGTGAAGGCATCGAGCGCGCCGAAGGGCTCGTCGAGCATCAGGAGTTCCGGCTCGTGGATGAGGGCGCGGCAGAGATTCGCCCGCTGCTGCATGCCGCCGGAAAGCTGCCAGGGAAATTTCGAGCCGAAGCCCTTCAGGCCGACAGTTTCGAGCAGGTGTTCGGCCTTTTCCACATATTCCGCCTTATGCCTGCGCAGCCGGTGACGGTGCCTTTCGACGATCTCCAGCGGCAGGAGGATATTGTCGAGCGTCGTGCGCCAGGGCAGCATGGTCGGATTCTGGAAAGCCATGCCGACGATCGATACCGGCTCCGTGACCTGTTTGCCGGCAACGATCACGCCGCCGCCTTGCGGGATATGCAAGCCGGTGACGAGCTTCATCAGCGTCGACTTTCCGCAGCCGGACGGGCCAACGACCGCAGCAAACTCACCCTTGCCGACCTTCATGTTGAGCCCGGAGACGGCGAGCGTCCCGTTGGGGCCGCCATAACGCATGTCGACGTTTTCGATAGAAACCAAGGGGGAAACGAGGTGCGCCAATGGCGTGTCTCCGCGATCATTCATAATTCCAGACGAGAGAGAACCCGGGTTTGAGCCGGGTTCTCCATCGATGATCAAGGAAGCATTCGCTCTTCCTTGGGGGGCAGGAAGCTTGCGTCGAACACTTGGTCAGCCTTCACATTGCCCTTGAGGCCCATGGAGACCTTCAGCGTTTCGATCGAGGCGGTGAGCCTTGCCGGATCGATGCCGCCGAAACCGTTGGCGACAACATAAGGGGTCTTGATGTTCATGGAATTCGCCATGTTGAGGCGCTGCAGCTCAATATCCTTGTTCAGCGTCTCGTTGCGCTTCAGGACGGCTGCGACGCCCTCTTCGGGTTTGGCGACCGCGTCGGCAAAACCCTTGGCCAGAGCCTTCACGAAGCCTTTCACGGCCGCCGGGTTCTTCGCGGCGAAATCGGCATTGACCGTAATGCCGTTGCCGTAAAGGTTGAGACCGTTTTCCGCCATCAGGATGGTGGCGATATCCTCGTCCTTGATACCCTGCGCCTTCAGGTTCAGAATGACCGAGAAGGCGAAGCCGAAGACGGCATCGACCTTGCCCTGGGCGAGCATCGGCTCACGGACCGGAAAACCGATCGATTCGATGGTGATCTTGCTGTCGTCGATCTTGGCGACCTGCTTGAAAGCCTTCCACTGGGCAAAGGCGCCATCCGGCGGCGGAGCGCCGAGCTTCTTGCCTTCGAGCGACTTCGGATCGTTGGTGACCCCGAGCGACTTGCGGCCGACGACCGCAAAGGTCGGACGCTCGTAGACCATCATGACCATCTTGATCTTCTGCGACGGGTCCTCATCGAGGAATTTGATCAGCGAATTGATGTCGCCGAAACCGATCTGATAGGCGCCGGTGGCGACGCGCGGAATCGCCTCGACCGAACCGTTACCCGTGTCGATGGTGACATCGAGACCTTCGGCCTTGAAGTAGCCCTTGTCCTGGGCGAGCAGGAAGCCGGCAGCGGGACCCTCGAACTTCCAGTCCAGCGTAACTTTGATGGGCGTATCCGCCCGGGCCGGCGCCGCGGACGCGACAAAGCCTGCGGCAAAGGCCACAGCCGCGGCGGCCGAAAGTTTGGAAAGCAGTCTGCGCGAGATCATGAAAGGTCGTCCCCTCGAGGTTTCTTGTTTGATAACCGCATCCAAACCTTTCTTCTCCTGTCGCGCAAGCTGAAATTGCACATAAAGTTATCATATCTTAGTATCGATTATATTTTATGCAGACGATGATTTTGCCGGCAACATCCTGCCCCCGTTTTCGGCACAGGGGGCGAGGACCCGTGAAGCAAGGGACGACTGAAATCGGCGTAGAAGATCTGGAAAGGTTAATGCTTTCCGCGGCTTCGTCATTCGATTTGACGAAAACGGCGGCTCTTCCCTTTCCTCACCCGGCAATTGTATAAAGCCTGGAACAATTCCTCCGTCCGTGAGCCCCGCCGATGACCGAAATCCTGCTGCTGTTTCTCGTCATCCTGGTGTTTGGCCTGCATCGGCGAACATCCAACCGCATCGCCGGGCTCGAAAAGGAGCTGGAGGCGGTCAAGGCCGATCTCCTGGCGCGGCAGGCGCTTCCGCTCCGGGAGGCCGCGACTGCGGCTTCGGCCGAAGCCGCAACCGAGACGGTCGCTGAGGAGCCGGCATCGGCTGCCGAACTCGCGGCGCGCGAAACTGCCGAGGATGCAGCAACCGCCGAAGAGCTGGCGGCGGCATCCGTAAGCACCGAAGAAAGCGAGCCCGGCACCGGACAGGAAGAGCTTACACCCGGCCCCGCCCCTCAACCCACCGCCAAGCCGAAAACCAAAGAAAATCTCGAGAGTTATCTCGGCGCCCGCTGGCCGGTCTGGGTGGGCGGCGTGGCGCTCGCCTTCGGCGGCATTTTCCTGGTGCGCTACTCGATCGAGGCCGGCCTGCTCGGCCCTGCTGCGCGGCTCACCCTCGCCTGCCTGTTCGGCCTTTTCCTGATGGCGGCGGGCGAGGTTGTGCGCCGACGCGCCCTGCCGCAAGCTTCCGAGCGGTTCAGCAATGCGATGATCCCCGGGGCGCTGACGGCTGCCGGCGGGGTGACGCTGCTCGGTGCAATCTTCGCAGCCTATGCCGTCTATGAGTTCATCGGGCCGACCAGCGCCTTCATCCTACTGGCACTCGTCTCCTTCACGACGATCGCGCTGTCGCTGCTGCACGGACAGGCGCTCGCCGGACTCGGACTGCTCGCCTCGCTGATCACGCCGGCACTGGTGGCAAGCGAGGAACCGAGCGCCAATGCACTGTTCCTCTTCCTCGGCCTGACCTGGTTTGCGGTCAATGCCGCCTCGCGCTTCCGGCGCTGGACGATCGTGCCGACGCTTGCCAATATCGGCATCGGGCTCTGGGCCATCGCCTATGCGGTGGGGTCCGACGTATTCGACGCCATGCCGCCGGCATTGGCGCTGATCGTAATGATCGCCGGCACGGGCTTCTTCTGGCCCGGGCCGCGCTATGGGCTGGACCGGCCAGCGAAGTCCGGCTGGAGCGGGCTTCTTGGGCGCCCGCCCCTGCAGATCACGCTGTCCGTCTCGATCATGGCCGTCCTGCCGGCGCTTGCCATGCTACTTGCGGATTTTCCGACCGGCATCGACCCCCTGTTTGCCTCTGCCGCGGTGATCGCGGCGCTGGCGGCACTCGGCGCGAGCCGCGCCTATGCGGTCTGGCCGGCCCTGATCTCCGCCGCGGGTGCGGTATTGGCCATAACACTGACCGCGCTCCTTTTGCTCGATTACATTCCGCCGCCGCCGACTGAAGGCCAGCCGGTGGCGGTTTTGACCTACACGCATGAGATCATCATCAGCCTCGGTCTCGGCGCCATCTTCACCTTTCTCGGTTTTGCCTTTCTCAGGCGTTTGCGTAGTGCCGAACCGGAATTCCCGATCCTCTGGAGCGTCCTGATGCCGGCCGTGCCGGTAACGCTTGCGACAATCAGCTTCCTCAACTTCGGCAATCTCGGACGCGACTGGACGCATGGGGTCTACGGGCTGGCGCTCGGCCTCGTGCTGCTTGCCGGCGCGGACTGGCTGTTCCGCAGGAGCGAAAAGACGACCGAGGAGCGCACCGATCTACCTATCGACTGGCCTGCAAATCTTCTCGTCGCGGGTTCCTTCGCAGGTTTTGCGCTTGCGCTGCATGCGGTGACCAACGGCATCGTCACCACGATCCTGCTTTCGGTCCTCGGCTTCGCCTATGTGCTGGCGATGCGGTTCCGCTCTTGGCCGGCACTGCCCTGGATGATGGCCGCCGCCACGCTGATCGTCTTCGGCCGCATTGCCTGGGAACCGACGCTGATCGGCGTCAACAGCCTCGGCAAGACGCCCTTCCTCAATGCGCTCCTTCCCGGCTACGGCATTCCGACGCTGCTTGCGATCGCGACTGCCTGGCTGCTGAGAGGTTCCGCGGATTTCCGCATCCGCAACGTCATGCAGGCGCTTGCCTCGCTCGCGGGCCTGATGACGGTCGCCGTTCTCGTACGTCATGCGATGAACGGCGGCGTGCTGGACGACCGGGTGCCGACGCTTGGCGAACAGTCGATCTACACGCTCGTCACCGTTGGTTTCTCCGGCGTGCTTCTGACCCTCGATCTCAGATCGCCGAGCCCGGTCTTCCGCTGGGGTTCCATGATTGCCGGGGTGATCGCGACGCTCAACGTGCTGTCGCTGCATCTCTTCGCGCTGAACCCCTTTTTCAGCGGCGAAAGCACCGGTGCCTGGCCCTTCTTCAACCTGCTGCTGATCGGCTATCTTCTGCCAGCGCTCGCCTATGGCCTGGTCGCCTGGTATGCGCGCGGGCGGCGACCGCAGCCCTATGTCGTCATGCTGGCGCTCGCCGGCGCGGTGCTCGGCTTCCTCTGGGCGACGCTTTCGGTGCGCCGTTTCTGGCAGGGAGAGAACATCGCCGACTGGAAGGGTTTTCTGCAGGGAGAGACCTATACCTATTCAGTGGTCTGGCTGCTGATCGGCGTGGCGCTGCTGGCGGTGGGATCGAGGCTGGACGCCAAGAGCCTGCGGCTTGCTTCCGCCGGCCTCGTGCTGGTCGCGGTCGTGAAAGTGTTCCTGATCGACATGTCGAATCTCGAAGGCATCTTGCGGGCAGTCTCGTTCATCGGGCTCGGTGCGGTGCTGATCGGCATCGGGCTTTTCTACCAGCGCATTCTGGTGAAAAAGAACGGTGAACCCGAGCTGACCGATTCGCAGGAACCCGCATCGTGACCGTTTCGCTTGCCGCAGCCTTCTCGCCCTACGAGGAGCTTGCCCAAACCCTGATCCCGCATGCGACCGAAGGCGACGACGGCAGCCACGACATCGCCCATATCCTGCGCGTCTTCCGCAATGCCTTGCGTATCCACGAGAAAGAAGGCGGCGACGGGCGAGTGCTCGCGGCCGCCGTGCTGCTGCACGATTGCGTGGCGGTCGAGAAGAATTCGCCCCTGAGATCGCAGGCTTCGCGGCTGGCGGCGGAGAAAGCCGCCGGCATTCTTGCCGGCCTTGGATGGGTGGAAGAGGATATCGCCGCCGTCGCGCATGCCATCACCACCCACAGCTTTTCGGCAAACATTGCGCCGGAAACGCTGGAGGCGAAGATATTGCAGGATGCCGACCGAATGGATGCGATCGGCATGGTGGGTGCAGCGCGCTGCTTCTATATCGCCGGCCGCATGGGATCCGGCCTCTACGATCCCGCCGATCCGCTCGGCAAGGAGCGGCCTCTGGACGACAAGGCCTTTGCCATCGACCATTTCGGAATAAAGCTGTTCAAGCTGGCGGATGGGTTCCAGACCGCGACCGGCCGGGTGCTCGCGAAGGAACGGCATGAGAGGCTGAAAACGGTACTCGACCTCTTCGTCGACGAAATCTGAGGATATCATCATGCGCGTCAGCCAACTCAACTACTATCCGCTGAAAAGCGGCCGCGGCATTGCGCTTACCGAAGCGGAGATCGCGGCGGAAGGCATTCCCGGCGACCGGCGGATGATGGTGACGGATCCTTCCGGCCATTTCATCACGCAGCGCGAACTGCAGGCGCTGGCGCAGCTTCAGGTGACGCCGCAAGACGGCGGCTTCCGCCTGGCGATCGACGGCAAGGGCGAGATCGGTGTCAGCCACCTCCCGGCCGGTCGTCGCATGAACGTGGCCGTGTGGAAATCGATTGTCAGCGCAGCACTGGCGGACGACGCTGTCAACGAGACGCTTTCGGGCTGGCTCGGTCGCGACATCCGGCTGGTCTTCTTCGACGATCACGCGAAGCGTACCGCAAGCGCCGAATGGGCGGGGCCGGATACGCCCGTCACTTTCGCGGACGGTTATCAGGTGCTCGTCACCACGACCGGCTCGCTCGCGGCACTCAATGCCGACATGGAAAAACATGGCGAAGGCGCGGTCGGCATGGAGCGTTTCCGACCGAATATCGTGCTCGACCATGACGAGGCCTTCGAGGAAGACAATTGGGAAGGCATCGAGATTTCCGGCATCCGCTTCGATTTCGTCAAACCCTGCGCCCGCTGCATCATGACCACGCAGGACCAGAAGACCGGCTCCCGCGAGGCGCCGAGCCCGATGGCCGCTATGGGCCGCATCCGCATGTCTGCCGATCGCCGTGTGCCCGGTCCGCTCTTCGGCTGGAATGCCGTGCCGCGCGGCATCGGGCGCATCAAGGTCGGCGACGTGGCGACGGTAACGGCGGAGCGGGACGCCTGGGCGATCAAGCGGCGGGCGTGACGCCGCCGGGTCCGCTACCTTTATGACTGAACGTTCGGTTGCGCCTGCATGGTCGCAAGATCAATCGGCATCGAGATATGCTCGTGGGCGATCAGCCATTGGCCCGCTATCTTGCGGAAACCGGATGTCACGCGGACCCAGTAATCCGCCTTGTCTCCGCCTGTCCGCATGCTCCTGACGTGGCTCAGGCTGTGGCAGAAGCCCACATCGCCATTCGCTGCGATGCGCAAGTCGTGGATGTCGTAATCGATCGATCCTTCAACCGAAGCGAACCAGGCCTCGAAGTTCTTTCGATAGGCATCTGCGCTCTGGACCTGCGCCGGTGGTCTGATGTCGAAGACAACGGTGTCTGCCGCGTAATACGCCATCAGGGCGCCAATGTCCTTGGCGCGCAACGCTCGCGCCAGACCGTCCACGCGCCGGCGAATTTCTTCTTCTTCAACGGTTGGGCTTGCAGCTGTCGACATGACACTCTCCTGCAGATGGGAGCCATTCGGCCTCCCGGCTTTAGCAAAAGTCCGCCCGCGGCAAATCTACCACGGGCGGACTCTGGCACCAACCGGCCAATCCGGGCCTGTTCAGAGGATGTATCGCAATTGTATAGCCGGCGTCCCGGAGGCAGCCTATTCCGCCGGGTTTAATGCGGCAGATGGCGGAGCTACCTGGCGCGCGGGGTTGCTGAGGCGGCCGTAACCGAGGAGCATGGTGGCGAGTGCGGTGAGGCCGCCGGCGACTGCTACCCAGAAGCCGTTCGAGGCACCATAGGCATCGACGGTCCAGCCGGCGAGCGAGGAGCCAATCGCAAAGCCGATGCCGACGCCGGTCATGGCATAGGTGATGCCTTCGGTGAGCTGTGACGAAGGCACGATGCGCTCGATCAGGCTCATGCCGGTGATGAAGGTCGGTGAGATCGCCGCACCGGCCAGGAAGATCACCAGCGTCAGCGTCCAGAGATTGCCGACAAAAGGCATGGGCAAGGTGGTGACGGCGGCGATCAGGCTCGCGAAAACCAGGCGGCGGGCGAGCGGCGTCTTGAACTTGACGGCGCCGATGATGAGGCCGACGACAAACGAACCGGCGGCATAGGCCGAGAGGATATAACTTGCGGCACCCTTATTGCCCATGGCTTCCGCGAAGGCGACGACCGCGACCTCGGCCGTACCGAAGATCGTGCCCATGCCGGCAAAGACCGTGACCACGAACCACATGGAGAGGAGCCGCATGACCGAGCCGCTGCCGGTTTCGCGTTGCGGATCGACCTTCGGCTCGGTCGATTTCTGTGCGACAAAGAGGGCCGTGCCAATGGCGAGGAAGGCGGCAGAGGCGAGAACGCCCGCTTCCGGAAAGAGGGAAACGCTGAGGCCGATACCGACCACCGGACCGAAGATATAGACCACCTCGTCGAGCACGGATTCGAACGCGAAGGCGGTATGGAGTTCGGGCTGGTCGCGGTAGATCTCGGTCCAGCGGGCTCTTACGATCGCCATCATGCTCGGCATCATGCCGGCCAACAGAGCGAAGGCGAACAACGTCCAGTTCGGCCAGCGCTGCCAGGCCGCAGCGGCAAGGCCGACAAGTGCAAGAAAGGTGATGGCCGTCGTCGGCACGAGCACGGCGGACTGGCCTTTGGCATCTATCCAGCGGGAGACCTGGGGAGAGATGAAAGCATTGGCGAGCGCGAATGTCGCCGACACCGCCCCCGCGATCCAATATTCGCCATGGGTCTGCGACAGCATCGCGACGGCGCCGATCGTCGTCATCGGCAGCGGCAGGCGGGCGATGAAACCGGCGGCGGAGAAAGCTTTCGTCCCCGGCCTCCGGAATATTTCACCATAGGGATTGGGCATGACGGACTCCTTGAGTTATCGTGGGATGACCTTTACATACGCCGCGTATGAGAGTTAGATAGACACATACGTCACGCATGTCAATTAACATACGTGACGTATGTGAATAGTTTCTGGAGTTCCGATGGCCCACAAGCCGCGCAAGGAAATGATCGCCGAAACCCGGGCCAAGCTGATCGCCGCAGCGCGCCACGCCTTTGCCACGCAAGGTTATGCGGAAGCGTCGATGGACGATTTCACAGGCCAAGCGGGCCTGACACGCGGCGCACTCTACCACCATTTCGGCGACAAGAAGGGCCTGCTGCAGGCGGTCATCGCCGAAATCGACGCGGAAATGTCCGACCGGCTCTGCGCGATTTCCAGCAGAGCAAAGACCGCCTGGCAGGGGTTCGTCGATGAAAACATCGCCTATATCGAGATGGCGCTGGAGCCCGAGATCCGCCGCATCATGCTGCTCGACGGGCCGGCGGTGCTGGGCGACCCCTCGAACTGGCCGAACCAGAACGCCTGTCTCCGCTCCATGACGGCAAGCGTCCAGAAACTCATCGACGAAGGCACGATCCGGCACGTGGATGCGGAGGCGACCGCACGGCTCGTCAATGGCGCGACGCTCAGCGCCGCACTCTGGATTGCCGGAGCGGAGGATCCCGAGGCCGCCTCGAAGAAGGCCACGGAGGCGTTTCTCGTGATGGTATCCGGGCTGCTGAAGGAAACGGTTCCGGCTTAGGTACGGCCGTCTGGAGCTTGGGCTTGCATAAGGGCATGGCCCAGCACGTCGAAGACGCGCGGGTCGAGCATCTGCGAAACGTTGAAGCGCATGAAGCCGGTCGCTGCCTGTGACAGGCTGAAAGCGTTTCCGGGCGCCAGGACCACGTTCCTTTCCAGGGCGGCCCGCGCAACGCGTGCGGCATCCAGATCGTCCGGCAGCCGGCACCAGAGAAACATGCCGGCCTGCGGCTCGATCCAGGGCGTGATGCCGAGCCCCTTCAATTTTGCCGAAACCTCGACCATCGCCCGAGACAGACGCGTCCGCAAAGCTTCGACATGTTTGCGATAATTGCCGTCGCTCAATACGTTGAGGACCAGTTCCGCCGTCAGCCTCCCGCCGCCGAAGGTGGTGGCGATCTTGAGGTCCGTCAGGCCCTCGATCCATTCAGGCTTTGCGGCGACAAAACCGCAGCGCGCCGAGGCGGACAGGGTTTTCGAAAAACTGCCGATATGAATGACCCGGTCAAGCCCGTCGAAGGCGGCCAGACGCGGCGCCGCGGCATGCTCGAAATCGGCAAAGATGTCGTCTTCGATGACGGTAAGATCGAACTGATCCGCAAGCTTCAGGACGCGATGGGCCGTCACCGGCGAAAGCACGGCGCCGGTCGGATTGTGAACGGCGGAATTGGTGATGTAGAGACGCGGCCGATGCTCGGCGCAGATTTCGGCGAACACCTGGAGATCAGGGCCGGAGGCCGTGTAGGGGACGCCGACGATCTTCGCGCGGTGGGCCCGCAGCAAGGCATGGAAGTTGAAATAGCAGGGATCGTCGACCAGCACGGTATCGCCGGGCTCGATAAGAAAACGGCACAGGAGATCGATCGCCTGGGTTCCCGATTCAGTCAGCATGATTTGATCCGGAGACGCCTCTATCCCCCGTTCGGCCATGCGACGCGAGATCAACTGGCGAAGCGGCGGCAAGCCCAGCGGCGAACCGTAGTCGGCCAGCGAGGGACCTTCGCTGCGGGACAGTGCCCGCAATGCCCGGCGGATGCTTTCCTCCGGAAGCCAGGAAGGCGGCAACCAGCCGCAGCCCGGCTTCAACCCGCCCTCGCCTGCGTCAAGGGATTGCCGGGAGACCCAGAACGGATCGACGGCGCGGTCGAGCCTGGGACCAACCTCCGAGAGCGAGAATGGCGCAGCCTGATTTGCGACATAGAAGCCCGACCCCGGCCTCGAGAGGATCGCCCCTTCGGCGACGAGGCGTTCATAAGCGTCGACCACCGTCGAGGTGGAAACCTTGAGTGTGCCCGCCAGCCCGCGAACTGAGGGCAGCTTGGCGCCCGGCGTCAGGCTGCGGCCGGCGATGCGCTGCCTGATCGTCGTCATGACCATCGACACTCGGGTGCCTTCCGCTGCCTCGCCGTTCATCCGTACTGGATCCTTTACCATAACAGTTTTTCCAAACCGTATCAGACTGTGGCTGGTGAAGCCATTCGCCTTAATCGATAAGGACTGCGAAAATGATGGAGTGCTTATGGACCGTACAGCAGCCGGATGGATCAACGGGTTTATCGGTGTGGTCATCTTCAGCGGCTCGCTGCCCGCCACCCGCGTGGCAGTGATGCAGTTCGATCCGGTCTTCCTGACGGTCACGCGGGCCGCAATCGCCGGAATATTGGCGGTCGGGCTGCTCATGCTGTTTCGGGAGAAGCGGCCTGTACGGAGCGACGTGGTATCGCTGGCGGTCGTCGCCCTTGGCGTCGTGGTCGGGTTTCCGCTGCTGACGGCTCTTGCGCTGCAGCACGTGACCTCGGCGCATTCGATCGTCTTCGTCGGCCTGCTGCCGCTCGCAACGGCCATCTTCGGTGTCATCCGGGGCGGCGAGAGACCTAAGCCCGCATTCTGGCTGTTTTCGATTCTCGGAAGCGGGCTGGTGGCCGGGTTCGCGCTGGCGCAGGGGCTGACGGCGTCGCCCGTCGGCGACGCATTGATGCTTGCCGCCATCATCGCCTGCGGCCTCGGTTATGCCGAAGGGGCGAGACTTTCCCGCAGGCTGGGCGGGTGGCAGGTGATTTCCTGGGCGCTCGTCCTGTCGCTGCCGCCGATGATCGTTGCAGCGGTCGCCACCATGCCTGACACCTTTTCCGGCATCGAAGCGCCCGCATTGGCGGGCCTTGCCTATGTTTCGCTGTTCAGCATGCTGATCGGCTTCGTTTTCTGGTATCGCGGCCTCGCGCTCGGCGGCATCGCCTCAGTCGGCCAGTTGCAGCTCCTGCAGCCGTTCCTCGGGCTGGCACTCGCGGCGACCCTTCTGCACGAATCCGTCAGTTGGATGATGTTCGCTGTGACGCTCGCCGTGATCCTCTGCGTCGCCGGTGCGCGCAAGTTCGCCCGGTAGGCACGACAGCTGCGGCCTTGGCTGGCTAGCCTGGCTTCCATCCCGCCCAGCGCATGGCAGGTATTCGCAAAAGCAGGTTGCCTGACATCTTGGCGAACGGCGAAAACGGACTAGCTATTCCCTTTCCCTGCCCTGCCCGGCTCATCCTGCCGGTGCGACCGCCCGATTAGAAGTAGACCTCCCGCATGACACCTCGGTCCATCGGCCTTCTCTGCGCTCTTTCGGCCGTGACCATCTTTTCCATGCAGGACGGCATTTCGAAACATCTCGGCACCGCCTATCCGCCGATTTTCGTGACAATGATCCGCTATTGGGCCTTTGCAGGCCTCGCGCTGTTCCTCGCGGGCCGCTCGCCCGTGGGATTGAAAGGCGTCGTCACCGCCAACCGGCCCTGGCTGCAGATCGCCCGCGGCGTGCTGCTTGTCACGCAGATCGTGGTGTCGATCTTCTCCTTTGCGCGGGTCGGGCTTGCGCCTACCCATACGATTTTCGCAGCCACGCCGCTGGTCGTCGCCTGCCTTTCGGTGCCGTTTCTCGGAGAACGGGTCGGCTGGCGGCGCTGGGCGGCGATCGGCATCGGCTTCATCGGCATCCTGTTGATCATCAACCCGCTGCAGGCGACATTCGACACCAAGATCATCATCCCGATCGTCGGCACGCTGATGTTTGCGGTCTATTCGATCATGACACGGCTCGCGAGCCGCACGGACACGCCAGACACTGCCTTCTTCTACACCGGCGTGGCCGGTGCGCTGGCGATTACGTTCGTAGGCCCGTTCTACTGGACGCAAATCACGCTTGCCGACTGGTTCTGGATGATCGCCCTCTGTATCACCGGCATGAGCGGGCATTATCTCCTGATCCGCGCCTATGACCTGCTCGATGCCGTCGTCGTACAGCCGATGTCCTATATCCAGACCGTAATCGTCTGCCTGATGGGCGTCTTCCTTTTCGGCGAGGTGATGACGGTCAACATGATCGCCGGCTGCACGATCGTGATTGCCGCCGGCATCTTCACCATCTGGCGGGAAGCCCGGCTTGCGCGTGCTGAGCCCGCAGCAATCGATCCGCCCGGAACACCGTGACCCTCATCAAATGCGGTGATGGATCGATTTAGCAAAAGTTGTTTTTCGAATGCCGCCGGCAGGGGTATGATTTGCCCCTCATTGCAGGAGGACCCTATGAGCCAATCCGCGACCCAAACCGTGCGCTCGCCGATGCCCTGGCTGATCATCACCGCCGGCGCGCTGATCGCGATGCTGACCTTCGGGCCACGCTCGGCCATGGGTTTCTTCCAGCTTCCGATGCTGCAGGATACCGGTTGGGACCGCTCCACCTTTGGTCTGGCGATGGCGATCCAGAACCTCTTCTGGGGTCTCAGCCAGCCCTTTTTTGGGGCGCTTGCCGACAAATACGGCACGGGGCGCGTGCTTGCCATGTCCGGCGTACTCTATGCCGCCGGCCTCATTCTCATGGCCAATGCGAGCGCGCCGATCTGGCTGCATATCGGCGGCGGTGTGCTGGTCGGCATGGCGATCGGCGCCGGTTCCTTCAGCGTCATCCTGTCGGCCTTTGCCCGCAACGTGACCCCCGAGCAGCGATCGATGGCGTTCGGCATCGGCACGGCAGCCGGATCGGCCGGCATGTTCCTGTTTGCGCCGCTAAGCCAGGCGCTGATCAGCAATTTCGGCTGGTCCGATAGCCTGGTCTATATGTCGGTCATGATGCTGATCGTGCCGCTGCTCGCCTTCCCGCTGCGGGGCAATGCAAGCTCGGGAAGCCAGTCCCACAGTCAGTTCCAGCAGTCGGTGAGCGCGGCCCTGAAGGAAGCCTTCGGCCATCAGAGCTACCTGCTGCTTACCGCCGGCTTTTTCGTCTGCGGCTTCCAGGTTGCCTTCATCACCGCGCATTTTCCGGCCTATCTCGGGGATATTGGCATCGACGCGCGTTATGCGGTGATCGCCATGGCGCTGATCGGCTTTTTCAACATCATCGGCTCGCTCGGCGCCGGCTTCATCGGCCAGCGTTATTCGAAGCCCTATTTCCTCGCTTACATCTATATCGGCCGCTCGATCGCAGTGACCGCGTTCCTGCTTCTGCCGCAGACGCCGACGACCGTCATCGTCTTTGCAATCGTCATGGGACTGCTGTGGCTTTCCACCGTGCCGCCCACCAACGGGCTTGTCGCCATCATGTTCGGCACACGCCATCTCGGGCTTCTCGGCGGCATCGTTTTCCTGTCGCACCAGGTGGGCTCGTTCCTCGGCGTGTGGATGGGCGGTTATCTCTACGACCGCTTCGGCTCCTATGACCCCGTCTGGTGGCTGGGCGTCGGGCTCGGCATCTTCGCTGCGGTCGTCCACTGGCCGATCCAGGAAAAGGCGGTCGACCGATCGATGCCGGCTGCCCAGCCGGCCGAATAACACAGCTCAGCCGGCCTGCCGTTCCGCTGCCTGAGACAAGGCTTTCAACGCCGCCTGCACAAAACCGTCGCGGGCGGCGTTTTCCGTCAGACCTCGGGGCTCGTAGACATGCCGGTGCAGGAAAAAGGCGGTAAGGCGGAAGGCCGCCGCCATGCTTTCCCGGTCGGCTGCATTCGCTGCGCCCTCGCCCAGAAAGCCGGGCAGAGCCAACATGCGGTCGGCATAGGGAGCGCCTGCTGCGCGGGAGACGGCACGGCCGGTTTTCGGCGAGACATAGACGAGATCCTCGGTAATCCCGGTCGCGGCGCATTCGGTGAGGTCGAGGCCGAAGCCGAGATCGTTCAGGACTGCCAGTTCAAAGCGCACGAAGAGTTCGCCGGCGTCGGCCGGGTCGTCCAGCGCGTCGAGAATGACGTCCAGCGCCTCGAAGAGATGAGGGTGCGGATCACGCTCGGGCAACAGCCGGAGCAACGCGCCCATGGCCTGCACGCCATAAACGGCGGTCGCCGTCTCCATCAATTTGGCGGCCCTCAGCCGCACCGGCTCCAGCTTGAATTCGCCGAGATGTTCATCGAGACGCGCCCGCCAGACGGCCTCTACCCGATTTCCCGGCTGCAGGACTGGCTGCATGGCGCGCGAGCGGCCGGAACGGACGAGCCCCATATGCCGCCCGCGCTCGCGCGTCATCAATTCGGCGATGACGCTCGTCTCGCCGTGGCGCTTGACGCCAATGATGATGCCTTCGTCCTGCCACTGCATGTGCTGCTTTAACATCCTTCCAATGTGATTCAGTTCTACCCGATAAGTGCTTCAGACTGAATCGGTTTCTGGAATTTACGCTCTTCCGGGAAGTTGTAGCCTGTCCCGTCTTGCCTGGAACAAATCGGGCTCCATTTGGATTCCTGTGCGAAATTTCCACTTCAGATCACAAAGCCCGGGAGCCCTTATGAAAAACGTCCTTCTTGTCGCACTGGCCGCCCTGCCGGCTGCCGCTCTCCTTGCCTCCCCCGCCGCCGCCCAATCGCCGCAGCTGGAACAGGCTTGCGTGATGGTCGCCAAGAATTTCCTGCTGGTGCCGAACGTCAAGACCGGCATCGTGCAATCCTACCCGGAACTCGATCCGCCGGGCGCAAGGCTTACCTATTCCACACGGGAAGATGCCAAGCCGACCGATTTCAACAACGAGATCGAGTGTGAGTTCGACAAGCCGCAGCCGCCGTTCAATCTCCTGCGGTTTTGCATTTCCGACACATGCTATGGCCCGAACGAGCAGGAGCAGGAGAACCGCCGACGTTACCAGGAGGTCAAAGTGCTGATGGATCGGCAGCAGAAGAAGTAAGCGCCCTCAGAACTCTTTTTTGCCGCCGATCACATTGAGCGCAGATGAGAGATAGCGCGCTGCGAGCGTATGGCGGCGTCTGGTGGCGATGCCAAGGGCGGCCCGGCAATGGCTTTCCAACGGGTCACCCACCGTCGGATCAAGGGACAACTGGACGCTGACCGTGCCGCTGTAGATCGACGGAACACCCTGCACATCCCGCAGGCAGCGGCCGTTCGCCGCCACCGAGATCTTGCGGCCGTCGGGATGAGTAAGGCCATATTTCGCCTGGTAAGGCAGGCCGGTGATGATTGCATCATGGATCGCCTTGGCGACCCGCTGCTTGTCACCCTCGTCGATATACCGGATGACCAGCTCGATTGGCGCGCCTTCCACGAGGTCGCTGTAGGAAACACCGAATATATCAGCGATGATTTCATCGCCGTACACTCTGTTCTCCGGGACGCTCCAACTATAAAAACCGATGGGACAGGTAGCGTCCATCTCGGCATTGCCGTTGAAGAATCCAATGTCAGCCATTCACGGACCTCTCGTTGTTTACGACAGGGTGACGCGCGGTCCGGGCTTTAGCAATAACTTTTTATAATCGTTCCAGGAATGCGGCGGAAAATCCGCTCAATTTTTGGGGAAATCCAGCCCCATCTCGCGGAAACGCTCCGGATCGTCGCCCCAGTTTTCCCTGACCTTGACGAACAGGAAGAGGTGGACGGGCTGCTCGAGGATCTCCGAAATCTCCTTGCGGGAGGCGGTGGAGATCGCCTTGATAGCCTCGCCGTTCTTGCCGAGAGCGATCTTCTTCTGGCTGTCGCGCTCCACATAGATGACCTGTTCGATACGGACCGAACCGTCCTTTCGCTCCTCCCATTTCTCGGTCTCGACGTGGGACGCATAGGGAAGCTCCTGATGCAGGCGCAGGAACAGTTTTTCGCGGGTGATTTCGGCGGCGAGCTGGCGCATCGGCAGATCAGAGATCTGGTCTTCCGGATAATACCAGGGACCTTCCGGCAACGTTTCGGCGAGATAATCCATAAGGTCGTCGCAACCGGAACCGGTGGTGGCAGACACCATGAACGTGCGCTCGAAAGCGACCTCCTCGTTGGCGGTAGCAGCGAGTTTCAAAAGATCCTCGTGGCGGACCCGGTCGATCTTATTCAAAACCAGGATCTTCGGCTGATGGACCTCCTTCAAGCCTTCCAGGATCGCCTCGGCATCACCGCGGATGCCGCGCTCGCTGTCGATCAGCAGGAGGATCAGGTCGGCGTCCTTCGCCCCGCCCCAGGCGGACGTCACCATGGCGCGGTCGAGCCGGCGGCGCGGCTTGAAGATGCCGGGCGTATCCATGAAAACGATCTGGGCATTGTTGTGGATGGCGATGCCGCGCACGATGGCGCGCGTCGTCTGCACCTTGTGGCTGACGATCGACACCTTGGCGCCGACGAGCCGGTTCAGCAGCGTCGATTTGCCGGCATTGGTCGGGCCGATCAGCGCTACGAAGCCTGAATGGGTCGCGCCGACTTCTTCTTCGTCAGCGGGGATGTTGTCGTTTTCGGTCATCTTGTCCAATCATTCTCCGGCGGGCTTCTGCCACACGCCTTCACGTTCGAGCATCCTGGTCGCAGCGACCTGTTCGGCAGCGCGTTTTGAGCGGTCTACGCCCGTTTCCGGCGCCACTCCCGGCACCTCCACCGTGACGGTGAAGCGCGGATCGTGGTCCGGGCCGGATCGGTCGTCGATGCGATAGGAAGGCGTCAGGCCGAATTTGGCATGCGCCCATTCCTGCAACTCGGTCTTGGCGTCGCGCCGCGCACCGTCGGCGCGGGCGGCGCGGCTTTCCCAATACCGGAGGATGAAGCCGCGCGCGGCTTCCAGCCCCCCATCGAGATAGAGCGCGGCAATCAGGCTTTCCACCACATCGGCGCGAACATTCATCATTCGCTTGCCGGTGAGCTTCTTCACATCGGCGCCGGTGCGGATGAAACGGTGCAGTTCCAGTTCATCGGCAACATGCGCGCAGCTTTCGGCGCTGACAAGCTGATTGAGCCGCACCGAAAGCTCGCCTTCGGTCGCCGACCGGAAGGTCTTGAACAGGAGGTCTGCGACGCAGAGGCCAAGCACCCGATCGCCCAGGAACTCCAGCCGCTCGTAATTCGCGCCCTTGGCCGAACCAGTGCTCGCATGGGTGAACGCCCGGTCCAGCCATTGCTTGTCGGCGAATTCGTGGCCAATCAGTTTTTCCAGCTGGCCGCGATCCTCCGCCGAAAGCGCCTTGGCCTTCATCAGTGGACGACCTTAAAGAGGCGATCCCAGCGCATGTTCGTCGGCCATTTCCAGACTTCCCGGAACGAGGTGTCGTTACCGAGCGAGAAGAAGATGATGCTAGCGCGGCCGACCAGATTTTCGGCAGGCACCATGCCGACATCGAAGCGGCTGTCGAGGGAATTGTCACGGTTGTCGCCCATGAAGAAATAGTGCCCTTCGGGAACTGTGAATTCCTGGGTGTTATCGCCGCGCGAGACCGGCGAATGATCAAGCGTGTCGTAGGTGACGCCGGTATCGAGGGTTTCGCGGAAGACCGGCACATCGGTGCCCGGATCGAGGCTGTAGTCGGAGGTGAAGGTACCGTCACCCTGTTTAGGCACCGGCTTGCCGTTGATCAGAAGCACGCCGTCGGTAACCTGCACCTTGTCGCCCGGCAAGCCGATCAGACGCTTGATGTAATCCACATCCGGATGGCTCGGGAGGCGGAAGACGATAACATCGCCACGCTCAGGCTCGCTGAACTCGAAAATGCGGCCCGAAAACAGGTTCGGCGAGAACGGTAGCGAGTATTTCGAATAGCCGTAGGCGAATTTGTTGACAAAGATATAGTCGCCCACGAGCAAGGTCGGCATCATCGAGCCGGAGGGAATGGTGAAGGGCTGAAAGAGGACGGTGCGGATCACCATCGCCAGCAGCAACGCCTGGATAATGACCTTGATATTTTCCCAAAGGCTGTTCTGCGGCTTGGTCTGGGCTTTTTCGGACACGTTCAAAGTTCTTTCTCTTTCCAGCAAAGTGCCGCTTTCTAACCCCTTCACGGAGCGGCGGCAATGGCTGATGGGCAACGGGGCGGACGATCAGCGGGCGAGAGGCCTCGCCTCGATGACCACGAAGGCCTGGGCATAAGGGTATTCGTCGGTGATGGTGATGTGGATGAGGGGTTCATGGTCCGCCGGCATCATCTCGGCGAGGCGCTCCGATGCGCCGCCGGTGAGCACCATGGTCGGCTTGCCCCCCGGAAGATTGACGACGCCCATGTCTCTCCAGAACACACCCTGGGCCATGCCGGTGCCGAGCGCCTTGGAGCAGGCCTCCTTGGCGGCGAAACGCTTGGCATAGGATGCAGCCCGGTTCTGACGGCGATCGGATTTCGCCCGCTCGATTTCGGTAAAACAGCGGTGGGTGAAACGCTCGCCGAACCGCTCGATCGATTTTTCGACGCGGCGGATGTCAATCAGGTCGCTGCCCATGCCGATGATCATGAAATTCTTCCTTCGTGCGCTCGGTCGCGTTTACAATGACTTGAGCGTTCCGGCCCGCGCCGTCAAGCGTTGCCTACGCCGGTCGCGGAAGCTGCGCACAGCCCAATAGGTCACGACATAGAAGAAAAGCCCCGAAAGCACCCCCGGCGGCAGCGATCCTATCAACATCGGCTCCAGGATCGGGCGCCAGAGCTGCGACAGGTCGAGGCGGTGGAAAAGCGCGCCGAGATCGAGGTGGTCATGGCCGGCAGCTTCGTTGCCGAGCATGACTTCCCCAATCTTCCAGGTGAGCGGCCAGATGATGGGACAGGTAATCGGATTGGCGAATGTCGTACCAAGCGCCGCGGCGATGACGCTTCCACCGAGCAGATAGGCGATCGGGATCGCAAGGAGCATGTGAAGGCCGAGAAACGGCGTCCATGCGCTCACCACGCCGATCGCAAGGCCGGCGGCGACCGCGTGCGGCGATCCCCCGATCCGCATCACCTTCAGGCGATAATAATCGAGGCTGCGGCGAAAACCCCTCGGCGGCAGAACGGCGCGGAGCAGTCTGTCACGAAATCCGAGCGGGGTGCGGCGGCGGAATGGCATCGGGCATTATCATCGTTCGGCGGCACGGGGCTAAAGCCTTCATGCCGCGGCAATCTTCGGAACAATCAACGGCCATAGCCGAAGCCGAAGATGATGGCGAAAGTTGGCCGCCCGTGATCGGGCATTGCTGCCGGAGCGATCTGAACGCCGGGCGCATCGTCTGCGGATGCGCCAATCTGCAAACCGCGCGGCAGTTCCGCGCGGAGGACGGGCAGGCTCTTAGAAGCCGGACTTGCGGAACATGCCGCGGTCGACCTGGCGCATCCGGTATTCGAGATCGATCCGGTCGCGGGCTTCGTTCAGATAGGCGACTTCGCGGTCCTGGGTGGTGGGGACGCGGAAGGCGCGGGCGAATTTGCGTACTGAGTCAAACATGATTGTTTCTTCTTTCTCTCTCATATTGCACTGCAACAATATAAGATGCGCGCTCACGTATTACCAACGCGACGAACGCCGGCCAGCCTTGCGCTGGGAGCATGGCGAAATGCTAGATCGGGTTGAAAAATGGGCAACAGAAATGAGGCCGTGCATTGGATATTCGACATCTCCCCTAAAAGTAGCGCCCACTCCCAATATAAGCGTCGTTGCGCTATACTGATCGGGCGGGGTCCAAAAGGAGGTGGGACTCAGGTGTTGACAATCGTTCTTGGATCAATCCTGTTCGTTGCCGGGCTGCTGTATCTGTTTCGCGGTGCCCTGGATCGCCGCCGGCTCAGCGAGCCGCACCGTTCCGGTCAGGCCGACGCGAAGCCGACCCTGGAACCCCGGCGCCAAGGCATCGGCTTCCTGAGCCTCAGCAGAAACTGGCCGGGCGTGGCCATGATGGCAGTCGGAGCCATTCTGCTGATTTCCGGAGCCTATGCCTGATTGTCGGCCTTAGCCGCGAATTTTAGTCATACACCCGCTTCAAGTTTGCGACGCAGTCGAGTTCCTTCAGCTGCAAGAGAAGCTGGTTGAGCTGACGCAGGTCCCAGACTTCGACCTCCATGCTGATCTCGGAAAAATCGGCGGCGCGGTTGCTACCCATTGCCAGCGTACGGATATTGACATCGAGACGGGCGATCGTCTGGGTGACCGTCGCGAGTGTACCGGGTTCGTTCAGCGTGTTGACCTCGATCTTGGCGGAAAACCGCGATTTGTTCGCCTCGTCCAGGTCCCAGCGGACATCGATCCAGCGCTCCGGCTGGTCATCGAATCGCTGCAGGGCCGAAGCCTGGATCGGGTAGATGGTGATCGCCTTGTCCGTTTCCATGATGCCGACGATGCGGTCGCCAGGCACCGCGCCGCTCGGCGCAAAGCGGACTTCCATATTGCCGGACAGACCGCGGATCGGCAGCGGATCCAGTCCGGCCTCGATCTCCTCCGGCGCCACGGCCCTCTGGTTCGGCAATTTGAAAATCATGCCGGAGGCGCTGCGCATGTTGAACCAGCCGTCATCGGCAGGCTTCACGGTAACGCGCTCATCCTTGTAGTCTGGGAAGACCGCGCGCAGCACGTCGAGCGAGGAGAGTTCGCCGCGTCCGACGGCGGCGATCGCATCCTCCACATCCTTATGCGCCAGCCGGTGGAGCGCCGGCTTCAATGCCTCGCGGGAAAAGACCTTGCCGGTGCGCTCGAAGGTGCGCTCCAGGATACGGTGCCCAAGACCCGCATATTGCTTGCGGATGGCCATACGGGTGGCGCGGCGGATGGCCGAGCGTGCCTTGCCGGTGACGACGATCTCTTCCCAGGCGGCCGGCGGCACCTGCACGCCCGAGCGAATGATCTCCACCTCGTCGCCGTTGTTGAGGCGGGTCACGAGCGGCATGATCCGGCCGTTGATCTTTGCGCCGACCGTGGTGTCGCCGATATTGGTATGCACCGCATAGGCAAAATCGATCGGGGTGGCACCGCGCGGCAGGGCGATCAGTTTTCCCTTGGGGGTAAAACAGAAGACCTGGTCCTGGAAAAGTTCGAGCTTGGTATGCTCCAGGAATTCCTCGGGACTGTCGCCTTCGGCAAGCGATTCGATCGTGTGGCGCAGCCAGGAATAGGCGTTGGATTCTCGCGGAAGGAGTTCTCCGCCCTTTCCATCCTTATAGAGGGCGTGGGCAGCAATGCCGTATTCGGCAATTTCCTGCATGAGCTGCGTGCGGATCTGCAGCTCGATGCGCTGGCGGGAGGGACCGACGATCGTGGTGTGGATGGAGCGGTAGTCGTTCTGCTTCGGATTGGAGATGTAATCCTTGAAGCGGCCCGGCACGACGCGCCACCGGGTGTGGACGATGCCGAGCGCGCGGTAACAGGACGGGATATTGTCGACGATGATGCGGAAGCCGTAGACGTCGGAAAGCTGCTCGAAGGAGAGCGACTTCGACTGCATCTTGCGGAACACCGAATAGGGCTTCTTCTGCCGCCCTTTGACATAGGTGTTGGTGAGCCCGTTGGCGATCAGCAGCTCGCGCAGCTCATCCTCGATCTTCTTGATCAGGCCTTCATTGCGCGCCTCAAGATCCGAGAGCCGCTTGGTGACCGTCTCGTAGGCCTCGGGATTCATATATCGGAAGGACAGATCCTCCAGCTCGTCGCGCATGTCCTGCATACCCATGCGGCCGGCAAGCGGCGCATAGATATCCATCGTCTCTTCGGAGATGCGCGCCTTCTGCTCCGCCTTCATATGGTCCAGCGTGCGCATGTTGTGCAGCCGGTCGGCGAGCTTGACCAGAAGGACGCGCACGTCGTCGGAGATGGCGAGCAGCAGCTTGCGGAGATTTTCCGCCTGTTTCGCCTTCTTCGATACCAGGTCGAGCCGCTTCAGCTTGGTGAGCCCTTCGACCAGCCGCCCGATGTCCTCGCCGAACAATTCGTCGATCTCGGCGCGGGTGGCGGTGGTATCCTCGATGGTATCGTGCAGGAGCGCGACGGCGATGGTCGACTCGTCGAGATGCATGTCGGTCAGGATGGCGGCGACTTCAAGCGGATGGGAGATATAAGGATCGCCGCTGGCGCGTTTCTGCTGGCCATGCTTCTGCATGGCATAAACATAGGCCTTGTTAAGGAGAGCTTCGTTGGCGTCGGGTTTATACTTCTGAACCCGCTCCACGAGCTCGTATTGCCGCATCATCCTGAAAAGAGTCCCTGATCCTCAAGTGGCCGACCGGCCCTGCCGAAAAGAAAATGGCGCGCCAACCGTCCGGTCAGCGCAGCCATCTTAAAACATTCAGACAGATTAGGGCGAGAGAATGAACGAAAACTTGCTAAGCGAGTGTTTCGCTTAGTAATCGTCGCTCTTTTCCGGCGGCACCAGGCCTTCGATGCCGGCAAGGAGCTCCTCTTCCGACATCTGGTCGAAAGTAACGGTTTCCGGAGCGTCCTCGTCCTCGTCGCGGTCGGATGCGACTGCAACCCCGCCGGCGGCGATCAGCGAAGCCGGATCGGGCTCCGGCTCGTCCACTTCGACGTGCTTCTGCAACGAATGGATGAGGTCTTCCTTGAGGTCGTCGGGGGAAAGCGTCTCGTCGGCGATTTCCCGAAGGGCGACAACCGGATTCTTGTCATTGTCGCGGTCGATCGTGATCGCAGCGCCCTGGGAAATCTGGCGGGCGCGGTGGCTCGCGAGCAGAACCAGCTCGAAACGGTTATCGACTTTGTCAATGCAATCTTCTACTGTGACACGGGCCATTGCCTGTCCTTTGGGTCATGGATTTTCGGAATTGATACGCCCGATACAGCCATTGCACGGCAAATTCAAGTTTTTCCTGACCACGCACTAGTTTCCTTCACCGATGACTCCTGGGGGCGACGGCCTGATTCAACCGCAAGCTGCTTGGATTATTGCGAATCGTGCCATAAATGACAGTTATATGAATAGTTCTTAATGTAGTGGATTATTCGGGAGGTTTGGTACACAAATATTGACCAAAGCTCTGCCTGCCAAGCAGGTTTATAAAAAAAGGGGATGGAGACAATATGTTTGACCCAAGGGAGAAGATTGCTCTCTTTATCGACGGCGCCAATCTCTACGCTGCCTCGAAAAGCCTCGGCTTCGATATAGACTATCGGAAACTTTTGAAGGCTTTCCAGAAGCGCGGCTATCTCCTCCGGGCCTATTATTACACCGCCCTCATCGAAGACCAGGAATATTCCTCGATCCGACCGCTGATCGACTGGCTCGACTACAACGGCTACAAGGTTATCACCAAGCCTGCGAAGGAATTTACCGATTCCATGGGGCGCCGGAAGGTCAAGGGCAATATGGACATCGAGCTGGCGATCGACGCCATGGAACAGTCCGAAACCGTCGACCACCTGGTGCTCTTTTCCGGCGACGGCGATTTCACCACGCTTGTGGAAGCCCTGCAGCGCAGGGGCCGCAAGGTCTCGGTCGTCTCGACCATGCAGACGCAGCCGCCGATGATCGCCGACGACCTGCGCCGCCAGGCCGACCATTTCATCGACCTGATGACGCTCAAGGCCGAAGTCGGCCGCGACCCCTCCGAACGCCCGGCCCGCCCGACGGAGCCGGCTGAACACGCCGATCTCTGAGCGAGCCGAAAAAAAGAATAGGCGCCCGTTTTTCGGCGGCGCCTTTTTCTGTTCCAGGTTAGAAAAGTGCCATGCTTTTCGAACGCCCAAACGACGACATTCTCTATGATGCGCTGGTTGCACGCGACGCAGCCTATGAAGGTTTTGCCTGGGCGGCAGTGAGGACAACCGGCATCTTCTGCCGCCTCACCTGCCCGGCCCGCAAGCCGAAGCGAGAGAATACCGCCTTCTACGATACGATCGCCCAATGCCTCGAGGCAGGTTTCCGCCCCTGCAGCCGCTGCCGCCCGATGCTCAAGCTCGGCGAGGCCGATACGATGGTGCTGCGGCTCATCCAGGCGCTCGATGCCGATCCGGAGCGGCGCTGGGGCGAGGACGACGTCGCTGCGCTTGGCATCGACCCTTCCACCGCACGGCGCGCCTTCAAGCGAAAGTTCGGCATGAGTTTTCTGGAGATCGCCCGACTGAGGCGAATGGGGAAGGCCGCCGAGACATTGACATCCGGTGCCAGCGTCATCGACGCGCAGCTGGACGCCGGTTACGAGTCCGGCAGCGGTTTCCGCAGCGCCGTGACCAAGCTCTTCGGAGCCGCTCCCGCTAACCTGCGCGACAAGACACTGCTCAGGGCCGACTGGATCGAGACGCCGATCGGTCCGATGATGGCGATCGCCGACCAGCATGCCCTCCACCTTCTCGAATTTTCCGAACGCAAAGCGTTGCCGGCGGAGATCCGGAAGCTTCAAACCTTCACTGGCAGCGGCATCGTGATGGGGCGGCATCCGCCGATCGATGAGATCGAGGCGGAACTCGGGGCGTATTTCGCAGGTGACGACCGTGGTTTCAGGACACGGCTTGCCGGCCATGGCTCCCCGTTCCAGCGGCAGGTCTGGACAGCACTCCGCGACATTCCGGTCGGCGTGTCACGCACCTATGGTGCGATTGCCGCCGAACTCGGCCTACCCTCCTCCACTCGGGCCGTTGCGGGCGCCAACGGAGCAAACCAGCTCGCCATCGTCATTCCGTGTCATCGGGTTCTGAGCGCCAACGGCAGCCTCACAGGTTATGGCGGTGGACTGTGGCGGAAGCGCTGGCTTCTCGAACACGAGCGGCGGATGATGGCCAAGAGTAGCCGGGCGTGACACTCTCAAGATATCGTCGAGAGCATCCGCTCTTCAACAGAACGATCAGTCGATGATCGTGTTGGCACCCTCTTCCGTCAGGCGGGCGAGCCCCTCCTTCATCTGCTCGATCTGTTCAGGCGAGTGCCCTTGCCACCCGGTCACCTCGCCGATAATCCGCAAGCGGTCGCGGGATCGATAGGACAATGTCGGATTGCCGGGAAATCTCTTGTCCGTCAGATTGGGGTCATCGACAATCGGGCCGATTGGCTCCACGACGTAGATACGTTGCCGCTCGCCGCCGGCCGCAAGTTCAGCTCCCCAGATCGCGGCATCCAAAGTTCCGGAGAAATAGACCCAGGACAGCGGGTCGGCGATGAAGTTTGACCGGTGTCCGACAACGATCAGCTCGCCAGGCTTCAAATCCGCCCGTGTTCCATGGAAGAAAGATCGAACAAACATCGTGGCGCTGGCTGCCATCTATGCAGGTTCCTTTTTCTGGTTGTAAGGGCGCTTCTGCCTTGCGGCTTCGGATTTGGCCTGATGTGATGATGTTAGAGATATCGGATACTGCAGTTCGCCGAAGCGATCAAACCGACGCCGGCCTGCTCGTCTGAAGCCCTTCCGCCGAAGCCCGCCTCGCCTTCCTGGCGCGGAATACCGCTTCGACGATCAAGGACAATGGCACCCCGATGAAGAACGGGATGAAGAAGTAGATCACCCGGAAGGCGACGAGCGAGCCGATGGACGCTTGGTCGCCCATCACATGCCTTACCGTCGCCTCCAGCACACCAAGCCCGCCCGGGGCATGGGTAATGATGATCGCCAGATTGGCGAGCACGAAGGCAGTGGCGGCCTTGAGGTAGCTTACATCCGCGCTGGCGGCCATCACTTCGCGAAGACAGGCCGAAACCAGCGCGAAATTGATGGTGCCGATCACCACCTGGGCGACCGCGATCTGCCAGGTCGGCATCTGGAATGTCCAGGACCGGATTTTTAACGGCGTGCGTACGAAAGCGGCAAGAGCGAGATAACCGGCGGTCGCGGCAAAGCAGGCGGTACCGATCCCGATCACGGCACTTTCGCCAATGCGCAGCACGGCCGCCGCGTCTTTCGGATTCACGACCATGACGATGCCGGAGAGGACCATCATGCCAATGCCGACCGTAACGCCGGAGAGCAGCACGATCTTGGCGACATCCTCGGTATCCATGCCCCAATGGGCGTAATAACGGTAACGCAAGGCGCCGCTGCTCAAGCCGGAAAGGCCGACGCTCTGGCCGATCGACAGGCTGATGAAGGAGGCGAGCGCGATCTTCGGATAAGCGAGATCGTTCTTCACATAGCGCACGCCGATCCAGTCGAAGCCGGTCAGACAGAGATAGGAGCCGAAGGCAAAACCGAGAGCGGTCAGCAGGTTGAATGTGGGGATCGCCGCTATGGATTCGGTGATGTCGGAAAAGGAATATTCGCGGAAGGTGTGATAGAGCAGATATCCAGCCAGGCCGAAGCCGATCACCAGGGTCATATAGGTCAGGATTTTTTTTCGTGTCATCGCCCGCTCGCTCACAGATGAAATCCAACGGGCCGGACCAGATTTTGTTCCTATCGCGCCGTCTCAGATCCGGTCGATGATCTGCGAGAACAAAGGGTCGTCGCGGTTATATCCACGGGCGGTGCTGCGAAAGACCTGCTCCGTCGCGGCAAGCTCTTCGATGTCGTTCACGTGAAAAAGCCGCCAGCCCGAACCGGTACCGGAGATCTGCCAGCCGCTTAGTGCCAGCTCGTCGTGACCCACATAGCCCAGAATATGCGGCCGCACCCGGCGCGTCACATCCTTGTAACGCAGTTCGATGACTCTCCGCCGGTCGATGACATCTCGAAAACGCATGATCCCCCTCGCATATCTCCCCCAACGGATGGGAAACGGCAAGGTTCACGGGATTGGCATGCCTTGGGACGGATCAGTTGGCCTTCAAAAGCCGCGACTTCTGCCGGTTCCAGTCGCGTTCCTTCTCCGTCTCGCGCTTGTCGTGCAGCTTCTTGCCCTTGGCGAGCGCGAGTTCGAGCTTGGCCCTGCCCTTCTCGTTGAAATAGATCTTCAGCGGCACAAGCGTCATGCCTTCGCGATTGATCGCTGCGCGCAGACGGTTGATTTCGCGCTTGGACAGCAGAAGCTTGCGGCGGCGACGCGGCTCGTGATTGAAGCGGTTCGCCTGGAGATATTCCGGCAGGTGCGAATTGATCAGCCAGATTTCCTCACCCTCGTCGGAAGCATAGGATTCCGCGATGTTGGCCTTGCCGTCGCGCAGGGACTTGACTTCGGTCCCCGTCAAAACCAGACCAGCCTCATAGGTATCGATGATTTCATAGTTGAAGCGGGCCTTGCGGTTTTCCGCGACAATCTTGTTTACCGTTCGCTGGCTGCCTTTGGGTGCCATGGGAGAACTTCCGATCCGCCCTTTATCTGAAAACAAATCCCCGCCCATGGGCGATGAGCGGGGTTCGGCCTCTATTTAATGCGCGGAAGGCAAAATGTGAAGCGGCGGAGACCGCTTTGCCTCAGTTCAGCAGGCCCGCATGGCGCAAGGCCGCGTCGATCGCCGCCTCCGTTGCCGGCTCCAATGTCGAAACGAGCGGCGAGCGGACCGAGCGGTTCATGCCGCGGGTCTTATGCAGACCGTATTTCGCGCCGCAGAGGCCGGGTTCCATGAAGATCGCCTTGTGCAGCGGCATCAGCCGGTCCTGGTATTCGAGCGCCTTGGCATAATCGCCGGCAAGCGTCGCGGCCTGGAATTCCGCACAGAGGCGCGGCGCGACGTTGGCCGTCACCGAAATGCAGCCGACGCCGCCATGGGCGTTAAAGCCGAGCGCCGTCGCGTCCTCACCGGAAAGCTGGACGAAATCCCTGCCGCAGGTAATGCGCTGCTCGGAGACCCGTTCGATCTTGCCGGTCGCATCCTTGACGCCGACAATGTTCCCGTGTGCCTTGGCGAGCGCGCCCATGGTTTCCGGCGACATATCGATCACCGAGCGCGGTGGGATGTTGTAGATGATGATCGGCAGCTTGGTCGCTTCGGCAATCGCAGAGAAATGCGCGATCAGCCCCTTCTGGGTCGGCTTGTTGTAGTAAGGCGTCACGACGAGGATCGCGTCGGCGCCAGCCTTTTCCGCGTGCACGGCAAGCTCTATCGCTTCCCGGGTATTGTTGGAGCCTGCGCCGGCGATAACGGGAACCCGCTTTTTCGCCACCTCGACGCAGAGCTCAACGACGCGCTTGTGTTCGTCATGCGACAAAGTGGGCGATTCACCGGTGGTGCCGACCGGCACCAGACCGCTGCTGCCTTCACCGATCTGCCATTCCACATGGGCGGCAAAGGCTGCCTCATCCACCGCACCTTCTGTGGTGAAGGGGGTGACGAGGGCGGGCATTGATCCCTTGAACATGCAAAAGCTCCCAATCGGCAGCCTTCCATTCTGCTGCCGTAATCCGTGACTATAAGGTCGCGCACCATAAAGCGGCGGGAAAGCGGCGACAAGCGCGAGCAGGCGGGATTTCACGCGGAATCTCATATAAGAAATCGCGCATTTTCATGGATATGGTAAGGTTTCGTTAATCTGCTCGGCGGCTAATAGGGGTTCGACATCTTTATCGCGAGTTACCGGATGAACAAGTCCGTTCTGACCGTTGCCACCCTGGGCGCCGTTCTGGGGCTTGGTGGCGCGGGCATGCCCAGCTTTGCCGCATCGCTTCCCGAAAACGTCGCGCCGCTTTCATTCGTGAAGCCCGAGAACCCGGCAGCCGTTCCGGTTCCGGCTGCCATGCCGACGCCCGACATTACCGGTGCCATTCCCCGCAGCGATCTGCGCACCGGGCGCCTGCAGCCGGCCACCGTGCTCAAACAGGGCCTGGACGCGCTGGCGGAGAACGATATCGCAACGGCACTCGCCGTTCGGAACGGCCTCTCCGAAGGCGCACTCGACCGGCATATCCTGACCTGGGCAATCGCCACCTCGGGCGCGCCTGGGGTTCCCTCGCAAGAAATTGCCGCAGCACAGCGGGAACTCAAGAGCTGGCCGGGCCTCAAAGGCCTCCGCGCCCACTCCGAACGCGCCCTCTACCGGGAAAACCCGCCGGCAAGCGCCGTGCTCGCCGCATTCGGCCCGACCCGGCCGGAGACCACGGAAGGCGCGATCATCCTGGCCCGCGCGCTCGCGGCCACCGGCAGGACCAGCGAGGCGGCACGTGCCATTCGCCAGATCTGGGTCACGGAGCTGCTCGACAAGCCGATCGAAGACAAGATCATTGCCGAATTTCCGACGCTGCTTTCATCCGCCGACCACAAGGCGCGGATGGATCATCTGATGTACAAAGGGCGGACCGCGCAGGCGAAACGCTTCAGCGAGCTTTCCAAGGCGCAATCGCTTTACACCGCCTGGTCCGCCGTCGTCAGCAACGCCAGGAACGCCGGCACGCTGCTTGCCGCTGTCGACGGATCCTGGAAGGACGATGCCGGATATCTCTTCGCCCGCGTCGAATATCTGCGGCGCCAGGACAAATACCACGAGGCGGCCGAGCTTCTTGACAAAGCACCGCGCGATGCGGCGAAACTCGTCGATACCACGGAATGGTGGAACGAGCGGCGCATCGTTGCCCGCGGACTTGCCGACCAGGGCGATTTCAAGCTCGCCTACAAGATCGCCGCTGACTATGTCGCCACCTCCCCCACCGATGTTGTCGACGCGGAGTTTCACGCCGGCTGGTATGCCCTGAGAGCGCTTGGCGACCCCAAAGCCGCCGAGACCCATTTCCGCAAGATCCTCAACGCCTCGAACCGGCCGCTCTCCGCCTCGCGTGCCTGGTACTGGCTGGGACGCGCTGCGGAACAGGGCGGCGCCGGCAGCGCCCAGGAATTCCTCACAAAGGCTGCCCATTATTCGGGGACATTCTACGGACAGCTTGCAGCGGCCCGGCTCGACGTCAAGACACTCAATGTTGCCTATCCTCAGCCGACTGCAGCCAATCGCGAGAGTTTCGAGAACCGCGAGGCGGTGAAAGCTATCGCGCGGCTCGAAGCCGCCGGCCACGAGAAACGCGCCGTGGCGCTTTATCGGGCGCTTGCCGAGGAGCTGACGAGCCCTGGCGAACTTGCCATGCTTTCGGCCCGGGCGGAAGCAAAGGACAACCACGCCCTCTCCCTGCAGATCGGCAAGACCGCTTTCGGCCGCGGCATCGACGTGGCGGCACTCGCCTATCCGATCGGCGTCATCCCTCAGGGGGCCAATATCGAGGGTTCGGGCAAGGCACTCGCCTATTCCATCGCGCGTCAGGAAAGCGCTTTCAACCCGGCTGCCATTTCGCCCGCCAATGCCCGCGGCCTGCTACAGATCCTTCCGGGCACGGCCCAGGGTGTCGCTAAGCGCCACGGGCTGACCTATGCCGCCCAGAAGCTCACCACCGATCCCGGCTACAACGCAACGCTCGGAGCCCACTATCTCGGCGAACAGATCGACGCCTTCGGCGGCTCCTATATCCTGACCTTCATCGCCTATAATGCCGGCCCGAAGCGGGTGCCGGAATGGATCGCCCGCTATGGCGATCCGCGCGGCAAATCGATCGATGAGGTGGTGGACTGGATCGAGCGCATCCCCTTCCCCGAAACGCGTAACTACGTGCAGCGGGTGATGGAGAACTACCAGGTCTACAAAACGCGGCTCGGCCAGAAGGCCGATATCGAGGCGGACCTGAGGCTTGGCAGACAAGGGTAAGCCTTCAAACCACTCGAAAAACCTGCTGCAGACGGCTAACGCCGCTCAAAACCCCGCTTGGTCCCGCGGCGCAATAGTGCCTGCGCTTCCGTTTGGAGCCGGTTCGTCGCCTACCGCCCAAAACGACGCGCGTGCTGTATGCCGATGCGGAAGGTAATCCGCTACGCTGCTTGAGAAGGCGCTTTCAGGTGAAGCGAATGGATCCAGCCCTTCTCGCAATCGTTACAGCCCAAAAACAGAAAGCCCGGCGCAATGGCCGGGCTTCCGAATGTCATCCGAAAGGTCGGATTAGAAGTCGCGCTGCAGGCGAACGATACCCTGAACGCTGTCGTCGTCGCCAACTTCCTGATAGTTGACAGCAACCTTGGCGTTGAAGTTTTCAACGATCTCGTAGTTGACGGTTACGCCGGCACCCCAAGCGTCGTCACCAAAGAATTCGCCATCGCCGGCAACCTGCGTGTTCCAGATGTACTGGGCTTCAGGAATGATTTCCAGCTTGTCGGTGGCCTTGAAGGCGTATGCGACAGCGACAGTTGCTTCGCCGCCGCCGTTTTCCGAACCGTAGTAGGCGTTGTCACCGGTGGAATAAACACCGGAGAGATAGAAGGTGCCCGGTCCGACGGCTACGGAACCGATCGCACGGACGGCGCCTTCTTCAGCACCGAAATCCCAAGAACCGAGAACTTCGAGCTTGGCCGGGCCGAGAGCAGCCTGAACCACAGCTTCTACGCCGACTTCCTGACCGGTAACCAGAGACAGTTCGTCGACCTGAACGCCGGCGGTAAAGGCTTCGCCGGTGTAGATGTAAGCGATCGAGTTCAGACGGTTCGAACCGAGGTTATCGAGTTCGCCCGGCAGGTCGTTTGCATCCCACCAGTTGAAGTAACGGCCGACCTTGAAGCCACCAAGCTGGATGTAGGCTTCGTTGATGTAGACATCGTTGGCGTTGCTCGTCCAAACCGTGTCATCACCGTAGTCAAAGCGGACAGACGCGACCGAAGTCAGCGTACCGAGTTCGGTGTCGCTCTTGGCGGTGAAGTCGAGCTGAGCGCGAGCGTAGGAATCCCAGTCATCGGTACCAGCGCCGCCGTCGTATACGTCTTCGCCGAAGCCGACTTCAAAACGGACGTAACCGCCGATCTTGAGGCAGGTTTCCGTGCCGGGGATGTAGAAATAACCGGTGCCGAAAGCATCGCAAACGCGCACATATTCCATGGGTTCTGGTTCTGCTGCAACAATCGCGTCTGCGGCCTGGGCGCCGGATACAGCCGCCAAAGCCGCTGCCGAACCGAGTAGAAGGCTCTTAATGTTCATTCTTTGACCTCCAGTCAAACTTCCAAATGTAATCCAGTCTGGCCGCAGGCGACCAAACAACTTAAGGCCGAAAAACGGCCTCTTTCCCCGGCTTAGCTCCCCAGATGGAGGCCTGAAGGCCGCCACTATTATAAAAAAAGACTCCCCCGAAGAGATCGGGGGAGTCCTTTCGTTATTAGAACGTACGGTCGAGACGTACGAAACCGCGCCAGTATTCGGTGACTGCGTTTTCGTTGTAGTCTACAGAGGTCTTGGCCGAGAAGCCTTCGACGATCTTGTAGTCAACCGTCAGACCAGCGCGCCATGCGTCGTCGCCCGTCCAGTCGCCATCTGCGTCGGTTTCGGTATTCCAGACGTAGGTTGCACCAGGAGTAAGGGTCAGCTTGTCATTGACCTTGAAGGCGTAAGATGCGGCCAGAGCCCATTCGCCTTCGTCGTAGTATGCATTGTAAAGCGTCGAGGAAGCGGCCCGGGGTACACCGAGACCAGACGACCATACAACAGCAGCCTGGAGCGTACCCGGACCAACCGCAGCCGAAGCGAGGGCGCGGATTGCACCTTCTTCAGCACCGAAGTCATATGCACCGAGGAGGTCGAAGGCTACAGCGCCGAACTTGGCGGAAACGATGGCTTCAACACCGACTTCCTGGCCCGCAGCGCGAGACAGTTCGTCAACCTGAACACCAGCAGAGAAGGTGTCGCCGGTGTAGAAGTAACCGATCGAGTTCATGCGGGTGGTGTTGCCGGAAGCGATAGCGTCCTGCTCGCCGTTCAGACCCTTATCCCAAGGGTTGTAGAAACGACCAACCTTGAAGCCGCCGAGCTGGATGTAGGCTTCGTTGATGTAAACAGCGTTGTCGTTGTTCGTCCAAACGTTGTTGTTGCCGTAGTCCCAACGGAGCGAAGCAACAGACGTCAGCGTGCCGAGCTCGGTGTCGGACTTTGCAGTGATGTCGAGCTGAGCGCGGCCGGTTGCATCCCAGTAGTCGTCATCGCCCAGAGCGAAGTCAACCGGATAAACGCCGGCGCCAGAAGCAGTCTGGCCGAGCTGCATTTCAAAACGGACATAACCGCCAATCTTGAGGCAGGTTTCGGTGCCCGGGATGTAGAAGTAGCCGGTGCCGAATGCGTCGCAAACGCGGACGTATTCCATGGGCTCCGGTTCTGCAGCTACGATGGCGTCGGCAGCCTGAGCGCCGGAGACTGCTGCGAGGGCAGCAGCGGAGCCGAGAAGAAGGCTCTTGATGTTCATGTTTGACCTCCAGTCAAAAGTTTCGTGTGGGTCTGGGTTCTTATTGCTGAAGGACAGCGTTCCCTGCCCCATCCCCGTCGATTACCAGAAGAAGGACGATCCACCGCCTCGCTTCCGAATGTGAAAATACAAGAGGAAGATGACCATGCAATCTGGAACTGCTGCCGGACGGGGTTCCGGGACCTGCTTCCGTAAAGTCTGTTGCTGAAAGGACACAAAGCCGCCGCCGGGCTGCCTCAAATTTTACGCTTCGTTAAGAAAGAGCTTATCCGGCAGGCACTTAGCGCACCTCAAAACCTGGAGAACAAGAACCGCGCACCACACCGCGGACAAGCCTCGATAACGAGTCGCAGCGGTCATCGAATACGGGGAATGGAGGGATGATTCCGGAGCGCCGGGCCTGGAATGGCGGAGAAGATGGGATTCGAACCCACGATACGCTTTTGACGTATACTCCCTTAGCAGGGGAGCGCCTTCGACCACTCGGCCACCTCTCCGTCGCCGGTCTAACTATGTCGAAGCCCCCGTGAATGCAAGGCTTTTGTGATACTGGGCCAAAGTTTTACATGGAGCAGCCACATTGCCGCTGCGGCGGCGATATCGACGAGCGGGCTGCCTTAAAGGGGATGGCGGGAGAATCGCGCGGTCATCCGCTACCCCGGGCTCCTCAGTAGCCGGAACGCTGTTTTGCCGCGCCGGCACCGCGCCCATAACGACCGGCGAGCGCTCCGAGCGCCGCTGAAAACTCCGTCACATCGGCGCCAACCGCCACGAATGTGGCGCCGAGATCGAGATAGCGGCGATTGAGTGATTCGCTGAAGGTGAGAATGCCGGCTGCCTTGCCGGCCTTCACGATCGCCCGAATCGCGCTCTCGATGACGTCCTGCACCTGCGGCGCCTCCATGCGACCCAGATATCCCATGTCGGCGGAGAGATCGGCAGGGCCTATGAAAACGCCGTCGACACCGTCGACCGCCAGAATGTTTTCGAGATCGCTGATCGCCGCCATGGTTTCGGCCTGCACGATGAGGCAGATTTCGTCGGCCGCCGTCTCTGCATAGTCGGGAATCGTATTGAACCCGGAGGCGCGGCCCACGGCGGCGCCCACACCGCGAATGCCGTGTGGCGGATATCGAACCGCACGCACCAGCTGCCTCGCCTGCTCCGCCGATTCGACCATCGGAACCAGGAGCGTGCGCGCACCGATGTCCAAGAGCTGCTTGATCATCCAGGTTTCGCCGACCGGCGGACGCACGACCACCTCCGACCGGGACGAGGAAAGGGCCTGCAGCTGCGCCATGACACTGCGCAGGTCGTTCGGCCCATGCTCGCCGTCGATCACCAGCCAGTCGAAGCCGGCCTTGCCGGCGATTTCCGCCATCAGCGGCTCGCCGGTATTGAGCCACAACCCGATTTGCTGGCTCCCAGCCTTCAGAGCCGCCTTGAATCGATTCGTCGGAGCGGGCATGGGCAGGTCCTTCAGGCGAGCATCTGCTTGAGATCGGCGGCAGGGTCGACCAGAACCGCTTTTGCGGGCTCGATCCCGGCTTCCAGCAGCTTCTTGCCGGTTACATAGGCCTTGGCGTCATTGATCGCGTCGACGGCGATGAAGCGTCCCTCGCGGAAATACCAGACGGAGAGGCTTCCCTCGCGCGAACCCGGCCGCACCAGCGTCTCGTCATATCCCATGTTGAAGCCCGCGATCTGCAGCTTCACGTCATACTGGTCGGACCAGAACCACGGCTTTGCATCATAGGGCGTGCTGCCGCCGGCCATGACGGCCGCCGCGGCCTCCGCCTGATCGACCGCGTTCTGTACCGATTCGAGACGGATCCGCTTGCCCTTCCAGGGCAGCATGGCGCAGTCGCCCATCGCAAAGACTGACGGATCGGAGGTGCGGGCGAACTCGTCGACGATAATGCCGTTGCCGACGTCGAGGCCGCAATCCTGCGCCAGCTGGTCGTTCGGCGTGACGCCAATGCCGACGATGACGAAATCCACCTCGATCGTACTGCCGTCGGAGAGCTCGGCCGCGCGCACCTTGCCGTTCTCGCCGACGAGACGATGGAGCCCGGTGTTTTCCCGGATAACAGCCCCGTGGGCCTGATGGATGGCACGCATCACGTCCGCCGTTTCCTTTGCTGCGACGCGCTGGAGGATTCGGTCGGCCATTTCGATCAGGGTTACTTCGAGGCCGAGATGACGGGCGACCGCCGCTGCCTCGAGGCCGATATAGCCGCCGCCTATAATAAGGAGCCGGCGACCGGGCCGCATCTCGCCCGCCAGGAGATCGGCATCGCGTTTGTCGCGCACCGTGTAGACCCCATCGAGATCGCCGCCGACGCTGGCGGGCAGCGTGCGCGGCGTCGAGCCGGTCGCAAGGGCGAGCGTATCGTAATCGAGCAACGCACCGTCCTGCATGCGTATGCGCTTTGCCTTGCGGTCGATCTCCTCGACATAGGTGGACAACAGAAGCTCGACATTGTTTTCCGGATACCAGGTGTGGGGCCGGAAGGTGAGCCTTTCGAAATCCATTTCGCCCAGGAGGTATTTCTTCGAGAGCGGCGGGCGCTGGTAGGGAATCACGTTCTCCAGGCCCACAATCGTGATCGGCCGTTCATCCTTCAGGGCGCGAAGCTTCGCCGCAAGCGCGAAACCCGCCTGCCCTGCGCCGACAATTACCAACCTGCCCGTCACGCTTTGCTCCCCACGCCGCTCATGCTTCGTGCTGCAATAGCAGCATCGATCCGAGCGCAAGGGGTATCGCCGCGACACCGAACCGTCAACAACGCGACATCGGCAATTACCCGCTTTCGCTTATCGAGTGCTCACTCCACCGGGAAAAGGCGTCGTCCAGAGGCGTCTGCGTCCGATTCCGGCGCTATTTCAGATGAATCGCTCGAATTTAATCTTTCTGTTTCAGAATGTGTCAGCGAAGGAGGAATATTGTGATGCCAGGAGTGAAGAAGGAGGGTTTCATGCCCTTTGTGATGGACCAGGACAAAAAACTAAAAGGCTCTCGCGAACAGGCTTTCGAAAAGTTCACGATCGACCGGCCCGGCAAGATCATCCTCGTCGGCCGTCACCTGAGCACCAAGAAGAGCATCCGTTGCCTGATCCGCACCATCTCACTTTACGGAGCCGAGTTGGAAATCAGCCCGCATCTGCAGGTACCGAACAATTTCTTCCTGGAAATCATCGGCATTCACGACGATATCGGCTGCACCGTGATCCGCCGGGAGGAAGAAAAGGTAACCGTCGGCTTCAATATGCTGATCGATGCCGAATTCCTCCACCATGTCGTGCGGCTGAGCTTCGAGATAAGCCACTGACCCTTGCGCCATTGCGGACGCCATCGTCCCGTTTCCGTCCGGCGCCGGACGTCAGCCGCGAAAGAGCGGGTATGGCCCAGAGGAGCCCTTGCCATTCGGCGCCTTCTAGCGGATCGGCCAGTGAATGCGGCCGGCGCCTGTCATTTTCGTGCTTCACTCTATTCCAAAGCGTTACCCAGTTGAGAAGCATAGGGACATCTCCATCTATAATGTGATGACGCGGAGCTAATGCTTTGCCGTCCCTCGTTGTAGACGCGTCGACGAAAACCATCTTTCATCCGTGAACGATGGGAAGATCGCTGGTGACGCCATAGGGTGCCTTGCATGACGGAAGCGGACTGGGACGATCTGAAGCTCTTTCTCCATGTGGCGAACGAAGGCGGGCTCAGCGGTGCCGCGACCCGAACCGGGATCAGCGCGCCGACGATCGGGCGGCGGATGCTGGCGCTCGAGCGTACCACCGGCCGGACGCTCTTCGTGCGCAGCCAGCAGGGCTACCGGCTGGCGCCGGATGGAGAGACCTTGCTCGAACACGTTCGCACGATGCAAAAAACCGCAGACAGCATCGCCGATTGGAAGGGTCAGGCTTTCGCCATGCCGATCGTTTCGATCGGCGCGGATGCCTGGCTTGCCGGCTTTGTGGCGGACCATTCACCGGAGATCAGATCCAGGGAGGACCGTTTCCGGCTCTGCTGCAAGTCGCTCCACAAGCGCATGGACTTCACCTATCGCGAGGCGGATGTGGGAATCGTCGGGTATCGCCCCGAATCCGGCAATATCGCGATCCGCCGCTCCGTCGCCGTCAGCCATGCGGTCTATCGAGCACGCACGCTTGCCGGAGAACCCGACCTTCCTTGGGTATCGCTCGGCACCGAAAGCTCGCATGCGCCGGCCGACAAATGGGTCTTCCAGCACCATGAGGCCGAGATCCGCACCTGGACCAGCTCGCCGGAGCTGCTGCTACGCCTCATTGCAAGCGGCAATGGCCAGGGCGTTCTCCCATGTTTCGTCGCCGATTCGGTTGCCGGGTTGGAACGGGAGGGCGATATCATTGCCGAACTCACCCATACGATATGGATCGTAGCCCATGACGACGACCGGCACCGGCCAGAAGTTCGCCAGGTGATCGAGAGGCTCGGCACGCTTTTCAAACGGGAGGAGAAAACTTTTGGCGGCGAGAGGTGACAATTAGGTCACAGCAGGCTTGCGCCTTACCGATTCGCTCCTATTGTGTGCCGGCTTTAGAAAACCGGAACTTAGTTCATGCCCGCATTCTCACGTTTTACGCCGCTGATCAGCGCACTGCCCGCCACCGTTCCCTTCGTCGGGCCGGAAGCCATCGAGCGCAATCGCGGCCTTGTCGTGAAAGCCCGCATCGGCGCCAATGAAAACGGCTTTGGCCCGGCGCCTTCGGTTATCGAGGCGATATGCGCCACGGCCGGCGAAACATGGAAATACGCAGACCCGGAAAATTTCGCACTGAAACAGGCGCTGGCGGCCCATCTCGGCTGCAAGGCGGAAAATCTGGCGATCGGCGAAGGAATAGACGGCCTTCTCGGACTTATCGTCCGCATGGTAATCGAACCCGGCATGCCCGTGGTCACCTCATTCGGGGCCTATCCCACCTTCAACTTCCACGTGGCCGGCCATGGCGGCCGGCTGATGACAGTTCCCTACGTCAACGACCGCGAAAATCTCGACGGGTTGCTGGAGGCGGTCCGCCGCGAAAATGCGCCGCTCGTCTATTTCGCCAATCCCGACAATCCGATGGGGAGCTGGTGGGACGCGGGCAATATCGTGGAGTTTGCAAAGGCGCTGCCTGAAACCTGCCTGATGATTCTCGACGAGGCCTATTGCGAAACCGGGCCGGCCGACGCAATGCCAGCGATCACCGATCTGATCGACCAGCCCAATATCATTCGCACGCGAACCTTCTCGAAAGCCTACGGCATGGCCGGCGCCCGGGTGGGCTACGCGATCTCCACGCCCGGCACCGCGCAGGCTTTCGACAAGATCCGTAACCATTTCGGGATGAACCGCGTCGCCGTCAGCGGCGCGATCGCGGCGCTCAAGGACCAGAATTACCTGCTCGACGTGATCGGTAGGATAAAGGCATCCCGAGAGCGCATAGCCCGCATCGCCGAGGCGAACGGACTGATGCCCCTGGCATCCGCGACGAATTTCGTGGCGATCGACTGCGGGCGCGACGGTGCCCATGCGCGCGCTATTGTCGACGGGCTGATGGAACATGGGGTCTTCATCCGCATGCCGGGCGTCGCGCCGCTCAATCGCTGCATCCGCATCAGCACCGGCCCGGAATCGGACATGCTGCTTCTTGAAGAGGCGCTGCCGAAGGTGCTGCAGAACCTCTGAGGCCCTGCCCAACGACGCTCGATACGCGCCTGGAAAAATGGAACAAGGCCGCGCCGGCCTTGTTTCTGCCGGTCGCGGTCTCGATTTTCGAGCTTCGGCTCCCTGTTCAGGGCCGAATCCCCCATCCCTCATTGTTCTTCCGCCGGCCATCTTGCGTGGCCCATCCGGTCCTCATTTCATCTTCGTCCGGTATTCACCCGGCCGGTCAACCGGCGTTCAGTGCATCGTCATCCATTCGCGGGCAGCGCGAAGGGCTTCGGCAAGCTGCATTTTGCTCATCGTCCGAGCAAGATCGGCACGCAGCTCGGCGGCGCGCTCCGACCCCTTGATCGCAGCGATGTTGAGCCATTTATGAGCGGAGACAAGATCGACCTCGCAACCACGGCCGGTCGCATACATGAGGCCCATATCGCAAAAAGTATCGGCGCGGGTTTCGCCACCCATGGTGGCCATTCCGGAATTGTGCATTTCAAAGCGTGCCATCGGTTTGATCCCTGTTAAAGCCTGTCATCTTCTTCTGCCCTGTTTCCATCGGGATCACCGTCTTCAAGCGGCTCTTTTCGATCCTTTCGGCCGGCGGTTTGCCCCGCTCGTTTTGTTGGACCCACTATCCCGCAAACCTTCCAAGAGACGCCTAAAAAGCATGCTTAACTTGCGGAAAACAAAGTTCAAATAGTTGGTAAACTTGGCTTTTTGTTAAGCATCAGATGGCTTGCATTTTAAGGATTCCGCGAGGATTTTTACGAAATGTTGAGAAATTGATTTAAACCCCGCGCTAACCACGAATGCCCTTCACGTGTGGGCCGGCATCTAAAATTCATGCCGCAAGTCCTCAAAAATGGCCCGCGAACGAGGCTATTTACCTTTACGTGAGCGTAAGCTAAGTTTTGCAGCTTGCGCAGAGGAGCGCGGCGTCGAGGAGCGTTGCCGCGGGATCGAGAAGCCCGACCGGCCGAGGAGGAGGAGAATTCATGACATTGGGAAAACTGGTGCTCGCCACTGCGTTTGCACTTGCTGCCACAGCGGCTCTCGCCGCCGAACCGATCGAAGGCAACTGGAAGACGGCAAGCGGCGAGACGGCGGTGATCGGCAAATGCGGGAGCGCCTTCTGCGTAACCTTGAAAACCGGGAAGCACGCCGGCAAGCAAATCGGCCGGCTTGCCGGTCAGGATGGCGAGTACAGCGGTCAGATCACCGACCCTGCCGAAGACAAGACCTATAGCGGCTCCGGATCGGTCTCTGGCAATTCACTCAAGATGAAGGGCTGCGTCCTCAAGATCCTCTGCAAGTCGCAGACCTGGACGCGTCTCTGAACAAGAGGCGGTGTGGTGTATTTCGAATGGCCGCCGCGACAATCGTGGCGGCCATTCGTTTTAGGGTACAAGAGTTGGCGATATTTTTTGCTGCGACGCATCATCAAAAGGCAGGGTGATCACGAAAACGGCGTCGCATTTTCGGGCCGGGAGCGGCAACAAGCCGAGGTCACAGTTTTGTGAAACGCTTAATTAGGCACAAAATGCGGGATTGAGCCGCTGAAAAGTCAAAACTAAAAACTTTCTACAGCCATGAGATGTGGTTCGTTAAATTTCATTTATGCATCTGATTTTGCTATTTAAAATCATTAACATTCTGTAATTAAAACGATTAATCATCCAGGGCAGAGCAAATTCTCTGTCTGGATACCCTCTATGCGAGCATTTCGCAGGTGCGAAATTCCATCGTCAACATTTCATTGACAGTAGTATCCCAAATAAGGGTCTTCCGGATCGAACCGATCGGTCCGATATGAACATCGCAAACAGAAATTCGCTCGGTCCCAGCCAAGGCCGGACTGAGAATAGATCTAAAGGACAAGACAATGAAGACCATCACTTCCACTTTCGCCGCAGCCCTTATCGCTTCGGCTTCCTTCACAAGCGTCGCTCTCGCTGAGGGCGATTATTATGAAGGCGCAACCAAAGCCGCTTCCGTCGATCATATCCAGACCGGCAGCGTTGCCCGGGACGGCCAGCAGACCGGCAAGGAAATTCAGCCTGCCTTCGAAGCCGGCGATTACTACGACGGCGCAAACCGCCCGAACTAAGCGCAGCTCATTCAAGATACCGAAATCAAGCCCGCGGCCAGGTCGCAAACTTTCGCCAAGGGCAACTCTGAAGGGACCACCACAATGACCAAGATCACTTCCGCTTTCGCCGCAGCCCTCATCGCTTCGGCTTCCTTCGCAAGCGCCGCTCTCGCTGAAGGCGATTACTACGAAGGCGCAACCAAGGCCGCTTCCGTCGATCATATCCAGACCGGCAGCGTTGCCCGGGACGGCCAGCAGACCGGCAAGGAAATCCAGCCTGCCTTCGAAGCCGGCGATTACTACGACGGCGCGAACCGCCCGAACTAAACAACTATTCAAGATACCGAAACCAAGCCCGCGGCCAGGTCGCAAACTTTACGTCACGGGCACTCTGAAAGGACCAAGACAATGACCAAGATCACTTCCGCTCTCGCCGCAGCCCTTATCGCTTCGGCTTCCTTCGCAAGCGTCGCTCTCGCTGAAGGCGATTATTACGAAGGCGTCCAGAAGCCCGCAGCCGTCCAGCACAGCCAGTCCGGCAGCTACGGCTACACCGGCTCGATCTCCCGCGCCCAGGGCGCCCAGGCCGACGCCGCACAGGTCGTCGACAGCGGCGACTACTACGCCGGCGCGAACCGCCCGAACTAAATCAACTCATTCAAGATACCGAAACCAAACCCGCGGCCGGGTCGCAAACTTTTCGCCACGGGTACTCTGAAAGGACCAATACAATGACCAGAATCACTTCCGCTTTCGCCGCAGCCCTCATCGCTTCGGCTTCTTTTGCAAGCGCCGCTCTCGCTGAGGGCAATTATTATGAAGGCGTCTTGCCGCCGTCCGCCGGCGAACAGCATCCGGCCGCTCACGGCGCGCAGAATTCCGCCCACTACGGCTATACCGGCTCGATCTCCCGCGCCCAGAGCGCCCAGACCGACGCCGCGCAGGCCATCGACAGCGGCGACTACTACACGGGCGCAAACCGCCCGAACTAACCGCAACGCATTCAAGATACCGAAACCACGCCCGCGGCCTGGTCGCAAACTCTACGTCACGGGCACTCTGAAAGGACCAATACAATGACCAAGATCACTTCCGCTCTCGCCGCAGCCCTCGTCGCTTCGATTTCCTTCGCAGGTGCGGCTCTTGCCGACGGCGATTACTACCAGGGCACGCAGAAGAACGTTCCGGCTGCTTCGGCTTCGGTCGACGCCACCCGGACCGGCAGCATCCGGGCCAACCGCAATGAAGGCCAGCTGCTGTTCAGCAACGGCGGCAGCCGCGACAATCGCGCCAGCGATCTCGACAGCGGTGACTACTACGACGGCGTGAACCGCCCGAACTGAGCTTTGGATGCAAGCCAAGAACGATCGCCGCACAGACTACAGGCCCAAGATCACAGGGCGTGCGGGATCAAAAAAAGAATGGCATGAAATCGGGATAGGGGGGAGCCTATTGGCTCCGCCCCTCCCACACCACCCGGCATGCGGGTCCGCACCGGGCGGTTGGAGCAGTTGAGGTCGTCAGG